>CASFXV010000013.1 GCA_949298795.1 uncultured bacterium
AATGACAGGTAGTGGAAACTACTTAAAGTAGTAGCTAGTAGAGTGAGGGCTATGCCCGTATTGTGAAAAACCCCCGGCTACGCCGGGGGATATTTATTTGGTTTGAAATCTTTTATTTTTCCGTTTTTATTCCGCGGAAAGCCCTATACAGCAGGGCCAGCAGCCCAAATATAACGTAAGAAGAAAATACAATTAAAATGACGTCCTGCGGGTAGCGGATTAATAATACCACCAAAAATACCAACAGCAGCAACGTCCATACGCTGAGGCGTTTTTCGCGTTTGGCTTTAAACGCGGCGTAGGGTACGTTAGACACCATCAGCAAAGATAAAATCAGCATGGCAAACCATACAAAATTGTATAAATGCGGCAGGTAATGGGTTACCAGGCGCAGGTTATGCCCGCCCATATTGCCTTCCATAATGCTGTAAGAAATGGCAAAAGAAGCCAGTAGCGCCGCCGGCGCGGGCACCGGCAAGCCGGAAAAATATTTTTTGGAGCCTTCCCCCGCATGGGCCATAGCGTTAAAACGCGCCAGACGCAATACGCCAAAACAAGCATATACGCAGGCAATGGGTGCGCCCCATAAAGGTTGTTCATGCAGTACAAAAAAGTACATCAGCATAGCCGGGGCGGTGCAGAAAGACACGGCATCGGCTAAAGAGTCCATTTCCACCCCAAAGCTGCTTTCCGTACCCAGTAAACGGGCAATGCGTCCGTCAAACATATCAAAAACGGCGGCTACCAAAATAAGCCAGCCCGCCTGCGCAAAATTGCCTTTTGCGGCTGCCAAGATAGAAAAAAATCCGCACGCCAAATTACCTAAGGTAAATAAAGAAGGGGCCGTGATTGCCCCCGTATGTTTTAGGCGGTCTACCACATTATTTTCTTGTTTTTGTTCAGGCTGCATATCTTCTGCCATAGTTTAAACCTCGCGCTTATTTCCAAAGGGCAAGCACGGTTAACCCGCCTTGTACTTTTTGCCCTTCTTTTACCATAACCCGCACGGAGTTTTTAGGTAAGTATACCGCCACTTGGGAGCCAAAGCGCACCAGCCCCAGGTGTTCCCCTATTTTAATATCCTGCCCGGGTTTTACCCAGCACTCAATGCGGCGGGCAATGGCGCCGGTAATTTGTTCCACATGGGCGAATTTATCGCTGTTAGGACGGAAAATTTGAATTAAATTGCGTTCGTTTTTAACGGCATCGGGATTATTGGCAAAAAGGAAAGTGCCTTTGTTGTAAAAAATATCACCCACTTTGCCGTTAATGGTGGAATATTGCACGTGCACGTCAAAAATAGAAAGGAAAATGCGGATAACGACGGAGTTTGGGTCCTCTTCCGTTTGAATGCTTAAAACGGTGCCGTCCGCCGGGGAGGCTATTTCATCTTCCGTAAAAGAAACGTTTCTTTTGGGATCCCGAAAGAAAAACGCGCAAAAAACGGCCAGCAACGCGCATAAGAAACCCAATGCGCGCAGATTAATCAAAGCAAAAATACAAGCTACTAATGCCAATACGGCAAAGAATTTGAGCCCCATTGGCAGTACGGTAAAAACCCAACCAAAACATTTGGCAAACGTTCTGTTAATGTCTTCCAACATGGCTCACCTCAAAGGAAGAGTAATAAAAAGAGTGGGCAGGGGGGGACTTGAACCCCCACGGCCTTGCGGCCAACAGATTTTAAGTCTGTCGCGTCTGCCATTCCGCCACCAGCCCTTAACTGTTTATTATTTTAACAAAAAAAGAAGGTCTTGTGCATTTTTTTATGGATTATTTATCAAAACGCTTAAAAGAACGGTAAAATTTTTGGCAAAACAAGGTTTTTACCCCTTCTTTTTTTAGGGCGTTTTGCAGTTCCCGGTCGTCCGTCACGGCAATAACGCGTTTGCCGCTTGCGTGCAAGAAGCAGGCTTTTTCGTAAATAATTTGGTCAGCGGTGTTTTGTTCAGAAAATTCAATATGCACGCCGGCGCGGTACAGGGGGCCCACGGGGCGGAAAGAACCGTCAAAAATGATGTTGTACTCGTGCATGGCGTATTGTTCCAGGCAGGACATGTCTTCCAAAAAATCAATAAAATCGGCGGTTACTTCCTCTTCCGTGCGGGAAAACTCGTATAAAAAACTTCTTACCATATTTAAACCGTCAATTAAATACAGGGTGGGTTTGGTGGTGGTATACATCATGCTGTTATTGCCTTTCCAACGAAAAATTGTTATAAGAAAATGATACAATATAATACCGTTTTTTGCAGGTAAGGGTTCTCTGAAAATTTCCGTTTTACGGGGGTGTAATAGATTCGACGGGTATCTGTTGCCGCCTGGGAGCAAGTGCCGGTTGGCCAGGCCGGCTAAAATAGGGCCAAAAAAATAACTAACAACAGCAATGTTGCTTGGGCTAACGCTTAGTCCCACCGTGCTCTTGGCGCTTTTCACACGCTAAGAGGCCACGGTCATCATGTGAAATGCCGCACGGGCGGCGTGTTTCGTCTTCCCGTGCGTAAGACAAACGGAACAAACCATATTCTTGCCGCTCTGCGCTTAGGGTATGGTTCAACAAGCAGAGCTAAACTTGTAGCGCCTTGGCGGGGAAGATGTTCGGACGGGGGTGCGAATCCCCCCACCTCCACTTTTTTATTGTTCTACGCGGAAATGACTATATTTTAAGGAGATTTTATGGCAACTGACATCAAGTTTGGTACGGACGGCTGGAGAGGAATTATCGCCTGGGATTTTACTTTTGCCAATGTGCGCCGCATGGCGCAGGCACTTGCCGATTTTATTAATGAAAACGCCCCCGCGGAAGAGGAGGGAAAAACCTCTAAAATTTTTGTAGGGTATGACCGGCGTTTTATGTCGGACATGTTTGCCGATACCATCGCTTCCATATTTCGTTCCAATAAAATAGACGTTATTCTGGCGGACCGGCCTGTCAGCACCCCGGTAGCCAGCTGCTTAACGCTTTCTAAATTTTGGCTGGCGGTGATGGTTACGGCCAGCCACAACCCGGCCAATTACAACGGCATAAAAATTAAGCTGGCCGGAGGCTCCGCCCCGGTGCGCGTTACCAAAGAGGTGGAACAACTGCTGGACCAAAATACCATTTTGTCTTTATATGGGCAAAAAGCGGAACGCAAAGATTTAACGGACGTATACCTTAAATATATTTCTTCCCGCGTGAATATGAAAAAAATCAAAGCCATGAAAGGCAAAATTGTGATGGATTACATGTATGGCGCGGCGTCCGGCTATATGGAACAATTATTGCCTCAAGCGCGGGTGATTTCTATGCGGGCCCGGCATGACCCCACTTTTAACGGTATTCAACCCGAACCGGTGGAAAAGAACTTGGCCGATTTGAAGAAAGAAGTGGTGGCCAAAAAGGCCGTATTGGGCGTAGCTTTTGACGGGGACGGGGACCGCGTGGCTTTAGTGGATGAAAAAGGCGCCTATCTTACCCCCTGTGTGTTGGCGGCGGTGCTTTTGGATTATTTGATAAAGAATAAAAAACTGAAAGGGAAAGTGGTGGAAACTTTCTCTATGGGATATTTGTTAAAACGTATTGCCCGCAAGTATGATATGTTGTTTGAAGAAGTGGGTATTGGTTTTAAAAATGTGGCGGAACGCATGTTTTTGGATGATGTCGCCTTTGGGGTGGAAGAATCCGGCGGCTATGCGTGGAAAGGCAGCGTGCCGGACCGGGACGGCCTTTTGGTGGCGCTTACGTTTTTAGAAATTATGGCGGTAACGGGCAAAAAAGCCAGCCAGCTGTGTGAGGAAGTGGCCAAAGAATACGGTTCTTCCGTCTATTTGCGCAAGGACTTTCCTATCACCAAACCCATGGACAAAGCGGCCGTGGTGGAAAAAATGCGCAAAAAATTGCCCAAAAAAGTAAACGGCCATAAAATTGCCGAGCTGTACACGGCAGACGGTTTGAAAATTATCTTGGATAATGACGAGTGGGTGTTAATCCGCCCTTCCGGTACGGAGCCTTTGCTGCGCGTGTATGCGGAAGCGGCTGTTAAGAAAGATACCCAGGCGTTATTGGATTTTGGGGCTAAGATCGTAGGCCCGTATTTAAAGTAGAGGGTTTGTGTTTGTATGTTTAAAATAGCGTTGGTGGATGATTCCGTTATATTACGCTCTGCAATACGCAATGTATTGGAATCGTCCGGTTTTGAAGTAGTATTTGAGGCGGGCGGCTCGGCCGAGTTATTTTCAAAAATAAACGGCAGCGGGGTGGGGCTTGTTCTGCTGGATATTTTCTTTCCTACGGAAAACGGTTTGGATATTTTGGCTAAACTGAAAAAACATTTGCCTGCCGTGAAAGTATTAATGGTCACCGGCTTGCGGCAGGATACCATTGTGGCCGAAGCCCAGCGTTTGGGGGCGGACGGCATCTTATTTAAACCGTTTGATACGGACGAACTGCTTTCTTCCATTCACCGCTTGCTGCCGCAGCAGGGGAAGTAACTTTGATTGTATACATAAAAACCCCGGGGTGTTTAAGCCCCGGGGTTTTTGTTTAGGATAAAGTTACAATTTCATCCACTTAAATTCAAAGAATACAACTACAGAGAAAAACAATACCGGCCCCCAGCCGGCTAAAAACGGGTTTAAATAACCGTTTTGCCCGATGGACGTACCCATAGAAATCAGCCACCAAAACACAAAGGCAATAACCAAGGAAGCCAAAATATTTAAAATTTTGCTTTTTCTTCGCACGCTAATGGCAAACGGCATTCCTAATAAACACATCACCAGCGTTACAAACGGGGTAGCCAGTTTGGACTGGCGGGCCGTTTCCGCCTCATAAGAGGCTAAGCCGCTTTGTTTAAAAAAGCGGATGCGTTTATTTAAATCCCGTATGCTTAGCAGTTTGCTGTCTACCCGGTTGACGGACATGTCCTGGGGGGCGGTGGATAAAGGCGCGGTGGCGGTGGAGAAAGTTTCCTCTTTGGTGTCCATTTTATCTATGAAGGTGCGGTTTGTTCCGTTTTTAAAAATCCAGCTTTTTTGTTCCGGGTCCCAAATCATGGAGTCTGCTACGATTTGATTAGAAATATTCCATAAAGAATCATACGTGTCTATGGAAATATCTTCCATTTTGCCGGCGTTTAAATCTACTGTTTTGGCATACAGCATTTGGCGGGGGGAAATTTTCATTGCCACATTATGTTCCACGTTTATGCTGAAATCCTGCCGGGGTTTAATGCGGGTATAGTAAATGGTTTCCGCTTTTAAATTAAGAGGAGGAACAATAAATTCCTGCACCAGCATGGTCAGGCCGCTTACAATTAAAATACAGCCCATAATGGGGATAAATAACTGCTTGGGGGAAAATCCTCCCGCTACGCAGGCCGTCCATTCCCCGTTGGATATCATTTCCGATATTACCGATATAGCCGCCAGCAGACACGCTACCGGCATAATGGTTGCCAGCCAGTTGGGGAACATGGCCGCCGAATAGCTTAGCACGGCCCCCAGCGTGGAGTAACCGTTATTGAGGGTTTTTAACTTCTCAAAGGTATCCCCCAACACTACCAAGGCGGTAAATACCCCCATGGAAAACAAAAACGGCCCCCAAAACTTACGGGCGATATAAAAATAAATACGCGGCATTAGATGTTAAGCCTCTTTTTCCATAAATATTTCGCAACAGCCGCGCCCACAAAATACGGCAGACACGGGGATATGTAAGATAAGGCCGCATATTTTTTACCAATGCTAAGCCCCAGCGTCATTAATAAATAAAATGAGAAAATGATGACAATACTAAACAACATCCCCCAGCCTTTGTTGGAGCGTTTCCCCAGCGAAAACCCCAACGGACAGCTGACCAGCAACATTAAAATGGGGGAAAGAGCCAACACGTTGCGCACGCTGATTTCCGTGCGAAATTCATTCAACGTTTCTTCCGGCAAGGATTCAGAACGTATGCGGCGAATGAGCTTCGTGGTGGTTTGTTCGGAAACCCTTTGTCTGCGCTGGTCTGCTTTGGTAAGGGCGATGCTCATGGTGTAATTATCAAAATTGGCGGCGATGATGGAAGTAGGGTCTTTGGCGTCTATACGCTGCATTTGTCCGTCTTGTAATTGCAGGCCGATGGCCGTGTCGGTTAAAATGATTTTTCCTCTGGAGGCGTTTACTTTGGTGCTTAGGGCTTTGTTGTCTGCTTTATTAATTAAATGGATTTGGCGGGCTTCTTCTGTTTTTTCGTCTATTTCTTCCAAATACAAGTCCCATTCTCCCAGGTCTATAAACATTTTGGGTTCCAAGGTTACTTTGGTAATTTTGTTGTAGGCTTCGTTGCGCAAGTCTAAAAATTGCCTATAACTGCGCGGGGCTCCCCAGTTGCCCACCAGCAGCAAAATGACGGATAACCCCACTGCGCAAGCCATAAGGGGGCGTATAATTTCCCGGAAAGAAAACCCGGCCGCCCGCAAGGCAATCAGTTCTCCCTGTTCGCTCATGCTGGTAAGCGTAAGCAAAACAGCTATTTGAAAGGCCATCGGCGCGCTTAAAGAGAGAATGGTGGGCAAAATATTTAATAACGAAGATATAATCCATCCCAAATCCGTTCCGTATGCCATGGCCATATTTACCACGCGGATAAAATAATTCATAAAGATTACCAGCGTTAAAATGCTTACCACGGACAAAAAAAACGTGATTAAAGTTTTTGCGATATATCTTGAAAAAATACCAATGCGCATATTATTTATTTTAACAAATTATCGCGCGCGTTCGTGAGATATAGGCCTTATGGGGCCTGGACAAATAGGTCCAAAGACTCTTTTTTCATCTATTTCAGCGTAGTAAACTGTATAATATGAAAACTTCTTCTTATGGTATACGTGTTTTTATTCTTGCTTTTTGGGGTCTGGCTGTTTTGGGGCCCGGCCTGCAGGCCCAGCGTTTGCCGCAGCAAACGTTTAAACAGTTAACCAAAAAAGTGGCCCAAGAAACCAAAAAAGCGGTGCGCGCCGCCGTTGGGCGCGCCCAAGCCGCCGTACATAGTGCTAAAATATCTAAACAGTTGGCGTCTGGCGCTTATGACGCGCAGCTGGTAAAAAATAATATTGGAAGTGCCGTATTTTTTATGTATACGCCTTTGGCGCAAAGCAGCGGCTTTTTCTTGGAGGAATATTATTTAGGGGAACGTTTTGTGTGGGCGGTTATTCCCGCGCATGCGGTAGGAAATAAATTTGCACTGTTTTCGGCGGAATATATGGGGTTGGACGGAGAAATCCACCGCCAAACCTTGCGGGTGGTTTCCTATGGCAGCAGCGGATATCAAAATTATGATTTTGCCTTAGCTCCTGTACCGCCGGATATGCAAAAGGAAGTGTTTGCCTTGCGCTTGGCGCAGGAAAGCCCCCAAAAAGGGGATAAAGTATCCTCTTTTGGCTTTTATGCGTTAGATGAAGAAGCCGAATTTGCCGGCCCTCCTAAAGAAAATACGGGGCGGGTGATACTGTCTGTAGATAACAGCCGTTTGACTACTTCCTATCCTTTTGAAAATCAAAATCCCGCCGGCGCGTGCGGCGGACCTTTGTTAAATGAAAAAGGAGAGGTGGTAGGCATACACAGCGGCAGCCGGGGCAGCTGCAGTTTTGCAGTGGAAGCCACTGGCCCCGTGCGGGAAATGCTGTCCGATGTTCATGGGGACAGGGTTCTTCGGCGTTCTGTTATGTGGAACGGAAAATTAATTACCCGTTTGGCTTCCTCCCAGCGTATCAGCCGGATAGTAATTAAGCGGGACGGACAAATAATAGACCACATGTTATTAACCAGAAGGGAAACTCCTTTTGACTACAGTGCTTTAGAACAGCTGTTTCCCCAAGCCTGCAAAGGGGACATCATATACCTTGCGTTAAAGGACCAGCGTGCAAAAGAAATAAAAATTTTGGAATTTGTTGTGAAGTAAGGAGAAGATATGTTGTGGCGCAAAGCAGCGGTTTTTATTTTTTCTTTGTTGCTGTGGCAGGCGGGGGCGGCGCAAGCCCGCCCGGAAAGTTCGTGGAAACAGTTTCTAAAAGCCATTACCCGCTCTGAAGAGCGGCAAAGCCTAGAGTTAAAAAATTCTTTGGAAAATGTATCCAAAGGCGCGGCGAAGACAAGCAGAATGGGGAAATTTTCCCGGTTACTGGGGCTACGGGCTTTATGGGGTGCTAAAAAACTCCGCCAACAACAATTTGAAAAAGAAGTACATTACAGCGTTTTTCAAGTTTTAGATAATGACAGACAACCTTTTGGAACAGGTTTTGTCTTTGTCCGGCCGGACGGCTCCGGTCAAATATGGGCCGCTGCCGCCGGGCACTTGACCAAGCAAATAGGCCAAAAGGTGCCGGTTCGTTTCTATATAGGAGACGGGGACTATTTACCGGCATTTTTTATAGTAAGGGCTCGGGGGTCGGTAGGGTTTCATAACCCGGATATGGTTTTAATGGAAGTGCCTGCCTGGGTGCATAAATATATTAAACCGTTAAAAGTGGATTTGCAGCCGGTGCGCTTGGGAGACAAGGTGGACTCTTATGGTTACCACGGCCCTTTTATAGGAAGCCAATTAATTAAAACGGCGGGCAGGAAAATCATCGCTTCAGACGGCTGGCAGATACGCACTACCTATAATTTTGGCAATAAAGACGGTTTTGCGCAAGGGGCTTGCGGCAGCCCGGTGATAAAAAACGGAAAAGTGATAGGTTTGCATATAGGCAGCTACTTTGGTAAATACAGCTATGTATTAAATTTCCCCCGCGTGTCCCAATTTTTATTTGACCAAATGGAAGGGAAGCCTTCATTGATTAGGGACGTTATTGTGAATGGGCATTATATAACTTCCTTAACTTTAACCCAGCGTGTAAGCGATGTGGAAATTTTTAGAAATGGTGAAAAATTAACGGAAATTTGTATTACCCAACATCCGGAACCGGTGGACTATAGACATTTGGAACGTTCCCTGCCTGTCTTACGCAAGGGGGACTTGCTTCGTTTTCGTATTACAACCGATGGGCAAGACCAGCGTGATTTTATTACTTATACCATACAATAAAATAGGAAAAAACGGTCTTCTTTCTCATCTTGTTTTGCGTATGCGGCCGGGCGTTTGGGCCCGGGGCGGAAAACCGGTAAACAGTGTGGTGGATAAATTGCAAAGCGTATGGAAAATCGTCCGCGTAAAACGGTATTTGAAACAGAGCTTTTTTACAATTTGGGCGGTATTTCTCAGGAAAAGGACGGACACCTGTCAGAAAGGGTAGATAGGAACGATTTTAAAGCCTCTTTTGCGCATGCTAAAGCAAAAAATGTTTTTTGTTAAACATCATGTGTTGCCAGGAGAGGTGGCGCTGTTTAAAGCGCTTTCTGGCGCCCGGATGGAAAAGGTTATAGAACATCAAGTGGAAAAATAAAAATGAAAGTTTGGAAATATTTGCTTTTTCTATTTTTATGCGGTTTATCGGTTTGCGTAAACGCCCAATCCGGCAAGAAACTGGTTAAAAGCTTGCAGGAAGGGGTGGAGCGCTCTGCCGCAAATACGGGGCGGGCGGGGGCTGTTTGCGAAGCGCGGCAAACGGTCCAAAAGTTGGAGAGGACAGTAGGCAAGAAATCGGATGAAGTCCGCCGCAACATCATCCGCCGGGGCGTCTTTTCATTGGGGCAAATATTTCGCGAAGAAGTGGAGCGGCACATCCGCCAGTCTATTTTTCAAGTGATTGTGCCAAAGGACGGTTCTACCCGCGGTTCCGGTTTTGTATTTGAGCGGGACGGACAAATTTGGGGAATCGTTTCTTATCATGTTTCCGGACGGGCCGGGAACCGGTTAAAAATGCGTTTTTATAAAGAAGACGGTACGGCGGTATATTATTTTGGCTATGTGGCGTCTTCCGGCTCATACGGGTTTAACGGGGTGGACGCCGCGTTAGTTTCTTTGCCTCAGGAAGTAAAAGAACATGTTAAACCGTTGGTAATATCGCAAAGAAGCGCTCAGAAGAATACGATAGTGGATTCTTTTGGCTTTCCGGACCCTGATTTTTCCCCCAAAGATTACAGCAAAAACGCCGGACGGCGCATATTAGACGTATGCGGATATAAAATCATTACCACGCTTCCCTCAGCAGGGAGTGGAAACGGGGCATGCGGCGGCCCTTTGCTTAATGAAAGGGGGGAAGTGGTGGGTATTCACAGCGGAAGCTTTAAAGGAACATTGGGCTTTGCGGTAGACGCCAAAACCGGAATAGACGATTTATTTTCGGCTATGGATAACCAGGGAAAAGTATTGAGACCCCTTATTTTTAACGGGATAAAAATTACAGATATTAATATAAGCGAAAATATTGGCTTGGTGGAAATCCGCCGGGACGGAAAGACCTTTTTTAGCCGTGACTTTAAGCGCTATCCCGGGTCGCTGGATTACAGACGTTTGGAAAGAGTCATCCCCGCCAAAAAAGGAGATAAGGTTTTTCTCTTTTTAAATCAGGGTGCCCAGGAAGCGCGTTTAGAAGTGTATGAAGTAAGATAATGCTGTTTTTATCAAATTAATCCCCCTTTTTAAGGGGGATTTTTTATGCCCAAAACGCCAGGCTAAAAAAGGGCAAATATTATAGAATAGAAAATGAGGTATTTTGCCCCCATGAAAATCCTCCGGATCTTTCTGTGCCTCCTTTTGTGCACGCAACTTATACTTCCGCCTGGTTTGAGGGCGGAAGACTTGCCGTACAGCCTGGTGGACAAAAACCAATATGATATCTTTGCGCAAGACCAAGAAGCCCAGCGGGAAAAAGAATTAACCGTGGAAGAACCCGCCGACGACGCCCAACTGCTTAAATATTCCGATGAGTTCTGGCGCCAGGCCGTAACCTCCGTGGAAGGAGCCTATAAGCTGGATAAAGACCCCGAACCCATACCGGACTTGACCCTTTTAAACCCTACGCTTTCCCTGCCTTTGTATGGCACCAGCATCGCCCTTACCGGGCGTTATGTGCTGGGGTTTAAGATGGAAGCCAAACGCTATAAGGAGGACGACAACAACACCACCGAAGAGCGCAACCTGCGCAGTAACAGCATGCTGCAGGAACTGCAGCTTAAAATGCAGGGTAAAATTTTAGACCGCGTATTTGTGGATATTGACTATGATGACCAGCGCGAGGAAGAAAAAACCATCTCCGTAGCGTACCGCGGCAAACCGGGGGAATTTGTTCAGCTGGCTGAATTTGGGGACATTAATTTGTCCTTGCCGGAAACGGAATTCATCGCCTACCAAAAACAGCTGTTTGGTGCGCAGATGCACTTGCAGTATCAGGATTTAAATTTAAGGTTGATCGGCTCCCAAACCAAAGGGTCCAGCAAGCAAAAGCAATTTATCGGCAGCAGCGTGTTGGAAATCAATACCCTTTCCGATGCGGACTACAAACGCCGCACCTATTACGATTTAACCTTCGGCGGAAATATTAAAAAAGACACGCAGGGCCGCCTCCCCACCGGTTTTTATACAGACGCCTACCAACAGTGGACCGCCGTTATGGGCAACATATCCCCCGGTACGGAAGAAATTTATTTAGACGCCAATAATACCGATAACGATTTTGTGCCCATATCCAAAACCGCTTCTGACGTGCTGGGCGGCGGCAAACGCACCGCCAATTGGCGTTTGCTTACCCGCGGGACGGACTACACAGTGGACTATGCCAGCGGCATCATTCAGTTTAAACGCACCATCACGGCCGAAAGTTTTATAGCGGTGGACTATGTAAGCACCACCGGCAACCGTTTAAGCCAGGTAATGGGGGACGCGGGGGACATTAAATTAATTAAAACCGAAAACGAAAAACCCGTTGCGTTTACCTCTAACGAAACGTCTTATCAGTTGGAATTAAAAACGTATTATTCTTTAGGAGCCCAGCAGATTACGCGTGATGACGGAAAAGGCAACTTCCTTTTGCGCGTGATGGATGCGGCCGGGCAGGAAATTTCCCTGCCGGTGGACGGCGGCGGTACGCTTACCTATCCCAGCAACATCATTATGGATTTTGACAACGGGGTCTTTTATTTGGAGCGCCGCTTTTCTGACAGTACGCTTTACAATACCACACCGGTGTCTTCTTACAACCGCACGTTTAAAGTGGAGTATACCTCCAAGGTAAAAACGTATTTTATTGAGTCCAATATTGTTATTGAGTCTGAAACGGTTAAGTTAAACGGCAAAACGCTTACCCGCAATAATGATTATTATATTGACTATACCTCCGGCTTTATCACCTTTTACAAAGGCGACGATATAACGGATTCTTCCGTCATAGACATCACTTACGATACGGTATCCGGCAGCGGCTCCAATACTTCTGTCATGGGCGGGCGGTTAGACTATAAGCTGTGGGATAAAATACAATTAGGCACTACGCTATTGAAAGAAGGGGGGGAGAAACCCTCCACCGTTCCGCAAGTAGGCAATTACAGCAAAGACTTGTTGGTATATGGGGCCGACATCAACGGCAAAGACATTAAACTTTCGGACAAAGTATCTGTGGATTTCGGCGCGGAAGCGGCAGAGTCCCGCAACAATCCCAACCAGTTTGGCTATGCCATGGTGGACAGCATGAACGAAACCAGCATACAAACGGCCGGCTCAAAAGTGTTTAGGGACTGGATTATCGCCGCCAACCCCGGCGGAAAGGCCGCATTTTGGGGTTCTGTGGCGTGGGATACGCAGGATGTTCCTACATTGGAAATCAACCCCAATTCCGTAAGTACCTATAACGACAAACAACAAGTTTTAATTATTAATTACGATTTTACCAAAGCCGCCACCACCGTTAACCAAATGACAGGTAAAACTTATTTGGAAGAAGGGTATGATGAGGTTTCTATCGTTTATCCGTTAAGCGTCAGCGGGGTGGATTTGTCAGACAAAACCTCGTTTGATTTAACCATGCGCGGGGAAAAGAACGGCCCGCAGTTAAACGTTACTTTTGGTAATATCAGCGAATATTCTGATAACAGTGAAGGCATGTACACGCAATGCAGCCCTTCGAGTTTAGTGCCCAAAACGGAAGATATCCGCTGCCGCAACAGCTTGGCCCCCAGCGAGGATATCGGCTGGGAGTATGAAGACCCGGACGGAACCCTCCACCGCTATAACCCGTTTGTGAACAATGTGTATAATCCGGAGTCCCAGCCCAACGGCCGCATTGATACGCAGGATTTAAACGCCAACGGCCTGTTTGATGCGGAAGAAATACCCGCTTTGGGTAACTTCGGTTTTGCGCAGGGGGATGGCTCTATTGCGGATAACGACCAAGTCTCTTGGTCGGACAACCGTATTAATTTTGATAGCTGGCAAACCTTTGTAACTCCCCTGGATATTGCAGATGTAAAAGACCAGTGGACGGCCGTTCGCCATTTGCGTATCACTTTAAAAATGACCGATGAAATGCGCGCCGCCGGCAAGTATAAAGGGCAAATTAAAATTGCCAATGTGGCTCTTTCCGGCACCGCTTGGAATACCATGCCGGAGAATGAAGATAAACGCATTTTAGTTACCGGTATTAATAACGTAGATAACGCCAATTATGAGCCTATCTTTAATGACATACACGGGGACGGACTGGAAGTTTTTAATTATTTATATGGTTCCATCGGCAATTTAAAGAAAGCGACCGACTCCGTAAACGCCAAAGACCAATCTTTAGACATTGAATTTAACACCTTGGGGTTAAGCCCGGTGCCGGATGACGCCACCGACGAACACCCGGCGGGAGAACTATACGCCAGCCGAAATTTTTCCAGTATGGATTTTACCCAACACAAAGAATTCCGCTTCTTGCTGCACAGTGAAGAGTCTAACGCCGGGTCTGAGTTTTTCTTAAAAGTAGGTACGGAGAATAATTACGATAAAGTCATCGTTCCCGCCGGGTTTGACGGCTGGCGGCTGATTTCCTTAAAAATGGTGGATACGGACGGGGACGGCATTGCCGATTCTTTTGAAAACGCTTCTAAAGAAGAATACAACGTGCGCGTGGCCCGCCACCGCGTGCCGGGCGGGTTAATGAACTTTAAGAAAGTAAGTTTAATTATAGCCGGTATGCAAAAGGACGACAGCCCCCTCCCCGGTGTGCAGGGCGGGCATGTGTGGTTAAATGTTATCCATTTGGCGGAAACCATTATTCAGCACGGTCAAGCTTATACGGGAAACGTAGCCGTTAAATTAGAGGGCTGGGGCAGCGCCGGCGCCAAATACAAATATCAAGACAGCAATTTTGAAACGCCTCTTACGGTTTCCAAAAACCAGGAAAAAACAGAAGAAGAATATTATTTGAAAGTAGACAGAGTAAAAGAATTCCCCATGGAAGCCACTTTAACCCGCAGTACGGTGGTAACCCCCAATATTGAAGACAGCACAGACTATAACACCATTAGCTTATTGGATAAAGGCACCGTGGAGCGGGAACGCGCCGTGGTGCGCGGAGATTTTATAAAAGAAAATATGCCCAAAGTAGGTTTGGAATACACCATGGACCAAACGGATTATGACCTTCTGCAGCGTAAGGACGACGTGCATACGTACGGCGTTACCGTCAACCATGAAACGCAAACCTTAAAAAGCGTGAACGCCGGGTATTATTTTACCAATACCAAAATAGATTATGCCAAAGAGATGCATGCGGAGTCCGTCAATCATTATAATACGGATGAGGACACCCAAAAACTCAATGTAAAGGTGAATTATCAGCCTACGAATAACTTTAACTTCGTTCCCAGTTATAACATTACCAAAAGTACGGAAGAACGCTTGCGTTATGAAAGCGGGGAAGCGCAAAACTTTAAATACCCCAAGGCCATGAACCAAAGTACCGGTTTTACCAGCACCTGGAAGGTGGCCTCTTGGCTGGCCCCCTCCTTTAGTTACAATATTTCCACGACGGAAAATAACAATCTAACCGCTAAAACCGTTATAGCAGACGGGCAAAAAGAAGATGTGGGCGTAGGGGCGGTGAAGTCTATTAACCGCAATGCGGACGGGGGGATTTCTTTAACTCTAAACGGTAACGAATTAATGCCCAACAGCAAATTGTTTAATACGTTTGTAATTTCCAATTCATTCCGCATACAGGACGCAGACAGCTGGAACGATGTAGACAGCGGTTTTGATTCCCGCAAAGAATTATGGATACGCGGATCCATGGGAGATGTGGGCCGCTACGGGTATTTAAGCTCTATGACTTTGCGTGATACATTTACCTCTTCCCAACGGTGGTCCCCTTTTGCTAAGTATGAGTTGGCCGGCATGGCGGCGCCGTTAAAAACAGTATCCCTGATTAATAACTTTAGCTATACCACCCAAACAAACAGCCAAACGGGAACGGAGTATGACTCCGTCAGCCAAACCCTGCCGGATTTGGTTTTTTCCATCAGTGATTTGGAAAAATTCTTTTACGCCGGTTCTTGGCTCAGCTCCTCCAACTTAAAATTGCGTTACAGTTTAATTACGCAAACTACCGAACAATCCCAAGACGGATTGGAAACCCAATACGGCGGGGATTTGCGCTTTATCTTATTTAATTATTTTGATAACGTGTTAAACTTTACGCGCAAAAAGTCAGACACGCAAGACTTGCGCGCCGGCACCAATTTGGAACGCTACGAAGATGAAGATTTATCCGTGCAGACGTCTTTTTATATCGGAAATTTACGCTTAACGCCTAAACTTACCTACACTTCCCATGATAAATGGCTGGTGGGCAAACTGAGCGAAAGCACCACGGAAACCATTCCCAGTTTAACTTTGCGTTGGGACTTTAACCTCCCCCGCGGGATTTGGCTGCCTTTTGTAAACCGCAATTATAACGCCACTAACCGCGTGATTTGGAATACCGTGCTTAGTTATACGGATAAGTCCTCCCCGGTGGAAGTGACCGACAATTACGAACTGTATGATATTACCACATCGCTGGATTATGAAATGTCCCAAAACTTGCGTTTTAACGTGTCCGGCGGATACAGTATTTTAAAACACGCGTACGTGGCTACGGAAGATTACGACGCGTATAATTTTTCCGCCAACATTACCGTACAATTTTAATAAATGGGTATTTATGCATCGCGCAAAACGGCTTTTTGTTCAAACTGGAAAATACATCTTGCATATACTATTTCCTAAAACCTGTTTTTCCTGCGGGGCGGATTTACCGTTTGGGGAAGATTTTCCGCTGTGCGCTGTATGCTTTTCCCAAATACAATACCCGGGGCCGCTTATTTGCCGCCGGTGCGGAACGGTTCTTCCTGCCGGCGGCGCGCATTGCGCGCGCTGCCGGGGAAGCAAGGCCAAAACGTTTAAATGCGGCGTGATACGTTCCGCCTGGTTGTTTGGCCCCCAAACCCAGGCGTTAATCCATGCGTTTAAATACCAGGGGTATAGTTTCTTGGCGGATTTTTTAGGGGAGCGCATGGCGCAGGAGTTTATAAAATACCCGGAGCTAACACCCATAGACTGGGTGGTTCCCGTTCCGCTTCATCCTAAAAAACGGCGCGTGCGCGGGTATAACCAGTCCCAGCTGTTAGCGGAAAGTTTTTGTAAACACACGGGCCTTTTACTGCGCGGGGAAGTGTTGCTTCGCCAAAGAGACACGCTTTCCCAAGCGCGGTTAAAGAGGGCAGAGCGTCTGACCAATATGGCAGGGGCGTTTGCCGCCTTGCCGGAAGTGAAAGGCAAACGCATTTTGCTGATAGATGATGTAGCCACTACGGGGGCTACGCTGGAAGGCTGTGCGGCGGCGTTAAAGCAAGCCGGGGCCAAACAGGTAACGGCGTTTACCTTGGCCCGTGAGCCGTAACTTTTTGTTACACAAATAAAAACCCCGCTTTTGATAGGCGGGGTTTTTTATTCAGATGTTATTTATTGGCGCCGCAGCATTTTTTGTATTTTTTGCCGCTTCCGCAGGGGCACGGGTCATTACGGCCGATTTTGGGCCCCTCATGCACCACGGTTTCCACTTTTTGCGCTTCGCCGTTTTGGTTTTGAAATTCCGCCTTGTGGGCTTCCATCCATTTCTTCATGGCGCGTATGCTTTTAAAGTCTACGCCGTCTTTTTCCATGCGTTTGGCAATATCAATAAAGCGCTGTTTTACAGCCGGGTCTTTTAATTTGCTTTTAAACATGGCCGGCAGAGAGTCCAGCTCTTTTTCCAAGCGTTCCTCTATGGATTGTTTCGGCTTTTTAGGGGCCGCTGCCGCCGTTTGGGCTGGCTCAGCCTCTTCTTGTTTTTTAAACGGATTCCACATATAAATTAAAACTCCTTATTATTTTTCGGAAAGTATTTTTTCTACAAAATTTTTAATAATTTCCGCTTTTTCAAAATAATGTTTTTCCCGCGGGACGACCAAACGGTTGGGGTGTTTTTCCCAAATTTTTAAAATTTTGTCGTCAATTTCAAAGGCCTGCTGCAGGTTTTCCGTGCGCACGTTGGTGGCTTGGTAGAAGTCTTTTTCCGGCGGCGGGGAAAGGTGCAGCACCGCATCATACCGGGCCAATTCCGCTTCCAGCGTGGTGTTCATGGCTTTAAAAAAGTCTTCCGGTCCTTTCGGCCAGTAGACGGCGCCGTCTATAGAGCCGCGGTCGCACACGATAATGTCCGCCGCAGAGGTCACCTGCGCCAAATGTTCCAGCTGGTGTACGGTGTAAAAAATAATGTTTTGCGCGTGCTCAATGTGCAGGGGGCTGTTATCCTTGCGGGGGAAACCGCCGCTGTAAATAAGGGTTGCCGCTTCCTGTACCAGGGCAATTTTATTGCCGAACGTTTCTTTTAAAATAGACAGGGCGGTTGTTTTCCCGCCGCTGGGGCCGCCGGTTAAAACGATTTTCTTTTTCATAGAAGGTCCTATTTTTGAATTAATTTTTCTACAAAATTTTTAATAATTTCCGCTTTTTCAAAAAAATGTTCCGTTCCGCCCACAATCAAACGGTTGGGGTGTTTTTCCCAAATTTTTAAAATTTTGCGGTCAATTTCAAAAGCCTGTTCCAAATTTTCCGTACGTACGTGGGTGGACTGGTAGAACGCCGGGTTGGACGGCGGGGACAAATGCAGCACCGCGTCGTAACGGGCTACTTCGGCCTCTAACGTGGTGCCCATGTGTTTGAAAAAATCTTCCACTCCGCCCGGCCAGTAAACGGCGGCGTCTACGGTGCCGCGGTCACAAACGATAAGCTGCGCGTCGGACGTTTTTTCCGCTAGGCTTTCCAGCTGTTTGGTGGCGTGGAAAATAATGCGCTGGGCGGCTTCTATATGCGGGCGGCTGTTGTCTTGGCGGGGAAAACCGCCGCTAAAAATCATGGTGGCGGCTTCCCGCACCAATTCCACCTGGGGGCCGAACGTTTCTTTTAAGACGGACAGCGCCGTCGTTTTCCCGCTGTTTGGCCCGCCGGTTAAAGCAATTTTTTTCTTCATTTGTTCTCCTCAGCCTGGGCTTGTGTTTCTTGGGAAGCCCTATTGGCTTTGGCTTTTTCATCCGCTTCTTTGGTGGCCCGGTCCAGCTCTTTTAAGTACAACGCTTTTAATTCGTCAAACTCTTTGCGTTCTTCTTTACTTACGGAACGGGTTGCATTGTTGCGGTTCTTCATCTTTAAAAAGTCTATAAATTTATTTTTATATTTAATGCGGAAATCCAAATGCGGCCCGGTGGAAAGCCCGGTGGAACCCACATAACCGATGGTTTGCCCCTGGGTTACGCGCGCGCCTTTTTTAATGCCTTTGCCAAAGCCTTTTAAGTGCCCGTAAGAGGTAACATAGCTGTTGGCGTGTTTAATTTCCACATAGTTGCCAAAGCCGCCTTTGCGCCCGGCGTAAGTGACGGTTCCGTCCGCCACCGCGTCTATGGGGGTGCCGGCGGGGGCGGCGTAGTCTATGCCCAAATGCGGGCGGCGGATACGCAAAATGGGGTGCAAACGCCCATAGCTAAAGCGCGAAGAAATACGGTAACTGCGAAAGCTGATAGGCGCTTTTAAGAACATTTTTTTGCTTACTTTGCCGGTTTCATCGTAAAATTCCCCGTTAAAATACAGGGCGTAGGTCAGGCCGTTTTGGCCTTTGTAATAAGCGGCCAGCAAGTCTTGGCTGGTGATGGTACCGTCCGCCGTGTAATTTTCTTCCCACAGGGCGGCGTAGCGGTCCCCGTTTTGGGTTTCGGAGTTAAAGTCCATCGTCCAAGAGAACGCGTCCGTAAAATCCACAATTAGCGGTACGGTAGCTCCTTCTTTAAGCATGGAATTAAATAAAGAGCCTTCCACTTCCCCGGCGGCTGTTTTTACGCGGGTTTTTATTTCCACGTCGCTCACGCCGGAAATAAGTGTTCCTTCCAAATTGGCCACGTAAAAATGCTTAAACCCTTGGTTTAGCAAAAGCATATTAAAATGGCCTTCTTGGTCAGTGGAGATAGAGTAGGTATCCCGGTTTTGCAGGCGGCGGGTATCGGTTACTTCGTTTAATTTATTTACAATTTCAAACACTTCCCGGTTGGAAAGCCCGGCGTCTTGCAAAGCTACAAAAATGGGTTTTTGTTTAACGGTAAATTCTTCTACGGCTATTTGTCTTTCCTGCAGGTTGATTAATTCCTGCTCGTTCTTTTCTTTGGTGATTTGAACGGCAAGCAACGTAGCCAGCGTAATGACGGAAAGGGTTAAAAAATAAAACAGCAAGTCATGGTAGCGGCGGTAATGTTTATTTAAAAAATTAAGAAAACGCAATTTGTTCATTTGGTTTATTATATACAAAATGCAGGGCGCCCCGGTATGGGTGCGCCCTGCAAGGTTGGGTTATTTCTGGTCTTTTAAATAAGAGCACAAAGCAATGGCGTTAAGCTTTACTTTGGGGTCGTCCGCACGGGAAGGCAAAATCACCGGGATTTTGGGCCCCACCAGTACGGCGGCCGCTTCCATATCCTGCCCAAAGAAAGCCAAGGCTTTATAGAACGGGTTGGCGGCGTCTAAATCCGGCAGGACCAAGATGTCCGCGTCTCCGGCCACTTTTTTGCCGGAAATGCCTTTTTCGGCCGCGCGTTCGGCGGACATAGAAATATAAAAATCGTACGGGCCTTCCACCGTGCAGCCGGTAATTTTGCCTTCAGCGTTCATTTGGGCCAAGGAGGCGGCATCTACCGTGCTGGGGATTTTTTCGTTCACTTTTTCCACCGGGCACACAACGGCTACTTTTGGCTCGGCCAAGCCCAGTTTATGCATGGTGTCCACGGCGTTTTGAATGATTTTTACCTTTTGTTCCAAGGTGGGGGCGATGACTACGGCGGAATCCGTTACCGCAAACGGTTTTTTGTATTTAGGCGTGCTAAATAACACAAAGTGGGACAACAGGGCTCCTTCCGGCACTAAATGGGCTTCTTTATTCAAAATGGCTTTCATGTAATATTTGGTGTCTACTAGGCCTTTGATTAAAAAATCGCCCTTGCCGGCCAAGATTTGGTCCACCGCCAGTTTGCACATGGTGGGAACGTCTTCACAGTCAATAAATTCAAATTTTCCTTCCGGCAGGCCGGCTTCTTTTACCATGGTTTTTACGGCGTTAATGGGACCGATTAAAATACCGTGGGAGATAAGGCCGTTGTCGTCCGCCATTTTAATGGCCTGCAAGGCCTCTTTGTTGTTGGCGCCGGGAACCACTACCCGGTTGGATTTGCCTTTTACTTGGCTGATTAAGTCAGCGAAACTGTTGAATTTCATTTTTTATTCTCCTTGCTGTTGGTACAAATATAAATTATACGTAGCGTTTTACCAGGGAAGGGTCCTGCAGGGCGCGCTGGGCCGCTTCGCGCAGGGCTACTTTTTCTTCACTGCCGGGGAAGACGTACAACGGGGCCAACCAGCCCACATATTCCCCCAGCTGCTGCGGAATGGTTTTGCTGTGCATCAGGCCGCCGGTCAGCGCGATAAAATCTATCTTCCCTTTTAAGACTACGGCCATAGCGCCTATGTATTTGGCTATTTGGTATACCATGGCGTCGCGCGCTTCCTGCGCTTGTTCGCGCGTGCAAAAAATCATGGAACCGGGGCGTTTTACGCCGGTGCGGATAAACTCTTCCAAGTCTTTTACGTCCGAAGTGCCGGTATACGCCACCAGCCCGCCTTTGCCGCGCAGTTTTAGTTTAATGTCGCGCTCGGTATATTTGCCGCTGAAGCACATTTGCATCAGCCCCGCCGCCGGCACGCCGCCGCTTCTTTGGGGGGTCATGGGGCCGTCTCCCTCGTAGCCGTTGTTCACGTCTATCACGCGGCCCTTGCAGTGGGCGCCTACCGTAATGCCGCCCCCGCCGTGGCAGATGATACAGTTTACATCGGT
This sequence comes from uncultured bacterium, assembly GCA_949298795.1. Taxonomy (GTDB): domain Bacteria; phylum Elusimicrobiota; class Elusimicrobia; order Elusimicrobiales; family Elusimicrobiaceae; genus Avelusimicrobium. Next base: position 21,339 of record CASFXV010000013.1, read on the forward strand.
GTATTTCTTGCCCATTTTTTCTGCAATCATGCGGGCCACGCGTTTTTGGCTTAACGCGTGAAAAATGGATATGCGCGGGTTTTCCGGCATGCCGGAATAACGGGCGATGGGCTGCAATTCGTCAATTACCACCGGGTTGGCGATAAAGCTGGGGCAGTGGGCTATTTGGGCGATTTCATGCGCCAAAATACCCCCTAAATTACTGGGGTGTATGCCGCCGTAAGTGCCGGCGCTTAAGTCTTTTAGCATTTGCTCGTTTACTTCATACACGCCGCCGGATACGGACTTAATAAACCCGCCGCGGCCGATAACGGCGTTAATTTCTTCCAGCGGGATATTGTGGTCTATTAAATAATCTAAAATTAATTTTTTGCGAAGGGGCAGCTGTTCAATCACATTTTTGCCTTCGTAGGGTTCCAGGTCCGTCATAGAGTAACGTACCGTTACCTCAAACACGGGGGTATTTCCGCGGTAGTAGCCTATATCGTCCGAGGTAGACCCCGGGTTTATCACTAAAATATTGTAATCCATAAAAACGGGCAGTGCTCCTTTCCTATATTTTAACAAAATATGGGGGGATTGGCTTTAAAAGAAAGGGGCTATTTTCCGTGTTGGCGCAGCTTCTCGGCCAAGCTTTTGATTAAAAAGAGGGCGCTTCGGTCTAAATTCTGGCGGGAAAGGACGCTGCGTATTAAATTTTTGCGGGTGGAGGAGGGCCAGTCTTCCTTTAATCCGGCGGATAGGAACAGGCTGTCCAGCTCCTGCACCACCACTTCCCGCTGGGCGTCTGACGGATAAACCGTTTGCTTGGCGGCGCGCAGGGGTTTTAATCCCATGGATTTGGCTGTTTCATAACAAACCAACAATACCGCTTGGGCTAAGTTAATGGAAGGCTGGCGGGAGGTGGTGGGGATGTTTAAAACGGCGTTGCAGCGGGCGATGTCTTGCCCGCTTAAGCCGCTTTTTTCGTTTCCAAACACAATGGCTGTACGCCGGCCCGGCGTTTTTTTCAGAAAATCCGCCATATCCGGCAGAAATAAAATTTCTTGTTCAATGACGCGCTTTCTAAGGGCGGTGGTGGCTAGGGAAAATTCGGTATCTTCCAAGGCTTCTGCCAGGGTGGGAAACAGGCGTGCGTTTTTTAAAATATCCTGCGCGCCCACCGCACTGACGGCCTCCTGCCAAACGGGGTTGTAAGGGTCCACTATGCGCAGCTCGTTAAAGCCAAAATTTGCCATGGCGCGCGCGCAGGCGCCGATGTTGTTTGGGTCCCGCGGGCGCACCAGGATGATGACAAACGGGTTCATTTGTGTAACGCGTCCCCTATGGATTCAGCCAAGGTGGGGTGGGCGAAAATGATTTCCTGTGCGGTTTGCACCGTCATGCCCGCCGCCAACATGGCGCTGACGATGTGAATCAGCTCCGTGGCGTTGGCCCCGCAGAAATTGGCCCCCAGCAGCTGACCGGTTTGGCGGTTGCTGAACAGTTCAAAATACCCTTCCGTTTCATCTTGCGCTTGGGCGCGGCCGCTGGCCAGTAAAAACGCTTTATGGGATTTAAGGTCTATCCCCTGTTCTTGGGCGGCTTGTTTGGTTAGGCCCACACAGGCTATTTCCGGCCGGGTGTAAATGGCGGAGGGAACCTGCTCGTTATGATACACGGCGTTTTGCCCGCAGGCGTTTTGGGCGGCCACTTCCCCTTGGCGTGTGGCGGCGTGCGCCAACAGACACAGGCCGTTTACGTCCCCCACCGCGTAAATATTGTCTTTTAGCCGCAAGGTGTGCGGGTCCACCGTAACGCCTTTTCTGCTCCAGCTTATGCCCAGGGCTTCCAACCCCATGGCGCTTAAATCCACACTGCGGCCGATGGCGGCCAGGATTTCTTCGCTTTCCAGCACGGTGCCGTCAGAAAGGGTAACGGTTTTTTTGTCTTCCCCGCAAGTTACGCCGGTGGCGCTTTGGGACGTGTAAATATGAATGCCGCGTTTGGTGAAGCTTTGCGTAAGCGCGCGGGAGAGCCCTTCGTCCATAAGCGGCAGCAGGCGTTCTTGCATTTCCACAATATTTACCTGTACGCCAAAACCGTGCATCAGTTCCGCAAACTCACAGCCGATTACGCCCCCGCCGATAATGGTTAAGCTTTTAGGCAGGCGGGGCATGTCAAAAATGGTGGAGTTATCGTAAATTTTGTCTTTTACGGCTTGTAATACCGGCGGGAAAAACGCCGTGCTGCCGGTGGCTAAAATGCAGGCGTCAAACGGCAAGGTTTGTTCCCCGTCCGCCGTTTTTACCAACACTTCAGAGGCGTTTTTAAAGCTGGCAGTACCGGCCATAACGGTTACTTTTTTGGCTTTGAGCATGGTCATTATGCCGGCGGTTAATTTTTGGGTGGCCGCTTTTTGGCGCGCCTGCACTTTAGGCCAGGAAATGCTTTGCGCTAAGGCAAGGGCTTGCTGTTCCGCCCCGTCTTGGCATAAAGCGGGCAGGCGGCGGGCGGTTTCAAAACGGTGGGCCGCGTCTAATAAAGATTTGGACGGAATGCACCCACAGTTGAGGCAGACCCCGCCTATTTTGTCTTTTTCAATTAATGTTACTTGCGCGCCTAAAGAGGCGGCTTTTAATGCGGCCGGATATCCGCCCGGGCCCGCGCCGATAACCACTATTTTTTTTGCCATAAAAAGTCCTTTTTCTCCCTGTTTAGGGCTATGGAGTTTGTATACCTATTGTAACATTAAAAACGGTATAATAAAAACTATCACTATGAAGCCAAAAGAAAAACCTTCTTACCTAGGCCACCGGGAGCGTATCCGCGGCAAATTTGCCGAAGGCGGCCTTGCGCCTTTTTTAGACCATGAAGCGTTGGAACTGCTGTTGACGTACGCCATCGCCCGCCGGGATACCAAACCGCTGGCTTGGGCGTTGTTAAAGCGTTTTGGTTCTTTATCCGGCGTGTTGGACGCGTCCCCGCAGGAATTGGAAAGCGTAAAAGGCATAGGCCCCAATACCGCCGTATTTATTAAACTGATAAGAGAAGTATTTAAGCGGTATTCTTTGGAAGCCGTGCGCGAAAGCGTAACCATACGCACGCCGGAACAGGTGGCGCAGTATTGCAAAGCGTCTTTGGAAGGGAAAAGCGAAGAGTGTTTGGAACTGATTTACCTTTCTGTACGCAATACGGTAACCAAGGCGGAAATTATTGCCACGGGTTTAATAGACCGCGTCAGCATAAGCCCGCGCAAAATAGTGGAGTGCGCGCTGGCGGCCAAGGCGGCGGCTGTTATTTTGGTGCATAATCATCCGTCCGGGGACGCCACCCCGTCGGTAGAGGATATTTTGCTTACGCGCGAGGTGGTAGAAGCGGCCCGCCTGCTGGGCATTAGCGTGTATGACCATATTATTGTGGGAAAAGGCACGCATTACAGTTTAAGAGCAAATGGAAAAATATGATGAATTTATTAAAAGAAGTATTAGCTAATCAAGTATATCCGGCCATGGGCTGTACGGAGCCCGTTTCCGTAGCGCTTTGCGCCGCTTATGCGGCAAAAGCATTGGGGCAAGTCCCCCAAAAAGCGGTGTTTAAGCTGGACGCGGGCACTTATAAAAACGGCATGGGGGTGCGTATCCCCAATACAGAGGGGGAAAAAGGCAACCTGCTGGCCGGCGCCATGGGGCTGTTGATTGCCAAGCCGGAGCTGAATATGGAAATACTCAGCGGGGCCGACAAAGAAGTGCTTTCTCAAGCAAAGAAAATGGTAAACGCCCACGCCGTTACGGCGCATGTACTGCCGCAGGCGCATGGGTTTTATGTGGAGTGTGAAGCCCAAGGTGCGGGCGGGTTAACGGCTAAGTGTATTATTTCCGGCAGCCATACTCACGTTACTTTGCTTAGCGTGAACGGCAAAGTATTGCAGGAGGACGCCCCGCAAGAAAATAAACCGGCCGGCCCCGCCCAATATAAAGAAGCTTTGCGAAAGGCTACGCTGGCGGATTTGCTGGACGCTGCCCAACAGGCGGACGCGGAGGACTTGGCCTATATCAAAAAAGGCGTGGAAATGAATTTAAAAGCGGCCGAAATGGGCCAGGCTTTGCAGAAAGTGGGTTTTTATATTAAAGAGCTGGTGCGCAAAGGATTGCTGCAAATGGATTTGCTCTCTTCCACTAAAATTTTAACCGCCTGCGCGGCGGATGCGCGCATGGACGGGCGCCCTGTGCCGGTAATGAGCAGCGGGGAATCCGGCAACCAAGGGGTGGTAACTATTTTGGTGCCTTGGAAAGTGGGCAAAGAAATGGGGGTGGAGGAAACCACCATTTTAAAAAGCATTGCCCTTTCCCATTTATTAAACGGCTATGTGAAAGTGTTTACGGGCGAGTTGGCCCCTATATGCGGCTGCGCCATTGCCGCAGGGGTGGGGGCCACGGCGGCGATTGTGTTTCAGCAACGCGGGGCCTGCGTGCCGGCCATTACGCTGGCTGTTAATAATATCATCAGCGACATTGGCGGCATGCTGTGCGACGGCGCCAAAAGCGGGTGCGCGTTAAAAGTGGTCAGCTCTACCGATTCCGCCATACGCTCCGCCTATATGGCTATTAATGACTACGGCATTACCGAAGTGGAAGGCTTTGTGGGCCGCACGGCGGAGGAAACCATACAGAACTTGGGCAATATTTCCAGCCAAGGCATGAGCCGGGTGGACCCGATGATTGTGAATATTATGGAAGAAAAATCCGGCCGGTAGTGTTTTAAACCAAACAAAAGCCCCGGGGTTTCTCCCCGGGGCTTTTTGTTTACCGGTAATGGTTATTTATTTAAACGGTCTAAGCGGGGCTGGGCTTTTTCGGCAAAGGTGTCGGTGGGGTAGGCCAGTATCAGCTTTTTATACATGGCGGCTGCCTGTACGTTTTTGCCTTGTTTTTCATAGCAGTAGCCCAGCTCAAACATAATTTCCGGCGCGTGGCGGGTCTGCGGATAAGCCAGCAGGATTTTCTCCAGCGTGACGGATTTTTGGCTGCGGTCTTTTAACCGGCGGTCCGCCACTTCGGCCGCTTTAAGCATGGTGGAAACGTATTTTTCCTCATTTTCATTAAAAGAGTCCGCCGTTTGGACAAGCGTATTGTAAGCGCTTTGGTAATCTTTCATTTTGGCGTACACGTCCGCCTTGCCCATCATGGCGTCATAAGCGGCGGGTTTGCCTTCCAGCATTTGTATGGCTTTATCGTAATAGGCAAGGGCGTTTTCATAATTTTTGTTGTTTTCTTCCATAATGCCCAAGTGTTTGTATACCACGCCGATTTCAACAGAGTCCGGATAGTTCTTTAACACTTGGTTATACATAGCCGTAGCGGTTTGCGGGTCTTTTAAGTCATCGGCGTATACGTCCGCCGCCATGCGGGTGCTGGCCGCTTTATAGCCCGTTTTGGGGTACAAGGCCCCTACTTTTTTATACTGGGCGGCGGCAGCCATGGGGTTATGGTTGCGGCGGTGCAAGTCCCCGTATAAAATTTCAATTTTATCGTTTTGGGCATAGCCGGGGTTTTGGGCTAAAAACTCGTCAATTTCCTGCGCGGTGACGGCGTACATATCCGGCGTATCAATGGAATAAAGCGCGCGCAGGTAAGCGTCTTGGCGTTGTTCTTTGTTTAACGCGTCCACATTGGCTGCCAACAGTTTCAGGGCTTGGCCTTTTTGGTCTTTGTCCAATTCGTTCATAACGGCTTCTACGCGGGAACTGAGCAGGGCGGAATCGTTGGGAACCGGAAACAAATAGTGGGATTTTAATAAAGCCGCCAAAGCGGAAGGATAGTCTTGCGCCCGCACGAACAGATCCGCCTGCAAAAGAAGGGCGTCTTTGTTTTGTTTGTCTTGCGGAAAGCGTTTTTGCCATACGGACAGCGCATCCGCCAACGCGGCGGCGTAGGCTTGGTCTTGGCGTTTGTTTTCAGATAGTAAGCGGGACTGGGCTTGGTAAAATTCCAAGGCGTCTTCTGAGTCTTTGGCCCCGGCGGTTACGCATAAAAACAAAACGGCTGCGGATAGATAAAACTTTTTCATAAAACCTCCTAGCGGTAGTTGGTGAACTGAAGTTCAACGCCAAAATCTTTGCCTTTGAGCAAAGCCATGGTGGCTTGCAGTTCGTCTTTGGATTTGGAAGAAACGCGAAGCTGGTCCCCCTGTATGGAGGCGGAAACTTTCAGCTTGGCTTCTTTAATGGATTTGGAAATTTCTTTGGCTTTGTCGGCCGGGATGCCCTGCTGTATTTTTACCGTCTGTTTGGCGGTGCCGCCCAGGGCGGCTTCTATTTTTTGGGGCTGCATGTTTTTAAGCGGTATGCCGCGTTTGGCAATGCGGGTGAATATAATGTCGCGCAAGGTATTTACTTTATATTCATCGCTGGAAGCGAGGCGAAGCTCGTTGTCTTTTTGGTTGAGTTCAATGTTAGAGTTGGTTCCTTTAAAATCATAGCGGTTGGTTATTTCTTTGTTGGCCGCGCTGACGGCTTCTGAAATAACGTTCAAGTCTACTTTAGATACAATATCAAAGCTGTAATCTGCCATAAACGGTCTCCTTGCGTAAAAGCTTTTTTAGGTTTCTATATTATATATTTTTTTGTACAATACAAGGGAAGCACCGCTGCACCAGTTGTTCTTATCTTACCGGAGGTTATATCCGCTTTTGCCGTAGGGGTCCAATTCCCGGCGGCGGAAAGGAAAATTCTTATGTATATTAAAACCCGTCTTACCGTAATGAACTTCCTCCAATATGCCGTTTGGGGGGCGTATTTGACTTCCATGGGCGCGTTTTTGGCCAATGTGGGTCTGGCGGAAAATATTGGTTTGTTTTTCGCCACGCAGGGGTTTGTGTCCCTGTTTATGCCGGCCGTTATCGGCATTGTGGCGGACCGCTGGATTCCCGCCCAAAAATTATTGGGTCTGTGCCATTTCTTGGCGGCGGCTTTTTTGGCCGCGGCCGGGTACATGGGCTCTTTGCCGCAAGTGCATTTCACTCCCGTTTATACCTTATACACGCTTAGCGTGGCGTTTTATATGCCCACGCTTGCGCTGTCTAACTCGGTGGCGTATACCGCTTTGCGCCAGGCGGGGTTGGATACCGTGGCGGCATTCCCGCCTATCCGCGTATTCGGCACGGTGGGTTTTATTTGCGCCATGTTGACTTCCAACTTTACCGGCTTTCAAAACAATTATATGCAGTGGTATTTTTCCGCGGCGTTGGGGATTGTGCTGGCCGTGTACGCGTTTACTTTGCCGGCCTGCCCCGTATGCAAAGAAAAAGCCAAATCTTTGTCCGAAGCGTTGGGTTTAAAAGCGTTTGCTTTGTTTAAAGAAAAAAAGATGGCAATTTTCTTTATCTTTTCTATGCTTTTAGGCATGTCCTTGCAAATTACCAACGCCTATGCCAACCCGTTTATCAATGGGTTTAACTCTTTGGCGGGGTTTACCGGTTCATGGGGGGCTAACAACGCCAACGCGTTGATTTCTCTTTCCCAAATATCAGAAACCTTGTGTATTTTGCTTATTCCGTTTGCGCTGAAACATTTTGGCATTAAACGGGTGATGCTTATCAGCATGGGGGCGTGGGTGCTGCGCTTTGGTTTGTTTGGCATAGGCAACCCTACCACCGGGGCCGGTATTACCATGTTGATTTTATCCATGATTGTATACGGGGTGGCGTTTGACTTCTTTAACGTTTCCGGTTCTTTGTTTGTGGATAAAGAGACGGATCCTTCCATCCGCTCCAGCGCGCAGGGCGTGTTTATGCTGATGACCAACGGCTTTGGCGCTATGATTGGTACGCTGGGCGCCCAATGGGTGATTAACAAACTGGTTAACGTGCATATTAATGCCTATACCGCCGTACACGGCATGCTGCCCGCGGGGCAGACGTATCCGGCGGATTTATCCCAAACCATTGTACAAGGGTGGAGCCATTCCTGGTTTGTTTTTGCGGGGTTCTCTTTAGTGGTTATGGTATTGTTTGCACTGGTGTTTAAATATAAACACGACCCGCAAGCCAACTAAAACCGCTTTGTTTTACTTAGCCGCCCTGGGGAAACAGGGCGGCTTTTTTATGGCAAATCCCAAACAGCGGTTTGCTTTTGTTAAAATATAGGTATGGAAATTTTAGCTCAAATAGTGGATATTTTTTTACATCTAGACGCGCACCTTAACGCCTGGGCCGGTATGATGGGCGTTTGGCTGTATGTGGTGCTTTTTGTGGTGGTTTTTTGTGAAACGGGCCTGGTGGTTACGCCGTTTCTGCCGGGGGATTCCCTGCTTTTTGCGTGCGGCGCGCTGGCCGCTACGGCCGGCAGCCCCATTGATTTGTGGATATTAATCCCCGTACTGTTTACCGCCGCCGTGTTGGGGGATTTTTGCAATTATGAAATAGGCAAATGGTTCGGCCCCAAAGTGTTTACCCGCAAAGACAGTATTTTTTTAAACAAAGACCATTTAAACAAAGCTCACGCGTTTTATGAAAAATACGGCGGAAAAACGATTATTTTGGCGCGTTTTATCCCCGTTATCCGCACATTTGCCCCGTTTGTGGCCGGAATAGGAAAAATGACCTATTTCCACTTTGCTTCTTACAACTTAATAGGGGCCGCGCTGTGGGTGCTTTTGTTTACCTTAGGCGGCTATTTCTTTGCGGATTTGCCTGTGGTGCAAAACCATTTCCACTATGTCATAGTGGCCATTATTGTGCTTTCCTGCCTGCCGGCGGTGTTTGAGTTTTATCATGAACGCCGCAAGGCGCGCCGATCTTCCCGCAAGGACGTTGCGCCGTAATCGGTTTCTTCCAATTCCACGGGCAATGTGCCGTGGGGCTCAATTTCACCCAAAATAATTTTTGCCGCGCTTTGCAAAGAGTAGCGGCTTAAGCCGTAAGTGGCAAGCACCGTATCCGCTTCGGGGTATTTAGGGATGTCGTACGGGCTCATGGTAGAAATGAAAACCGTGTTTGGGTTTTCTTTTATCAGCCCGTTAATGGCGTTTTTTTGGTTGATGTTGGTTTTATCCGCCCATTGCAGGCTGGTAACTACCAAAAGATCCGCCCCTTTGGCGCATTGGGCGGCGCGTTGGCTGTCTTTGGCGCGCGGAGAAAGGGCGGCGTTATAAGTACGCACTTCCCATCCGCTTTCCAAAAACGGTTTACTGAAATTGGGTAATTGGTCCGCAAAGCGCGCAGGCGCGAAAAACACGGCGCAAACGGAGGGTTTTTTGCCGTCCGCCCGGGCGGGTTTAAAAGGAAGCAAATTGCGGCGGTTGCGTACCAGGGTGACAGCTTTGTCGCTCACGTCCTGCAGCGCGGCGCGGTAAGCTTTGTCTGTCGGGCTGGGGACGGGGAGGGGCCCGTCTAACAACCCCAGCTCTTTCTTTAAATTAAATATGCGCCGGGAGGCTTCCTCCATACGCGCCGTGCTTTTTTGGTTTAAAACTTGTTCTTTTATGCGGTTGAAAACGGTGTTTATTTTGATGTATCTGCCCAGCAAAAGCATGTCGGCCCCCGCGTTTAAGGCTTTGACGGCGCAATCCGGTATTTTGCAAAAGAAAGTAGTGCTTTTCATGTCCAAACTGTCTGTTACCACAAAGCCGTTAAAGCCCATTTTTTCACGCAGCAAGTCGTGCAAAATCGGGCGGGAAAAAGTGGCTATGTTATTGATGTCCAACTCCGGGTATAAAATGTGCCCGGTCATAACACCGGGGACCTGGTGCTGTATGGCTTGCGCAAAAGGGGTTAAGTGGGTTTTTTCCATCACGTCCAGCTTATCGTGCACCACAGGCACTTTGTAGTGGGAGTCTACGGTTGTGTTCCCGTGCCCCGGGAAATGTTTCACCACGCTGATAATGCCGGAAGCCTTAAACCCGTTCATTAAAGACAAACCCATTTTTGTTACGTTGTCCGGGTCGGAGCCGAAAGAACGTACGCCGATAATGGGGTTGTGCGGGTTGCTGTTTACGTCTAATACGGGGGAAAAGTTGATGTGTACGCCCGCGCGGCGCAGTTCCAACCCGGCCAAATAAGCCACGGTGGCGGCGGCCTCTTCGTCCAGCGTGGCGGAAAGCATCATGTTTGTGGGCAAATATTCAAAACCCAGCGTAATGGGGGTGTATACGGTGCCGCCTTCGTAATCAATAGAAATAAGCAACGGTATTTTATGCGGGCTTTTGGCGGCCCAAGACTGCAGCTTGGCTACCAATTCTTTGGTTTTGGGGAGGGAGTAATTCCCCCACTGTATCAGCACCCCGCCTATTTTGCCTTCTTCAATGGCTTTGCGGTTTTGTTCGGCGCTGTCTACGTCTACAAAGACCACTAAGGTTTGGCCTAATTTTTCTTCAAAACTCAGGTCTTCAAACTTTACTTGCGCGCCGGCAGCCAACGGCCATAATGCCAGCATTAAAAATATCCATTTTTTCATGCGTTTACCCGGATGAGCGCCATCTCCGCCGGGGCAAACAGCCTAAGCGGCATGCCCCAATAAAACCAGCCGGAAGTGACGTATAAATTCATGTGTCCTACGGGATACAGCCCGTATACATACGGATACTGCCATTTTACCAAGAAATTGAAAGGAAATATTTGCCCGTTATGCGTGTGCCCGCTTAACATCAGGCCGGCCCCGGCGTCCGCCGCGGTTTGAACCAAAAGGGGCTGGTGGCTTAAATAAAATATGGCGTCTTCCGCGGGAACGGAGGCCAATAATTGGGTTACGTCCTGCGCTTTTACGCGGGCGGTGCGTACGTCTTTTACCCCGGCAATGGTTAAATTTTCCATTGGGCGTGCCGTTTCGTTTTGCAATAGCGTAATGCCGCTTTGGCGGTAAAAACGCAGGGAATTTTCATACCCGGTGTAATATTCATGGTTGCCCAGCACGCCGTATTTGCCTAAAGGGGTTTCAAAGCGGGCCAACGCTTGGGCGTAGCTGTCTTTATCGGGGCCGTATTCAAACACGTCTCCCAACACCAAAAGCAAGTCCGGTTTTTCTTTTTGCAGCTTTTCCAGCGCGCGTTCAAAGCGTTTTAAACTGACGCCCACCCCTAAATGCGTGTCAGACAAAACCGCCGCTTTTAATTCCGGGGCGCCGTCTATATGCACGTCCACGTATTTTATGGCGGGGGTTTTCAGCCCGTTCCACACGGCCCAGGTGCACAAGACAACCATTATCACTAGGCTGGCCGGCCCTAAAAAACGAATGATATTGCACCGGCAAAGCAAAAGCAAACCGTGCAATGCCAAGAAAATAAGGCTTGCGCAAAATATAATAAACGCCAGCCCCACCCAGGCATTGGCAACATAATACAGCATGCTTTCCCACACGCCGAAGTGGGTGCGCGTATACGTCATGCCGAAACGTACAAAGACGGACAAAAGAAACGGTATAATGAGCGCCGCCCATTTAAGCGGTACGGACGGAAAAGCCACATGCAGCCAAACGCCGGCTGTAAATTGCATAAAAAAAAGACCTACGGTCATTATCCAAAAAAACATGAAAACGGCTCCTGTGCAAAAAAGGCCCGCGGCCGGGGCAATGTTGCCCGCGCGCGGGATTTATTTATATTTTAAAAAATTTTCCATAATAAGTATAATATATTTGTATTTGCAGTTTTACTTTATACAAAGAGGAATTATGACAGTAAGAGTGAGATTTGCCCCGTCCCCAACCGGGTTTTTGCATATAGGCGGGGTTCGTACTGCGCTTTTTAACTACCTTTTCGCTAAAAAGAATAAAGGCACGTTTTTGTTACGTATTGAGGATACGGACGAGGAACGCTCCACCCAAGCCTCTACGGACGCTATTTTTGAAGGAATGCAGTGGATGCAGTTAAATTGGGACGAAGGCCCTATGCCGGACGGTACTTCCAAAGGGCCGGATACGCCTTATTACCAAGCCCAGCGCGCCGATATGGGCATTTATAAAAAATATATTGACCAACTCCTTGCCGAAGGCAAAGCCTACAAATGCTATTGCACCGAAGAAGAGCTGGAAGCCAACCGCCAAAAATGCCTGGCGGAGCACCGCCCTCCTAAGTACAGCGGCAAATGCCGGGATTTAACCCCCCAGCAGCAAGCGGAGCTGGAAGCCCAGGGGCGCAAGTATGTTATTCGTTTCCGCATGCCTCAGGAAGGGGACGTGGAATGGGATGACATGATTCGCGGGCATGTAAAATTTGCCAGCAAAGATTTGTATGATTTGGTTATCCAAAAAACCAGCGGATACCCCACCTATAACTTTGCCGTAGTGGTGGACGACCACCTAATGCGTATGACGCACGTAATCCGCGGCGATGACCATATTTCCAACACGCCGGCGCAAATTCAAATTTACCGCGCGCTGGGCTGGAAAGAACCTGTTTTTGCCCACTTGTCTATGATTCACGGGCCGGACGGAAAAAAACTTTCCAAACGCCACGGCGCGACCAACGTGGTGGAATTCCAAAAGATGGGATATCTGCCGGAAGCGCTTAAAAACTATTTGGCGCTGCTTGGCTGGTCCACCCCGGATTCCCAACAGCTTTTTGCCCCGGGAGAATTGGAAGAAAAATTTGATATTTCCGGCTGTCAGCCCAGCCCGGCCGTTATGGACCCGGAAAAACTGAACTGGATGAACGGGGAATATATCCGTCATACTTCGCTTTCCCGGTTAACGGATTTGGCTTTGCCGTTTATCACGGCGGCGGGGATTGACGTTTCTAAGGTGGACCGTGCCCGCTTGGAAGGCATTATCGGCCTGGAGCAGGAAAAATATAAATTGTTAACGGAAATACCGGACTTAATCCGATTCTTCTTTGAAGAACCGAAATTTGAGACCGACGCGCTGGAAAAGGTTTTTGCTAAGCCGGAAGCCAAAAGCGTGCTGGAAGGCATGGCGAAAGTATACGGGGACTTGGCCGATTTTACAGAAGCCAATTTGGAAGCGGCCGCCCGTTCCTACGCCAAAGAAAACGGCATGAAAGCCGGGCAGATTTTCCACCCGGTGCGTGTGGCGGTTTCCGGCCGTACCCACGGGCCCACTTTATTTAAAATGTTGGAATATATGGGCCAGGATACCGTTGTGGCGCGTTTAAAAGCCGCTGTGGCTTTGTGTAAGTAAACTGTCTGGGGCTCCCCAGAAGGAACGGCATGAAATATTGGGTTTTTGAAAATGGTGATGTGCTGGGTCCATTCCCGCTGCAGGAGTTAATGAAGCGGGAGGGATTTGGCCCTCATAGTTTGGTGTGTCCTGAAACCCAGGGGGAAGAATCTTCCGCTTGGAGGGAAGCCTCTTCTTATGCCGATTTCCAATTTGAGGAGCCCCTTGCGCAGTTTCCTTCTCCCATATTAAGCGATGTGGAAAAGCCGGACGTGTTTGAAGAGGAGTTAAACACCCTGTTGGAAGAAAAGTCTCCCATCATATCTCCTGAACAGCCTGTGGCGCAGGAACCGGCTGAAAATTTACATGTTCCCTCCCAGGCGCCCTCCAAACCCGGCCCGATAGAAGACTATTTTAATAATATCAAAGGCGAAGATTTAGGCAATATTTTAGGCATACCGGATCCGAATGAAAATTCCGATATGAATTTATCCCGTGCGCTAAACAGCCAATTTGCCCAAACGAAACCCCCCGTCAGTGAAGGGGAAGACTCCGTCTTGGAAGAGGACCCCTTTGATGCTTTTACCGCAAAAGAAGACTTAACGGATAAGCAAGAGTCCATAGAAGATGATTTGGACGCGGTGGAACCCATTACGCAGCAAGTTCCCGTGGTTTTGGTTTCTCCTTCTCCGCAGGAAGAGCCTTTCCACCCCAAGTATCGTATTCGTAAAAAGAGAGAAGAGCAAACAGACATAAAAGAAAACCCCGTTCCTCCGCAGGCTTCCGCAGAACACGGCGCACCTCAGGTTAGTTCTTCTTTGGCAAAAGAAGAACAAAAAGACCCGGCGGAAGAGGAAAGTGCGGTTTTATTAAAAGAAAACCCTGCGCCTGCTCCTTTGCCTAAACCTTCCGAAGAAGAGCCTGCGGCGCAAATGCCTGCCGCTGCCCAGGCAGAAGAAAAATCCCCGGCGCAAGAAATCGTATCGCTTCCTTTATCTCAAGAGGCCCGGCCGGAGGAACCCTCTTTGGATAAGACCCCTTTACCCAAAACTTTTGCACAAGGTATTTCTTTATCTTTGCAGGATGAAGAGCCGCTGTCTGTCCAATTGGGGGAAGACCCTGCGCCCGTTGTGCAGACCCCGGTTAAGAAAGAGGAGACTGCCCCTTTAGTTAAGGAGCCGAAAGAAACTTCTTCCGCTCCTCGCCAATCGGATAACCGGCCGCCCAAAGCGGAAAAAGAACAAAAAGAACCTTTACAACAAGCGGCGCTTCCTGAGGCGGATAAAACGCCCAAAGCCGCCATAAAAGCCCAACCTTCGGCGGCACCTGTTGAAAAGCCGGCAGCCGCCGAAACGGCGCAAGCGGCCCCGCTGGGAAATACGCAGCCGGAGGTTTCGTCTGCGGCCCCCAAAGAGGAGGCAAAAGCCCCCGTTTTAGCTGTTTTGCCGGAAGACAAAAAAGTACAGCCGTCCCCTAAGCCGGAGCCGGAACAGAAACCGGCGGCAGTGTTGCCCGTTCAAGAAACGCAAGCGGCCCCGGAACCGGAAAACAAGCCGGCGGTAATTCCGCCCGCTAAAGAAGAGCAATCGGCGCCGCAGTCCGCCCAGCCTAAAGAAACGGCCGCGGCAAGCCCCGTGGACGGTATTTTTCAAGAGGCGCCTGTAGAAACCCCTGAAATAAAAGAACCCATCAAAGACGTGGCTCCGGTGGTGGACACGCAAGTGAACCGGGTAAAACCTACCCTAAAGAAAACGGCGGAGATAGACCAATTTTTAAATGAAAAAATACAAGAAGAAAAATCGCGTGTTCCCGCTTCCAAAAAAATGCTGTGGGCCGTTGGGTTTTTAGCGGTTATATTAGCGTTATTGGGGTTGTTATGGCTGTTTGGGCAGCAACAGGCTGTTACCGCCAATAAACAGCCTGTCCCAGCGGTGGTGCAGGACAACGCTCCGATAGATGAACTAATGCCCGATACCGCGCCGGATGTTCCTTCCGCTCAAGAAGTTTTATCCATGCCGCAGGCGCCTAAAGCGCCGGAGGTTTCTGCGCAGGATATGGCTTTGCAAGTGGTAAAAAATTATGAGCTGCCCGACTCTAATGGCAAAATAGCGGATTATTTTGATAGGATTTATAAAAGCAAGCTGGCCCAAGGGTATAATGCGGTGTGGTCCGCCACGCCGCTGCACAATAATGTATATATTGTAAAATATCGGTTAAGCAAGACTCGCTTGGAGCCGGTGGTGTATTTGTTTCAAGTGGACGTTTCCACAAACAAATTAATAGGCGCTTTAAATAATATAACGTTGGACTTGGTAGGAAAAATAAATTAAACCAAAAGAGGGTTAATCATATGATACTCATGGACGATCTGTTTAAACTGATGAAAGCAAAAAACGCTTCCGATATTCACCTTACCGTAGGCGTTCCGCCGGTGCTTCGTATTGAAGGGCGTTTGTATGCCACGCAGTTTGAAGTACTTACCAAAGAAAGCGCCCAGACGCTCATTTACTCCATCATGACGGACGAACAACGCCAGCAGTTTGAAGAAAATTTAGAGTTGGACTTCTCTTTCGGTTTAAAAAGCTTAGGCCGTCTTCGTGTAAATATTTATAAACAAAAAGGCTGTGTGGGCGCAGCCTTGCGTTCCATTCCCAATGATTTTAAATCTTTTGAAGAATTAAACTTGCCCCCTGTGGTGTACAATATCATGAAGTTAAACAAAGGCTTGGTATTGGTAACCGGGTGTACGGGTTCCGGTAAATCCACCTCTTTGGCCAGCATGATTAACTATTTAAACATGAACGAAAGCAACCACATTATGACGGTGGAAGACCCTATCGAATTCGTCCATCCGCATAAACGCAGTATTGTAAACCAGCGTGAAGTGGGTTCTGATACGCATTCCTTCCAGGCGGCCTTAAAACACTTCTTGCGTCAGGACCCGGACGTGATTCTGGTGGGCGAGTTGCGCGATATTGAAACCATTGAAGCCTGCTTGACCTTGGCGGAAACCGGGCACTTGGTGTTTGCCACCCTGCACACCAACGACGCCGTGCAGTCCATCAACCGTATTATTGACGTGTTCCCGGCCAACCAACAGCCGCAGGTGCGCACGCAGCTGTCTTTCGTGTTGGAGGCTATTTTGTCTCAGCAGTTAATTCCCACGCTGGACGGCCGCCGCGCCATGGCCTGCGAAGTGTTGCTTGCCAACTCTGCCGTGCGCAGCTTAATCCGTGACGGAAAAGCGGAGCAGATTCTTTCTACCATGCAAACCAATGCCGGCATGGGTATGATTACCATGAACCAGGCGTTAGGTGATTTGTATATTAAAAAGAAAATCAGCTATCAGGAAGCCATCGGCCACTCGGGCGATCCTTCCGGCTTTAAAACTTACTTGCAGCAAAAATTGGGAACAAGTAATTTTAAATAACATGATTTCAAAAAGGGGGCTGTATAAGCCCCCTTGCTATTTAATAAAGACCCTCCGCCATGCTTAAAGCGGAGGGTCTTTGCATAAGAAGGGTTTATCGTGATGGCTGGGGAGAAAGCTGCGGATGAATGCGTATGATAACGTCCGTCCCCAAAATAGGGCTGAACTGCGGGTCTATCCGGTCCACAAAAGCGTTTAATATCCAACCCGATGTATACGGGGCGGGCAGAGGCGTTTTGCCGCGGGAAGTGATTAAATCCCATTTAAAATCAGTCAAATTATTTTCTTTTTGTGTACGTATGGACAAAGTTAAAATTTGGTCTTTATTCCAAGGAGAAATACCTTTCCTCCCTTGTTTTAAGAAAGCAGCGTTCCCCTCAATAAAGCGCGCCGGAGCGATGAAGACTAAAATGTCTTTTGTTTTCCCAAAAATATTTTGGGAATAATACGGGGAAACTTCTCTCATCCAGCTTTCCCACTGGTTTTTAACTGGTAAACCGGCTTGAGCATTTAGGGTTACAAACAACAGATTGGGCTGGTGTAACAATTCTTTAAAGAAAGGATCCGCCCCGTTTTCTCTGTGAAAGCGGGAATATTGGCCGGAGGAGTAAGGCTGTTTGGTCGGCGGGAAAAAAGGGCTTGCCACAATAATTTTGCTTTGCGGATTTTGCGCGTTTAGGGTTTTTATCAGTTTGATTATTTGCGCTTGGGAACCGGGTGTCCAGTTGGCAGCCAGCAATATTTTGTTTTTCTCTTTAATAAAAGGGGTGTAATTTACGGAGTTTACGTGTATAAAATCCCGTTTGAAGGTGGCTTGTATTTGCTCTGCATGGCGGCGGATGAAAGCCAGCTGTTTGGCTTCTTGCTGATATGCGGGGGACTGGGGACGTATGCCTTGCTGCACGGCCCAGGCCGCCAAGGCTTTTTTATCTAAGGCCGCGTTTATTTGGTTGAGCTTCCATATTTTACCGGCTTGTTTAGAGGCGGCCCGTATTTGGTTTTCCGTTATGGCAGGAAGTATTTTTTTTGAGAGGCTTTGCTCTTTTTGGGCGGCTTTTTTAGCGGCTTTTTGCATGGTTTTTTTCCAACG
Organism: uncultured bacterium; assembly: GCA_949298795.1. Taxonomy (GTDB): domain Bacteria; phylum Elusimicrobiota; class Elusimicrobia; order Elusimicrobiales; family Elusimicrobiaceae; genus Avelusimicrobium. The sequence continues at coordinate 38,943 of CASFXV010000013.1, forward strand.
CTGGGCGTAACTTGGCGCAGCCGCGCTGAACAGCAACATCATAAGCAGGCACAGGTGCAGAATGGGTTTCATATTATTATTATAAACAGGCGGCCGATAAAAAGACAGGGCCCAAAGTCCCTTGTGAAGCGGGACCAAAAGACCTATAAGGGGGTATTGATGTATAAATCCGCCCCTAATAACTGGGCGGTTTTGGGATCTGTTTGTTTGATGATGTAATACTGCGGCCCAATAATGCGCAGTTCCGCGCGTCCGGGCAGTTTATCCCAAAAAAAGTTGGAAAATAGATTGGCGTTGCGGGTGGAAAAATCAATCACGGCGGAACGTTTTTCTTTCATAATACCCGGTAAATTTTGTGGGAACATGTAGCGCAGGTGCGCTTCGCCGGCTATTACCAAAATTAAATCATAATCTTCCCCGGTTTCTAGCATTTTTCTTTTCCGTTCTTCTGCAATGTGTTTGGCCCACTGCCGGTTGCGTTCTTCCAGCCCTATGGGGGATTTGGCGTAAAGCGTTTGGTTTTCTTTCCCGTATTTTAATAACTGGGCATAATTTTCCAACGGTAAAAAGGAAATGCCGTTTTCTTGGGCCAGGGGGGTATAGGGGTTAAAAGAGGGCCCCCAGTGGCTGGCTTTTAACCATTCTAAAGACAAGTTTTCTTCCGTCAGCAGCGGGACGGGCTTGCCGTTTAAAGTGGTGGATAAAGCCTCGGCCGCTATTAATACCTGTGCTTTTGGATTTTTGGCCTTATATTGTTTTACCAAAGACACAATTTCATGCGAAGCCGGCGCTAGGAAAGGGTCATAATGGTGTACGGCGGCGAAGATAACATTTTTGTCTTCCAGCAAAGCCAAGTAATCAGGCGGGTTGGCGGAAACGGTTTGCGTAATGTGTTGGAGGATGCTTTCCCGGTTGTTTTGTATGTAACGGACGCGGGTAAGAAAATGCTTTCTAAAAAATGCGGCCATTTTGGTATTGCGGGCTAAAAATTCCGCGGGGAATGTGGTTTTGGCCAAAGGCACCAATTCATCAAATTGGTTCAATATGGCTTTGGCCAGCGGGTCTGGGGTAAGCTGGCGGAGTTGGGCGTAAGCTGCGGCGGCCGAAAAATTTTTTTCCACCTCTTTCTGCCAGTTTTTTAATTCTTCCTTTTGTTTAAAGGACGGAAGGGGTTGGCGTTGTTTTTTAAAATGGGGGTTTTTGCTGGGGTGGCGCTTACGGGCTTTCTGTATTCCTTTAAAAGCACGCTGGGAGTATGGCTGCGCCTGCACGTAAGAAGCAGACAAGCCGATCAGTAAGCTTGCGGCAAGCATATTGACGAAAAGTGGAAGCACTCTCATATTTCTATTTTATTTATTTTTAGGCAGGGCATGCCAGGGCTAAAAGACCTAAGCGGTCATGGGCCCGTCTGACAAGGTTTGCTTGTCGCGCAGTTTGCGGTGGTAGGTAATGGCAAAACGGTGGACTTCATCGCGTATTTCCATAAGCAGGTTGAGGGCCGGGTCCCCAATAGGCAGTTTGATGCTTTCGGCGGCGCCCGGCAGGTAAATTCCTTCATGCGTTTCCGCCAGCGCGATAAACGGTATATACAGCCCCGCCCGCTCAAAAGCGTTCATGGCGGCGTGTATTTGGCTTTTCCCGCCGTCCAGCAAAATTAAGTCAGGCATTTGGGAGGGGTCTCTTTTTATTTGGCGCAGGCGGCGGAATACATTTTCCTCCATCATGGTAAAATCGCTCCCGCCGCGCTGCGGCAGTTTGGAACGTATTTTAAAGCGCCGGTAGTGTTCGGTATTTTTTTCACCGTTTATAAAACACACCATACAGCCTACGGCTTCCCGCCCAAACAGGTGGGAATTGTCAAACGCTTCTATGTGGGCGGGTAGTTTATGCATGCCGATAACCTCCGCCAGACGTTTTAGTTTATCGGTATTATCCATGGCGGTAACAATCTTTTCTTCTTTAAATTTGCCCACCAACACGCGTTCTTTCATGTGTTCCAGCGCTTGTAAAAAATTGCGGTACACGGCGGCTTGCTCATACTCTAAATTTTGGGAACAGCGGCGCATTAACGCCGTAATGCTGCGGGTGATGTTGTCAAAATCTCCTTCTAAAAACAAAGCCATGCGCTGGGCGATTTCGCGGTATCGCTCATAAGATATTTTCCCCGCGCAGGGGGCCGGGCATTGGCCGGTATGATAGTAAATGCAGGTTTTGATTTTTTTTTCGTCCAGCGGTTTTTGGCGGGAAAAGTTCCACTTGCACGGGCGCAGCGGGGCGTATTTGCTTTTCCATAAAAAGCGCAGCAGGCTTTTGACAATGCTGGATTTGGGATACGGCCCAAAGTACAAATCTTTCCCCGGGGTGCGGCGGCGGGTTAAGTGCAGGCGGGGAAAGTCTTCCCCCATGGTAAGTTTTAAATAGGGGTAGCTTTTGCCGTCTTTGCCTAAAGAATTAAAAAAGGGCTGGTAGCGTTTGATTAGTTTCTCTTCCAATACAAGGGCGTCCCTTTCGCTGGCGGTGGTTACGTAATCAATTTTAGCGATGAGGGGCAGCAGGCAGGGCAGTTTCCAGCCGCGGGAATAGAGGTTGGAGGCTTGGAAATATTGTTTTACCCGGTCCGCCAGGTTTTTGGCTTTTCCCACGTAAATAATGGCGCCCTCTTTGGAACGCATAATGTAAACGCCGGGTTTATTTGGTAAAATAGAAAGCCTGGGATCCATTTTTTTATTTTAACATTTCCGGGCCGCCATGCGCCCGGCAAAAAAATGGTTGACCCCATGCCCCTGAATTGGATAAAATATATCTAACAGATTTTTGTATAGAGGAATCTTAAATGGCAAAATTAAAAACCGGTAGACATACCAGCGCTTTAAAAGCCCAGCGCCAAGCTGAGAAGAGAACTTCCCAGAACAAAGGGCTTATTAAAAAGGTCCGCGTGGCCACCAAAACCGTGAAAGCCGCCGCTTCCACCAAAGCCGCCACGTTGAAAGAAGATTTGAAAAAAGCGGAATCCTGCATTGATAAAGCCGCCAAAAAAGGTGTAATTCACTGGAAAACGGCCGCCCGCAAGAAATCCCGCTTGGCCAAAGCGGCCAACAAATCCGCCGCTAAATAAATTTTAAGCGACAAATAAACCCTCCCGCAAGGGGGGGTTTTATAACTACTGCTCACAATAAACCCCGGGCGTAAGCCCGAGGGATGGAGTGTGTATCCCCAAATCTTCATATTTAGTACCATCTCAATATGGAAC
>CASFXV010000014.1 GCA_949298795.1 uncultured bacterium
CTGGATACTCGGGCTGATGCCCCCGTTCAACCAGCGGCAGACAGCCCGGCAGAAAACTCCTCTCCTGCGCAGGCCCCTGTTCCCGCCCAAGCGGAAATTACTCCAGCGGATAATACGCCGCCAGCCCAAGAAAAAACCGTTTTGCCTTCATGAAAATCCCCCGGAATAACCGGGGGATTTTTAAATAAAACATTCTACGCTGTCTCACCGCGAAGCAGAGCGAATGGGCTTCTATAAGCCGGGGGGCAGTTTTTCTTTCATTAAAGCGCGCAAATTAAAATGTTCTCCGTCTGCCGTAAAAGTGCCGTCGCCCACCGCGTGGACTAAGCGTTTGTCCCGGCAGCGTTCATTATGCCATACTTCCATCACCTGTAAAATAACGAAACCATATTTTTTGATATAGTCCGTTACCCGGCATTCCAAACAGGCTACGCAGCCAGCCAAGAGAGGGGCTTTTACTTTTTTGGCGGGATAAGTTTTTATACGCAGTTTTTTAAATTTATCTTCCGTTTCCCCGCTTATCATACCCACTTGGACCGCTTTTTTTAGCAGGGCCGGGCCCGGAAGGCAAACCACGCATTCTTTGGTCTTAAGCAAAGCGTCAAAAGAGTAATTCCACGGGCCGGTAACCAATAAAATATGTTGGTTAAAATCTAGGGCGGCCGTCCAGGAAATCGTCATTACATTGGGTTTTTTACCGTCAAAAGTGGTAACCAACGTAAGCGGGCCGGGCTCTATAAACGTAAGCGCTTTTTCTAAAGGTAAAGTTTTCATGTATTTATTGTATAAATATAATTTTAAAAATCAAACAGGCGCCCTAAAAATCCCATTTTTAAAACAACAATTAAAAACATCGGCTTCTTTCTAAACGGCCTGTATAAAAGAAACAACGGCCCAACTTAGCGGCACACCCTAATTTGCACCCGGTTTTTATTGTTCAATATGAGGCTTTTGATTAATTTCCGCTAATAAAAAGAAACCCGTTGTTTACACCGGGATTCGTCTGCGTTTCCCGCGGGGCGGGAGAAGAACCCACAGAACAACTCATTAGCTATCAATAAAAAACCCCGCTTGTTACCAAGCGGGGTTGTAATATTAACTAAGTGAATTAGTTATTGGCCGGACGAGCGCAAGCAGTGGCAGTGCCGTTGTTGCAGCAAGAGCCGGTCGGCGTATCAATACCGCAGAAGTCAGCGCAGAGTTCCTGGCCAGCAGGGTTGGTGCCGTTGCAGGTTACGTTGTCGCCTTGATAGTAGCGGGACAAGCTATACTGATACTGCAAAGCACCGCTGGCAGCATGGCGGGTAGCGGTGGCAATACCATCCTGGAAGGTGGTACCGGCTAACACTACGGCAAAACCGTTGCCGTTAGCACCCGTGGCCGGGTTGCCTTTGGTGTAATAGGTGGACCCGTTGGAATCTTTCGGGGACACGTCCAACGCTCTGTAATTCGTTACAAACCGGTTGGTCTGTAAGAATTTGCGGCGCTGAGCTTGGGCAATGCTGCCCAACAAGGTGTCGGCTTCCGTCATGCGGGAGCGTTCCACCGCTTTGAAGTACTGCGGCATAGCCATAGCGGCCAAGATACCAATGATCAACACTACTACGAGCAGTTCGATCAAGGTAAAACCTTTCTTATTCATAAAACCTCCTACAGTTTTACGTAGAGTTTTGCAGCCATAGCGGCTACATTATTAGTTTAGCAGTAGCAAAAAGCAATGTCAAGCCCCTTTAAGGGCCTACTTCCCAATATATATAGATGAATTATTTTCCCACAGAAGGAACAGCAAAAGGCTCTTCCGGCAAAGAAGCCGGTGAAGAAATAAAGCGAATATGCTCTCTCACTAAATAAGGGGAAAACAAAGAACAAAACTTATTTCCCCGTTCATCTTGTCCTTGGCAGACAGTTTGCCCGGTCAGCATAGGGCGCACCAGCTGGTAATTATAACGCCCCCCCACCCGGCGAGCAGATAATAGAGAAACTTCCTGCCCAGAAGGCCCCTGTTCCAAGCGCAAAATATATCCGTCCGCCTCCGGCTTGCCGTTGGGACCTATAAAAGCCAAATATAATTCCGCCGGCGTCCCCTCCACTTTTTGGGCTGTGACATTTAATATAGCAGGGACTGAAAAATAGCGGGCCAAATCCCCCCAGTCCGACGCGAAACGGCCGTTTAAACGCATAAAATAGTCTTGCGCTATTTCCACATCCGCCAAAATAGCGTCCACCGCTAACGCGCGGACTTTTTCTTTCTCCCAAAAATACCGGGGAAAAGCAAAAGCAGCAAAACACGTTATCACCGCCACCAATATCAAAAGCGATTTAATAGTAAAGCCTTTTTTCATCTGCCCCTCTTTGTATATGCAGAACTGGAAAATATAGGCCCGCCTTCAGGGCGCGGGCCTAAAAATTATTTTTAGTTCAGCGTTATTTTTTCCGGTATGGGAACCATGGGATTGGCCGGGAGCTGGCTCATTTCTTCCACCCCGGCATAATCCATACAGAAGTTAACGTCAAATTCGTTTTCATAAACGGGAATACAATATATCTGTGACTGCCCAAACGGACGTACCAATTTATATGTATATTTTTCCGATCCGACGCGCTGCGCCACCACAAAACCGCGGCGGTAATAATCAAACTGAAAAGAAACGGCAAAACCGTCCCCGGTATTATCGGGTGAATCTCCTTTCGTATAATAGACCTCGCTGCCGTCCTCGTTTTTAAAAAGGTGCGGGTCATTGCTCATATTTAAGTCCAAGTAGCTCCATTTATTAGTATAAGCATTACGCTTTAAAAAATAACGGTCCTGCGCGCTGGAACCTGTCGCCATCATATTCACCGCGTCAGACATAGTGGCCCGCTCTATTACCTTTATATAAGTCTTTACGGCAAAGGTAGAGAGTACCGCCACAATCAGAAGAACAAAAATAAGTTCCATAAGGGAAAAACCTTGGCTTTTCATAACATGCTCCTTATATATTACCAACCAATAAAACAAACAAAGCTAAAAATACTACACATAACAGAAGTTTCATCAAACCCAAGTGTTTCTTTAAAAAGTCGTTAAATCCTTTGGATTCATAACCTAATATTGATAATACAAAAATTAACACCAAAGGCAAAATAAACATGAAATTATATAACAGCAAATACAGCCACGCTTTTACGCGGAAAGCCGGGTCCTGCATAATTAAAACCACCGTAGGTAAATACACTTGCCCCGTACACACCGCTTCCACCAAAGACACGGCAAACCCCACGGCCAAAGAGGCTAATACCAGCCGCCAGCTGCTTTCGTGCTTATCACGCAGAAAAAACCCCATAATTTTATGGATACGCACTTTTAAATTGGTAGGCAGCTGCAAAAGCATTTTATCGGCCTTTTTGGTTTTTTTGTAAATCCAAAAATCATACAAAGCCAAAAAGAAAAACGCCAAACAAACCGCCGCCGTAATAATATAAAACGCTTTGATGATGTACGCAAAACCGCGCATGGCATATAAGAACTGAAACAACCCCAGCCCAATCAGCACATACGCCACAAACACCGCAAAACAATAAGCGGCCCCCACCAAAATAATTTCCCGGCGGGTGTATTTATACACGGTTAAGAATGAAATAAAAAATACAATCACCGCAAACGCACAGGGGTTTACCCCGTCCACCAGCCCGCTGCCGATAATGGCCCATAAAGTAATTTTGCTAAAAGCGGCCTGGGTGTCTTGGGCGTTTTCTTGCACTAAAATGGTATCCTCATCCAGCAACATGGCTTTTTCTATAGCGGCGTCTGCATAGGTGGCAATTTCATTGGGGTATCCCATTAAAAAAGTACTGCCCACACAAGCGGCCGGATAGCCCAAATCCGTTACGCCGTAGGCTTTGGCCGTTTCGGCAAAAATTAAGTTGTTGCCGTCTTTGGAAATATCCAACTCTATAAAGTTTACGCTATCTTTATATTTATCTTTCAACTGTTGCCAATATTCGTGCTTTAATTTATTGCAATGCACGCAAGTAGGGCTTACAAATAAACAAAAATTGGGTTTGTCCTGCGCTAACTGCACGGAAGCCCAAGCCGGTAGCCCGGAAAGAAACAACAAAATGCCGCCAAACAAAGAAACTATTTTTTTCATACTATACATTACCCAGTTTAATAAATTCTGCGATGCCGCCCATCACCATATCCACGGACATCAGCACCAAAATCATACCCGTCAAGCGTTCAATAGCCACCAGCCCCCGTTTACCCAACAACGTGCTGATGGGAAAAGACAACATTAAAATGACCGAATTAATAAGCGACGCCGCCAACACCACCCCCAGCGTAACCAGTTTGTTGGGGGATTGGGCGGATAAAATCATCACCATAGACAGCGCCGCCGGCCCCGCCACCAGCGGGATAGCCAAAGGCACCACAAAAGGCTCATCTTCTTTAGGGTCCGTCTTGGCTTCTTCTTCCCCGCCAAACACTAGACGCACGGAAATAATAAACAAAATAATCCCGCCCGCTATGCTTAGCGAAAATTGCCTTACTCCAAACGCCTGCAAGAACCATTTGCCTAAAAATAAAAACGCTACCATAATTAAGAGCGCTATTCCCAGTTCGCGCAATAAAACAATTTTGCGGCGTTCCGGGGTGACTTTTTTAAGCGCGGCAATAAAAAGCGGTATATTGCCAAATCCGTCCATAACCAAAGCCAGCGTAATCACTGAAGAAATAAAAAAATCCATAAATTCTCCTCGCAGGCGGGTTTATAAACGCGTCCTGCTCTTTATATAGTATATCAAAATACAACCGGGCAAAAAACGCCGTTTTACAGCGAAAGTTTGTGTGCGAAAAAGCAATTTGATAATATGTAGCATATGTGGGATTCCCAAAGAAATAATGTACTCCATATTATTAAATGGTTTACGCTGGCCACGCTGGTGGGGGTCATTGTAGGCGTGTTGGACGCGGCTTTCTTAAAACTGTTGGACGCGGCCATCAGCTGGCGCAACAATATATCCTATTTCTACGTGGGGCTGCCGCTGTTTTTGTATTTAGGGGTATTGCTTTCCCGCCATACTTTCCGCAAAGACCGGGACTATACCACTGACTCCGTAATAAATAAAATCAACTCTTACCGGCCTATTTCTTTTATTTCCATTACCAAGGCCTTTTTCCTCTCTATCCTTACCATGGCTACCGGAGGTTCCGCCGGCAAAGAAGCTCCTTGCGCCGACGTAGGCGCTGGTATCAGCTCCACTCTGGCGCGTTTTATGCGCATGAATAAAGAAGACCAACGCAAAATGATGATTTGCGGCGTAAGCGCCGGCTTTGCGGGCGTGTTTGGGGTGCCGATATCCGGAGCGCTCTTCGGGTTGGAAGTGTTATGGGTGGGGCATATTTTTTATGAAGTCATGTTTGCCGCGCTGGTAGCCGGGATGACGGCCTTCCAGGTAACGCAATACTTAGGCGTAAACTACATTTACCACCCTATTCATTTTGTGCCGGTATTTTCCGAACAGTTCTTTTTAAAAGTCATTATAGCGGGCATGATATTTGGCATTATTTCCATTTTATTTATTGAAATGATGAAGTTTATGCGGGTGGTGTTTCGCTACATTGCGCTGCGCACTTCCGTATTTATGGCCTGCGCGGTGGGCGGATGTTTGTTAATTGCCGTAGGATATTTTATTTCCCCCGTTTATTTGGGCTTGGGCATGAGCGGCATTGACAACGTGTTAGCCGGTGCCACGCCGGACAGCCCCTTTGGGTTTCTATACAAAATCATCACCACATCCATTACCTTTGCCGCAGGCGGTATCGGCGGGGTGGTAACACCTATTTTCTTTATTGGGGCGCAAGCGGGCGGCATGCTGGCTGATTTTTTGGTGGTGGACTCCGCCACCCTGGCCGCTTTGGGGCTGGTGGCCGTACTGGCGGGGACGGCAAATACCCCCCTGTCCGCCAGCATTATGGCTATTGAACTTTTTGGTGCGGAAGTGGCCCCTTACGCCACCGTCGCGTGCGTTATCAGTTTTCTCATTACCGGGCAGCAAAGCATTTATCCCAGCCAACGTTTGGCGTTTGACAAAAGCGGGCAGTCTTCCCCCGCGCAAAACGCCGCCTACGCTTCGGCTGAAAAGAAAATTCCCACCCGCAAAGGCCTTTTTAAGAAGACGCTTAAAGACATGGTAAAACACCTGATTCCCAATACAAAAAATTTTGAGGACGACAAATAATCCTTTTCCATTTAAAAAGGCGGGGCTGGAAAATTTCCAGCCCCGCCTTTCTGTTTCTGTAAACTGAGTTTTCCTTAATAAGTAGGAATATTGTATTCCTTGGCTAAGGCGTTGTAGCGGTCTATTACTTTGCGTATAAAGTCCCGCTTCTGCACGTAGCTGCCCGGGAAAAAAGCCCCTTTAAAACCGGCAATTACCACGTTTTTAAGCTCTTTGGGGGACAGGTCTATATTGCGCACCAATAATTCCAGCTCTTTGGTAACCGTGGTGTTGGAAACCAGGCGGTTATCCGTATTAATGCTGATAGGGAGCCCGCGCTTAATCATTTCTTTTACCGGGTGGTCTTTAACGGATTTGATTTCCGGCAAGGTTTGCAAATTGCTGGTAAGGCATACTTCCACGCCGATGCGCTCGCTGGCGATATAATCGGCCAAGCTGTCCACATAGGCTTGTTTGTCTTTTACCTTGCGGTCTTTAATCATGTCTTTGGAAAACAAATGCGTACCGTGCCCAATGCGGTTGGCGTAACAATCCGTAATAGCCTGAAAGATAGATTCCGGGCCGTATGCTTCGCCGGAGTGTACGGTTTTGCGCATAAAATATTTATGCACATAGCGGTAGGCTTCCACATGGTCCGAGGCGGGATAGCCGGCTTCTTCCCCTGCCAAATCAAACCCCACAATGGGAAGTTTTTCCTCTTTTACCAACCGCACCACCATTTTAGCCAGTTCCAAAGAGGCAATATTAAAAATTTCCGTTTTGCTGGACTGTGCCAACGCTTTCATCAACACCCCGTAATAGGGGGACATAAACGCGTTAAAATTGCGCATGGCGCAAGCGATAATGCCGTAGTGAAACTCCAAATCTTTTCCGTTTTTTACTTCTTTGGAAAGATTATGTTCCCGCTGGGCGCGGGCCAGCCCGCGCGCCACCGCGCGTACGGAATCCTGGGCGGAAAGCTTATCGTTGGCGTGCAGCTGCGGGGCAAAGCGCACTTCCAAATAGCGCACCCCCTCGGCAACAGCGTCTTGACCCAGCTCGTAAGCGATGCGTTCTATATTTTCTGCGTTTTGCATCACGGCGCCCGTATAACTAAAGCCTTTTAAATATTCCACCAAAGAAGCATACTTGTCTTTATACACCAAACGGCGCATGCCTTCCGGCGTATAGGAGGGAAGCTCTACCCCCTCTTTTTTTGCCAATTCTATTAATGTGGACAAACGAAGGGATCCGTCCAAATGCACATGCAAATCCGCCTTGGGAAGGCGCTGTAAAAACGCGGCGGGGACTTTTTTCATATTCATAATTTTTTCTCCGCTTTTTGGCCCTGCGGGGTGTCTTTCACCACATAACCCAGCCGGGCGACAGCGTCGCGCAGCTCGTCAGACTTTTTATAATCTTTGGCGGCGCGGGCGCGGGCGCGCTCTTCCAGCAGGGTTTGCACTTCCTGCGGCAGCGCGAGGGGTTCCTGCGGTTTTTCTTTAAACAAATCCAATGCCAAAATGCCGTCTGCAAAACGCAGGAAAGCCAACTTTTGCGCGGCGGTCATTTCCGCGCTGCGCAGGCCTTCCCACACAACGGCCAATGCTTTGGGGGCGTTTAGATCGTCCTCCATGGCGGCGGCAAATTTATCTTTCCAGGTTTGGCACGCGCCGCCGGCGTCTTCCGTTCCTTGAGCTTGCTGTAAAACGCCGCGGCTTAAAGCGCGCAAGTTTTCCAAACTTTTGGCGGCCGCGTCCAAACTTTCAAACGTAAATTCCAGCTGGGTGCGGTAATGCGCCGTTAAGCATAAATACCGGTAGGCAAGCGGGTCATACCCTTTTTCTTTTAAAGTAGCCAAGGTAACAAACGTACCGCCGGATTTGGACATTTTGCCGGAACGCAAAATTAAAAATTCCCCATGCACCCAGTAATTCACGTATTTTTGCCCGGTGGCGGCTTCGCTTTGGGCGATTTCGTTGGTGTGGTGTATGGTTACGTGGTCTATCCCGCCGCAGTGAATATCCAGGGTATTGCCCAAATATTTCATAGCCATGGCGGAGCATTCTATATGCCACCCGGGGAAACCCACTCCCCACGGGCTGTCCCACTCCATTTGGCGTTTTTTGTCTTTGGGGGAAAATTTCCATAAGGCAAAATCCGTCGGGTTGCGTTTTTCATCGCTCATTTCCACGCGGGCGCCGCCCTGCAAACCGCTGATACGCGCATGACCGACCAAAGCATCATACCGGTCAAACTTAGACGTGTCATAATAAATGCCGTCGCTGGTGCGGTACGTATAGCCTTTTTCTTCCAAGGTTTTTACCAGGGCAATCATTTCTTTTATGTGCTGGGTGGCGCGGCTGATTACCGTGGGGCGGGTGCAGTGTAAAGCGTCAAAATCGGCCCAAAATTTTTCTTCGTAAAATTTGGCTATGTCCCAGGCGCTTTTGCCTTCGCGCGCGGCGCCCACTTCCATTTTGTCTTCACCGTCGTCTTGATCAGACACCAAGTGCCCCACATCGGTTACGTTCATCACGTGTTTTAACGGATAATGCAAACGGATGGTGCGGGCCAGCAGATCCTCAAAAATATACGTGCGCAAATTGCCTATGTGGGCGTAATTATATACAGTAGGCCCGCAGCAATACATGGTAACCTGCTGCGGGTTTTGGGGGGCAAACTCATCTTTATGACGGCTGGACGTATTGTATAAAAACATTACTGGGCCTCCTCCAGCATATCATAATAGTTGGAAGACAATTCCTGAAAAAATTTATTGCAGGTGTTTTGCCCCACGCTGTTGGCAGAAGATTCCGCCAACATGCAGCTTACTTCAATATCAGAAAGCGGATTCACTGCCCCCACGCTGGATACGGAATACGTAAACCCGGCCGGGTTGTAAGCGCGCAAGGCCAAGTTATAGGCCCGCGTAAGCGCTTTTTGGAAAATACCCATTTCCTTGGAAGTGGCTTTGGCCCCCAGCTGGAATTTTTTCTTAGCCACCGGAACCACCACATCGCCATATGTATCATAGGCGCTGGCGGGCAAAGAAGCGGTAAAATCTTCGTCGGCAGAAACTACATTGGTTTCCCCTACGGCAAAAGGGTCTTCATAAGAGCCGTCCAACACGCTGGGCGCGCCCAGCGGCCCGGAAGGCAGTTCATAGCGGCCTTCATAATCTGTATACATGCTGTAGTCCAGCCCCTGGCTGATGGTTTTGGAAGAGCGGTAGTCCCCCGTGGAGGAACAAGCAGCCAACACCCCCGCGCAAAGTATTAAAATAATCGGTTTCACATTCATGGTTCTACTCCTTAATTTTTAAAGTGGCCACCGCGTGGCACATGGCGGCCAGGCCTTGGCCGATTTCACCCACGTGCTCGTGGCTTTTGGATTTGAAACTAACATTTTTTACGTCCATATTAAAAATACGGGCCAAAGATTTTCTTACCGCTTCATAATGCGGCTTGATTTTAGGTTCTTGGGTAATGACGGTAGCGTCTATATGCACAATTTGGGCGTGGCGGCTTTGCACAATTTCCAACACTTTGCGGGCGATATCCACGCTGCAAATGCCTTTAATGGACGGGTCCGTAGGCGGGAAAAGTATGCCTATTTCCCCTTCGCACAAAGCCCCCAAAACAGCGTCGCAAACGGCATGGAGGACCAAGTCCCCGTCGCTATGGCCTAAAAAACCTTTTGTATGCGGTATTTCTACCCCGCCCAAAAACATTTTAAGCCCGGGTTCCATGCGGTGCAAATCAAACCCAAAACCCGTACGGTAATATATATTTTCCTGCATAAGCGCCTCGGCAAAAATTAAATCTTCGGGGGTGGTGATTTTGTTGTTGGCATAGTCAGACGCTACCGCCCGCACCTTTACCCCCAGCTTTTCCACCAGTTGGGATTCGTCCGTAGCGTCTTTTTCGCTCCCGTATTTTTCCAACGCCTGCACAAGCAGTTTCCGCCGGTAGCACTGCGGGGTTTGCGCTGCCCATAAAACATTGCGGTCTAAGGTGTGGGCGATTACGCCGTCTTGGCACACTTTAATGGTGTCTTTTACGGGTACGGCCAGCACCGCCGCACCGTGGGTTTGCGCCTCACGCACGCAACGGGATATAAAGGCCGGCTTCACCAAAGGGCGGGCGCCGTCATGCACGGCTACCACGGGCAAAGCGGCAGAAGTTTTTTCTACTCCGTTTATCACGGAACGAAGCCGCGTATCCCCCGGCAAAGCATAAGTTAAGCCCTCAAATTCCTGCTGCAAAAGGAGCTGGTTTTCTTTTGGGGTAACCACTACCACTTGGGCAATTTCCGGCGTGTTTAAAAAAGCGCGCACAGTATGAAACAAAGCGGGTTTTCCCGCCAGCGGCAACATTTGTTTTGGGCGCCCCATCCTGCTGCCGCTGCCGCCCGCCACAATAACCGCTGAAGAAAAACCCGTCTTTTCGTGCATGCAAAAAATCCTATTTGGTTCTGGCAAAAATCATGCGGCCGGAAGAAGTTTGCAATATGGAATAAACCGATACTTCCGCCCGTTTGCCGATGTATTTGCGTCCGTCCTCCACCACCACCATGGTGCCGTCGTCCAAGTACCCAATGCCTTGTTCCTTTTCTTTTCCGTCTTTCATGATAAACAAAGACATGGTTTCCCCGGGCAGCACCACCGGCTTTAACGCGGTGGCCAGATCGGCAATATTCAAAACGGTTACATCATACAAGGAACCCACTTTGTTAACGTTAAAATCCAACGTGACCACCTCAGCCCCTAAACTTTTGGCCAGCTTTACCACCCGTTCCGCATTATCCTGCGCTTTGGGGGTTTTGTTGGTAATGCGCACGCCGATTTCTTTTAGTTCCTGCAAACGGGAGGCCACATCCAGCCCGCGGCGGCCTTTGGCGCGTTCCAACGGGTCTTTGCTGGCGGCCATTTTGTTTAATTCGTCCATTACAAACACGGGCAAAACAATAATGCCGGAAAGAAAATTAATCTCGCACAAATCCACTATGCGCCCGTCCATTAAGGCGGACAAATCCGCCACTTTTAAATGGCACCCGCGGTAGGAAAGGCCTTCCAAGTCCCGCGCTTTAAAGATGCTTACCAGCACCCCGAAAACCAAAAGCCCAATTTCTATATTGCCTTCATAACGGCCCCAAAACCCGGCAACCGTCTCATTGGCAAATTTCATTAAGCCGTAGTCAAAAAACACATACAGCATATAACCCAGCAACAGGCCGGAACAGGCAATCATTATCTTAATCAGGCGCAGGCGCTTAAACAGCACCTCTCCGGCAAGGACAATCGCCCCGCACAAAAGCCCGCCCAGCAGGCTCATGATGTCTTTATCAATATAGTTATAAGTTAAAAAAGGAAAAGCTACCAAGGTAGAAATCCTAAAAATCCAAATAGGCATAAGGCCTCCAATATAAATTAAAAGGGCAAAAGCCCTTATGTACATTTTACCACTTTCCCGGCGTTTTCTGCTGGTTTTTTAGGGGAATATTCTCCACGCGGTCCCCGAATAAAAACCCGGCTCTTTAAAACCGGGTTTTTATTAGCGAAGCCGAAGAGACAAATCATTCAAATCCGCCAGTTCCACTACTTCCAGCTCTTTTAAATCCCGCTTCTCCGCGCGGGACAAAGGCGCCGTATAGGCTTTTTTAAACCCCAGCCGGCGGGCTTCCTCCAGCCGTTTATCCAGCAAAGGCACTTTGGCGGCCTGGCCCAAAATGCCCACTTCCGCCATAAAAAGGCTGTCATGCGCAATGGGGATATCCTTGCAGGAACTGATAACCGCCGCGCAGACGGCTAAATCCAAAGCGGGGTCTTTTAATTTTACGCCACCCGCCAGGCTGACAAAAATGTCTTTATTATCCAAAGCCAGACCGATGTGTTTTTCCAAAGCGGCAAAAAGCATTAAACAGCGGTTGAGGTCCACCCCCGTAGCCACCCGGCGCGGATAGGGGTAATGGGTAGGGCTTACCAAGGCCTGTACTTCCGTCAGCAGGGGGCGGCTGCCTTCCAAAGCCAAAGAGTAGGCCCGGCCTTTTAAAGCGCGCTCTTTAGAGGTTTGGGCAAAATATTCGCTGGCGTTTTCCACCCCTTCCAGCCCGTGGCCCGTCATTTTAAAAAGCCCTATTTCACCTGTAGATCCAAAGCGGTTTTTATGCGGACGCAGCAAACGAAGGACATTGTCTTTTTCCGTATCAAAATAAAGCACGCTGTCCACCATGTGTTCCAGCACTTTGGGGCCGGCCAGCTCCCCGTCTTTGGTTACATGGCCGAGCACAAACGTAATAATGCCTTTGGGCTTGCACAGGCGAACCAGCTCGCCGGCGCATTCACGCACCTGGCCGACGGTTCCGGCCGAAGAAGTAAAATCCGGGTGATAAACGGTTTGGATAGAGTCCAGCACCAATACATCCGGGGATACCTGTTCCACCGCCTGTACGATTTTTTGTATGTCCGTTTCACAATGCAGAAAAATGTTTTCACTGGTAACGCCCAAGCGCTGCGCGCGGCCGGATATTTGGTTAATGCTCTCCTCTCCGGATATATACAACACTTTTAATTTATCCGCCAAAGAAGAAGCCACCTGCAGCATCAGCGTGCTTTTGCCAATACCCGGCGCCCCAGCCAAAAGGGTAATTTGCCCTTTTACCAACCCGCCGCCAAGCAGGCGGTCAAACTCGCCCAAGCCGGTGGGAATACGGGTTTGGGGCACGCAGCGGCTTTCGGAAAGTTTAATGATTTCAGAAGAAAAATCCGTAAACGAGCGCACGCGCTTTTCTTTTTTGCTTTCCTGCTGTTTTACTTCTTCGGTCAGGGTGTTCCACTCCCCGCATTCCGGGCACCGGCCGGACCACTTGGCCGCTTCATATCCGCATTTTTGACAGACAAACACGGTTTTAAATTTCATCTAAAACTCCTAACGGGCCAATGTAGCCATGCCGAAGAAAGAGGAAATATCCTGGTCGTTAAACGAGATATTGGCCTTTACGGCAAAATCGTTGGTTTCCAGCGCGTCGCGCATCCAGGCCCCTACGGAGAAATACCGGTTAAACCGGAAATCCACCCCGTACGTTAAGTTGGGTCTGTTGAAATGGCGGTTATTAATGACGCGGTCACGCCCCCAGTCCGTAAATTCCACCGTACCGGTAAAGCGGTTTAAGAATTCTTTGTCATAAAACGGGCGCAGTTCCATCGCCACGCCGCCCGCGCCGCGTATGAGCCCCGCGGAAACGGACGCCCAATGATTATACAACCCAAAGCGCAGGTCTATTTTATTGCGTTCCAAATAATCGCCTTTGGCGGGGGTGTCGTCCTCATTGCCCAGGTTGGCGATACCCGCGCGGTAAAAAGTGTAACCGCTGGAAGGGTAAATTTCCAAAGCCAAATCACTGCTGGCTATTTGGGAAGAAGGCATATAAAAGAAGTCATAATCCCAATAAATGCGGAAGCGGCTCATCTTACCCACAAAGGTTTTTACTTCCGTCATTGTTTCTTTCAGCTTCGTAACACTTTCCTTTACGTCTTCTTTCATATTGGGGTCTTTAATTAAACTGCCTATGACGCCGTCCCCATTGTCCAAGCTGGTCATCACGTTATCCGCCTTGGCCACCACGTCTTTAAGCTGTTCGCTGATATGGTCCAAATTTTGAACGGAATTGTTTAAATAGGGCCGCATGGAAGCCACCATTTGGTTTAAATTGGCGGAAAGCTGGCGCACTTCCCGCAAAGAAGCGTTTAGATTTTCCCCAAATTGGCCCTGCTGGTGTACGCTGTCCACCAATTCTTTAATGCTGGACATGGTTTGCGCGATCATTACGTCCATGGGAACTTCGTCCGTGCCGTCTACATATTCCCCGGGTTTAATCAGCCCGGAGGACGCCTCTCCCTGTACCACTTTTAAATATTTCGTGCCGATAATCCCCGTCATCACCACGCTGAAACGAGCCCCTTGGTATAAAGGAATTTCTTCGTTAATGGCAGCCACCACAATGACGGTGCCGTCTTTTATTTTTATTTCTTTTACCTTGCCCACTTCCACCCCCGCCAATTTTACGGGAGCTTTTACCGGCAGGCCGGATACGTCCTGAAATTTAACGTTTACGTCATACGTGCGCGTAACGGAAAGCCCGCCCAAAAAATAGAGCGAGAACCCCAACACGGCTATCCCCACTACTGTAAACAAACCTAATTTGGTTTCTGGTTTCATCATGTTATTCTACCTTAAATGAATTTAAAACGGCCTTTAGTCCTTCATGATTTTCATTTGGATAGGCCCGTGGCTGCTGCCGCTTACAAACTGTTTTACATACGGGTTGTCCGTATGGCGCAGCTCGTCCGGGGTGCCTTCCATTAAAATACGTCCTTCATACAAAAAAGCGATTTTATCCGCAATTTTAAAGGCGGAGTTCATGTCATGCGTAATTACTACCGACGTAACCCCCAGCTTGTGTTTTAAGTCTAATATCAGCTCGCTGATGATGTCAGACATAATCGGGTCCAGCCCAGTGGTGGGCTCATCGTACAAAATACATTTGGGGCTGATGGCTAGCACCCGCGCCAAAGACACGCGCTTGCGCATACCGCCGGAAAGCTCACTGGGGTTTAAATGCTCCACATCTTTTAAGCCTACTAAAGCTAATTTTTCTTTTACCACTTTGGCATAATCCGCCGGGGGAATATCGGTTAAATATTTTAAACCAAAAGCCACGTTTTCCCCCACGGTCATAGAGTCAAACAACGCCCCGTCTTGAAACAAATACCCAAAATGGCGGCGGATGGCGGCTAGTTTTACTTCGCTGTTTATTTTGGTAACGTCTTTCCCGTCCACCAAAATGCGCCCGCCCGTGGCCTGCTCCAAACGCACCAAACACTTTATTAATGTGCTTTTGCCGGAGCCGGAACCGCCCAAAATACAGGTTACCGTGCCGTCTTCTATTTTTAAGTTGACGTCTTTTAACACTTGTTTGGGGCCAAAGTTCTTTTTTAAATCTATAATTTCTATCATTTAAATTCCAAACGCCGTTAAAATGGCTGTTAAAAAGTAGTCCAGCACCAAAATAAGCACGATGGTGGTTACCACGGCCCCGGTGGTGGATTTACCCACCCCTTCCGCGCCGCCGCGCGTACTGACGCCTTTGTAACAGCACACCGTGGCAATCATAAACGCAAACACGAAAGACTTAATAAACCCGTGCATAAAATCTTTTACGCCCATAAAAGTGGTAATATCCGTAAAATACACTTCCCCGGGAACGCCCAGCGCATACGCCGCCACCAAATACCCGCCTATTACACCAAACACGTTGGAAAATACCGTTAAAACCGGCATGGTAAGCAAAAAAGCAAACAACCGAGGGATAACCAAATACCGGGTGGGGTTGGTGCCCAGCGTATATAAAGCGTCCAGCTGTTCCGTTACCGCCATGGTGCCTATGTGCGCCGTTACCGCCGCGCCGGCCCGGCCGGAAATAACCACCCCGGTCAGCACGGGGCCCAGCTCACGTATTAAAGAAAACGAAACAATGGTGCCCACGAAAATAGGGTCTCCAAAAATATTGCCGATGGTATTGCCCGCCTGCAAAGCAAGCACCATGCCCGTAAACAGGCTGGTCAACGCCGTCACGCCAAAAGAATCCACCCCTATGCTTACGCTTTGTTCCACCGTTTGCTTAAACTCAAAACGGGAACGCCCCAGCCAAAACAGTACGGAGCGTATCATCTCCGCCGCGCCGCCGGTTTGCGTAAGTAAATTATCTATGTGTTTTCCTATTAATGTAAACATTATTTTTTGTAAAACCTCGGTACACGGGGCATAATGAGGGTGGTTAACTCATAATCAATAGTACCCGCCAGCTGGGCCAGCTCGCTAAAGCGGATTTCTTCTTCCCCCTGCTTGCCAGCTACGGTTACCTCGTCCCCCACCATCGCGCCGGGAACGTCCGTAATGTCAATCATGCACATGTCCATGGTGATGTTTCCCAGCACCCGGCAGCGCCGCCCGCGCACCAGTACCTGCGCTTTATTGGATAAACTTCTTAAAAATCCGTCCCCATATCCCAGCGGGATAGTACCCACCCGCATGGCTTTAGGGCAAATGAAACTGCGCCCATAGCTCAGGCTGGCGCCTTCGGCCACGTCTTTCACGTACACAATGCGCGTTTTTAAAGCCAGAATAGGCTCAAACCCTTTTTCCAGCCCAAACTCCGCATGGCCGGGGCGAACCATGTCAAAAAAGGTATCCGGGCGGCGCATCATGCCCGGCGTGGCAGAAAGGTGGCACGTGTTAATATGCAGCCCCTGCAGGCTGACCCCGGTAAGCGTATCGCGGAAATAGCCTATTTGCTCTTCGGTATAGTCCGGGTCGCAATCCGCGCTGGATAAATGGCTGTACAGCCCGTCCAATATAACATGGGGGTTTTTGTCTAAAAATTCCAAAATAGGAAGCACCCCCCCGCGCCGGGTACCAATGCGCCCCATGCCCGTATCCTGCTTTACGTGACAAAGGGCTTTAATGCCCGTCTTAGCCGCAACATCCGCCACCGCGCGGGCCGCATCCATACTGGCAATGGTTACCGCCAAACGGTTTTTAATGGCGTACTCAAACGCTTCAAACGGGTAAATGCTGCCTAATACCAACGTGGGCATTTGCAGGCCCGCTTGGCGGAGCTCCATCCCCTCTTCCACCGAAGCCACACCAAAATACTGGCAAAGGGAGTTTTTTTCGGCAAATTGGCCCAGCTCCACCGCGCCGTGCCCGTAGGCATTGGCCTTCAGAAGAGCTAAAATTTTAACATCCGGCCCCACCATTTCCCGCACTTTTAGCAGGTTGGCCTTAAATTTGTTTAAATCTACCTCTGCCCACGTGGGGCGCAAAAAAGGAAGCGGCATGGGCGGTTACTCCGGTATCAGATTGGGGTTTACCCCCATATCTTGCGGTACGGACATATTATCCTCGGCCGGATTGGTAAATAAGGTATATTCGCCAAAGAAATTCAGTTCAATGTCCCCCACCGGGCCGTTACGCTGTTTGGCAATAATCAGCGTGGCTTTGCGCTTAAGGCTTTCGTCATCACGTTTATAATACCCTTCGCGGTGGATGAGGGCCACCACATCGGCGTCCTGCTCAATGGAGCCGGACTCGCGCAAATCGGAAAGCTGGGGTTTGTTGTCTTGGCGGGTTTTATCCTCATTCTTACGGCTTAACTGGGACAAAGCCAGCACCGGCACGTTAAGCGTGCGGGCCAAATCTTTTAACTGGCGGGAAATTTCAGACACTTCCTGCTGGCGGCTTTCGCTACGGCCGGAACCGCGGATCAGCTGCAAATAGTCTATTACAATCAAACCCAATTCTTTGCCTTGTTTGGCCAGTTCGCTTGCCAAACGGCGAGAGCGCATGCGTATTTCCGTAATGGTAATGCCGGAGGTATCGTCTATATACATAGGCGCTTCCGCCAGTTTGCTGTATTCGCGGAGCAAATCCCCCCATTTGGTGCGGTCATAATAGCCGTTGCGCAATTTGTGGATTTCCGTCATAGACGCGGCGCCCAGCATACGTTCAAACAAGGAGTGGCGCCCCATTTCCAGCGAAAATATCGCCACGGGAATGCCCTTGTTTACACAGGCAAAATGCGCCATATTCAAAGCCAAAGCCGTTTTACCCTGGCTGGGGCGCGCGCCCAAAATAATTAAGTCAGACTTGCGAAACCCGCCTGTTTTATAATCAAACTCCCTCAGCCCCGTGGGCACGCCCTGTATGGGGCTTTTGTTTTTGGCGGCGTTTTCAATCATAGCCAGCACTTCAGGCGCCATGTCTTTACTGGAAACAAAGCCCGTCAGTTTCTGTTTTTGGCCCAGTTTATAAATTTGGTCCGCCGCTTCGTCTATCAGTTGTTGGGGGTCTTCGGCCTCCTGGTAGCATTTTTGCACCAAGGCGGTAGAAGTGCGGATTAGGTCCCTTATAACATATTTTTTATAAACAATGTTGGCATAATGTTCCACATGGGCGGCGGTGGATACTTTGTCCACCAGTTCCGTTAAATACACTTCCCCGCCCAGCTTGGCTAAAAGGCCGGAAGTTTTCAGCGCCTCGGTAAGGGTGACCAAATCTACCGCTTGGCCTTTTTCGGCCAAGTCTTTCATGGCGGAAAAAATCTTTTTATGCGCGTCTTTGTAAAAGTGTTCCGGCTTCAGGATTTCCAAAGCGGTTTCCACCGCGTCGGCATCTATCAGCATGGAGCCAAGCACCGCCATTTCCGCATCCAGGGCTTGGGGCGGCAGTTTTTCTTCCAACAAGTTTCCGGCTGTAGGCATAAGACCTCTTAAATAATAAAAATCCATACCAAGCGCCCGGCAGGCAGCAGGGCGCGGTCATAATATTGTAGCAATTTTATACATCAAAATCGCCTTTTACGCCAAGTATACAAAAAATTTGCTAAAGTATATTTTTATTTAAAAATTAATCCTTTTATAGGAGGTTTCATGCCTGCAAAAGCAATATCGGACAAGCAGCCCACCGCCCTATGGCTTGTATTTGCCACGGAAATGTGGGAACGCTTCAGCTATTACGCCATGCGCAGTATTTTAATTCTGTATATGGTTTACCTGTTGGGAATGGGGAAAGAAAACGCTTCCAACCTATACGGTACATTTACCAGCCTGGTTTATTTATCCACTCTGTTGGGCGGTTTTTTGGCGGACAGGTATTTAGGCCAAAAATGGGCCATCGTAATAGGGGGCTTGTTTATTGCGGGCGGCATGTTTGTAATGAGCGTACCCAGCCTGGGCATGTTATACGCCGCTATGGGCTGTATTATTTTGGGTAACGGCTTTTTTAAACCCAATATTACCGCTATTGTAGGCCAGCTGTATGAAAAGAACGACCCCCGCAGAGACGGCGGATTTACCATTTTTTACATGAGCGTCAACATCGGCGCGTTTTTTGGCCCCTTGGCGGTAGGTTCTTTTGCGTTGGCGGATAACTATACCGTAGCGTTTTGGATTGCCGGCGCGGGCATGATTATCGGCCTGGTGCTCTTTTTACTGGGATACAAAAAATTCATGCCGGGCGTAGGCCTCCCCCCTACCAAAAAACCGGTGTTTTATAAAGACCCGGCCATTTGGGCGCTGGCGGGCTCGGCCGCGCTGGTGGCTTTGTATTTAACGGGCCTGCACGCTTTGGCTTGGATTTTGTTTGCCATATTGGCTATTGTATACCTATTCTATATGCGTAATGTAAAAGGCAAAAAATCCGAAGGGACTCAACCTCTTACCAAAACGGAAAAGCAACAAATTGCCGTTATTGGCATTATGGCGTTTTTCACCATTTTCTTTTGGGCGGCGTTTGAGCAGGCCGGCGCGGCTTTAAACCTGTTTGCTTATGAATATACGGACCGCGTCTTCCACCTGTTTGGCAAAACGTGGGAAATACCCGCCAACTGGTTCCAGTCTTTAAACCCGCTGTATATTGTGATTTTTGCGCCGGTATTTTCCAAAATTTGGCTGGCGCTGGCTAAAAAAGGCAAAGAGCCTTCCACCCCGGCCAAGTTTGTCATCTCTTTATGGCTGCTGGCCATTGGGTTTGCCATTATGGTGCTGGGCGCGTTTGCTTTAATAGGAAACGCCAAAATAAGCCTGTTTTATTTGGCTTTTACCTATTTATTCCATACGTTTAGCGAACTGTGCATTTCCCCGGTGGGCAAATCCATGGTAACTAAACTGGCGCCGGCCAGGCTGGTGTCTTTGCTGATGGGTATGTGGTTTTTATCCAACGCGGCGGCAAACAAATTGGCGGGGGTATACTCCGGCTATTTTCAAAAAATCAGCAATGTGCAGTTTTTCCTGTGGCTGGTGATTGTGCCGCTGTTGGTATCGGGCATTTTGATGCTTTGCATGAAAGGCATTAAAAAATGGATGCACGGCGTACATTAATAAACGCTTAACTGTAATATGAAAAACCCCGGGCTTAAGCCCGGGGTTTATTATTAAGAAGTATTTATAAACCCGCACTGGAAAATTCTGAGGCGGGTTTTATATTTTACTCACTTAATTATTCAAATCAAGCGCTTTGCACAACCGCCGTCCTCTATCGGTTCTTCCGGCGCAAGTCATCTGGTTAGGGGCGGAAGAATGCTCAAAATACACAGAAATAATAGTCATATAGTTTGACTTGCAGTTAGTGGAACTTTCCTCCCCGGGGCAATACCATATTCCCACACGATATTCTGTCGCTGCCGTACCTGGGCCTACGATATTATCTATTACTCCTTTCTTGGCACAAAATAATTGCGAAGCATCCAACTGGGGACACATATTGGAAAAGTCTATATCCAAGGCATCCAACTGCCCGCTATATCTCCCATTGGCCATATAAAAAATTTCTTCTGCTTTGCGTATATCCGCCGCATTTTGAATCATCGTAATCACGCGGGATTTATCTACAGCCACTTCATACTGCGGCAGCGCAACGGACGCCAAAATACCTATGATTAATACCACCACCAACAACTCTATAAGCGTAAATCCAAACTTTTTGTTCATGGGCCGTACCCCTCCTAGTTCGTCGTACAAAACCCACTATATCAAAAAAAAAAAACAATGCAAGACCCGGTTAAATAAAATTACAAAAATTGCTTTTATCCAACCCTGTAAATTGCAAAGATTACAGACAACAGCGCCAGAATAAAAATATTCTTTTTCCACATCCAAGCAAACATACACCTGAAACTACTTTGTCGTTAATTTCAGGTTGTTGCAACCGTAAAAACTCACGTTTTTAATATGCTTCCTGCTCCTGCGTTTACATAAAAACATTACCCTCAATACACCATCAATACCCGGTGGGTCTGTTTAAAAATTTTTTGGAAAAACTTTTTAAAAATCCCTTTTGATACCCAACAATATTTACAATACACAAAAAACCCCGCCGGTTGGCGGGGTTTTAATGATAAACTTAACGAACTGTTATTTGGCTTCGGCCGCGGCTTCGGTTTTTTCTTCGGCTTTGGCGTCGGCAATTTTAGGTTCCACTTCGGTAAGCGCTTCAATTTTTACCGTAATTTTGGCGGTTACCGTGGGTTTTAAGTAAATGCCCACTTCGGTTTCGCCCAGGGCTTTAATAGGCATGTTGAGCTCAATAGAGTCTTTAGCGATATTGTGGCCCAAAGCGGTTAACGCTTTAAAGATATCCGCTTTGTTTACGGAACCGAATACAACACCGTCGCTGTTGACGGTTTTGGTGAAAGGCAATACCACGCCGGTCAGCTTTTCGGCAATGGCGCGGGCTTCGGCCAATTCCGCTTCAATGCGTTTGGCGCGGCGCTCAGCGCCTAACTGCCAGTTTTTAATGGCGCCTTCGGTAGCCAGTTCCGCCATGCGGTGCGGCACCAAATAGTTGCGCGCGTAGCCGGGTTTTACTTCTACGATATCACCGGTCATGCCCAAGTTTTTAACATTTTGTCTTAAGATAACTTTCATGGTGCGGCTCCTTATTTCTTAGGCAGGGAATACGGCAAGATGGCCAAATTCCGGTCTCTCTTTACGGCTTTGGTAATCTGGCGCTGATGTTTGGCGCAGGTACCGGTAATGCGGCGGGACAAAATTTTGCCGCTTTCCATGGTGAAAGACTTTACGAATTGGAAGTTCTTATAGTCTACATTGTCAATTTTTTCAGCGCAGACTTTGCAAACTTTTCTTCTGCTTTCAAAACGCTTCTTAGCCATATACGGGCGGGCCGGGCGTTCCGTTTTGGCGGCGGCAGCCGGCGCGGCGGTATTAGTGGCGGGGGTTTTAATTTCTTCTGACATTATTTTTCCCTCTTAAATGGGTGTTGGTTAAAAAGGGACGTCATCTTCCATCACGGGTTCAACATCCGCGCTGGAAGCGTCTCCCTGGGTTGCAGCACCGTACGAGCCGGCACCTGCAACGTTGGATTCCAATATCTGAATACGGCGGGCGGTTACCTGCATGGATCTGCGGGTTTGGCCTGTCGCTTTATCGGTATATTCGCTGCTGGTCAGGCGGCCTTCCACATAGACAGGCGTGCCTTTTTTGACCCGGTCCTTACAACGTTCGGCCGTGGGGCCCCAAACCACTACGGGAACATAAACCACATCGTCTTTCCATTCGTTGTTGGTATTGTCCAGATATCTGCGGTTTACCGCAATATCAAACCGGCAGACGGCCTGACCTTTTTGCGTAAACGCCACATTGGGGTCCCGCGTCAGTCTGCCCGCCAAAAGCACCAGGTTCTGTTCCGGTAATCTGATTTGTGCCGTCATAAGGTCCTTTTATTTGGTAGCAACGGCCGGCTTTGCTTTAATTTCATTAGCCAGCATCACCATAGAGCGAAGAACTTTTTCATTAAGTTTCATTGCTTCGTTCCAGGTGCCGATAAATTCAGGATTAGCCTTGAATTTGAGATAGAGGTAGAAACCATCGCGAACGTGGTTCACTTCATGGGTGAATTTTCTTCTGCCCAGTTTTTCTTCGCTGGTTACTTCTCCACCGTTTTTCGTGATGAGCTCTTTGGCTTTCGTCACGAATTCGCCCACTTCTCCGTCGGAGAGTTGGGGTTTAACTATCGTTACAGTTTCGTAAGTTCTCATATACTGATTATACTATTTTTATGTTTGTTTTTGTTAAGTCAAAAAACCTCTGCGGGGCGGTTTATCACCCCGTTTTGGCTTTAGGGAATATCTTTCCGGCGCCTTTTCACCAGTGGCCGCGGCAATTCCTTCCTTATAATTATTATACCAAAAAACGGCCCTTTACGGGCGTTTTAAAAAAATTTTGGCCGGGCTGGCGGCGCCTTTAATAAGGGAAAGCTTATTTTCCGCCACCCCCAAGTGCTGCGCCAAAAGCGCGCGCACCGCCTCATTGGCGCGGCCTTCCTGCGCGGGGGCTTTTACCCAAACCTCAAAACTATCCGGAGATTTCACCTCCAAACGGTTCTTTTTCTCCCCCGCGTGCACTTTTACTTTTAGGTATTGTTCCATAACCGTATTGTAGCTTTTTATAGGAATAACCCGCAAAAAAGGGGCCCGCTAAGGCCCCTTTTTGGCTGTTGCAACCTAAATTATTTGGAAGCGATTAAGCTTTTAGCCGTCATATCGGCCGGTTTTTCAAGCCCCATCACGTCCAGCACCGTTACGGCAATGTCCCCCAGGTTGCCTGCGGGCTGCATAACGGCGTTTTTGTGGTCTTTGCTCAAATACACAAAGTCCACCAAGTTGGTGGTATGGGCGGTTTTGGGCATGTTGATTTTTTCGTCCCACATTTCTTCGGCGTTGCCGTGGTCTGCCGTGATGAATACGTCATAATCCTTGGCTAAAGCCGCTTCCGCCACCGCGCCGGTGCATTCGTCCACCGTTTCCACCGCTTTAATGACGGATTGCAAATTGCCCGTATGGCCCACCATATCGCAGTTGGCAAAGTTGATGACGATAAAGTCATACTTTTGGGAAGCGATTTGTTTGAGGGCTTCGTCCTTTACAATATAAGCTTCCATTTCCGGGTGTTCGGCAAAAGTGGCCGGGTCAAAACGGCCTTTAATTTCTATGCGGTCCTCCCCGGGATAGGGCTTAATCAATTTCCCGTTAAAAAAGGAAGTTACGTGTTTGAACTTTTGCGTTTCCGCCAAGCGGAGCTGTTTTAAACCGGCTTTGGAAATCACTTCCCCCAGCAAATTGTTCATGCCGCCGCCGTCCGTCATGGAAGGCAAAGCGTTAAAGGGGAAAGCGTCATAATATTTGGTTAAGCCGCAGTATACGCAGGGGACGCGTTCGCCTCGGCGGCCCGGGTAATTATCGTCAATAAACGCGCGGGTGAGCTGGATGGCGCGGTCCTGCCGGAAGTTAAAGAAAACCACGCTGGAGCCGGCCTCCATTCCTTTATAATCCCCCAATACAGTAGGCGGGATGTATTCGTCCACCATGGGGCCGCCGTCCGGCGTTTTCATGGTTTTGTAATCTTCGGCTACTACATCTTCGGCAGTTGTACCGTGCAAGCCCTGGGCGTGCACAATTAAATTATAGGCTTTATCGGTCAGGCTCCAGTCTTCGCCGCGGTCCATGGCGTAGTAACGGCCTTGGATAGTGGCGATTTGGCCCACGCCGTATTCTTTAATTTTTTGTTCCAGCGTGCGGATAAAACCAAGCGCGCTTTGGGGAGGCGTGTCGCGCCCATCGGAAAAGAAATGGATGTATACATTTTTAATGCCTTTTTCGGCGGCGTATTTCATAATGGCGTGCAAGTGGTCCTGATGGGCGTGAACGCCTTCATCCTGCACCAACCCCATCACATGCAGGGGTTTGTTGTTTTTAAGGCAGTTGTCTATGCACGCGCTGAAAGCGGCAGACTGAAATAAAGAGCCGTCTTCAATGGTGTCTTTTAAACGTTTAAGCTCCTGCACCACAATGCGCCCGGCCCCCATGTTTAAGTGGCCCACTTCCGAAGAGCCCATATACCCCGCCGGCAGGCCTACCTGCTCGCCGGAAGCTTCAATTTGCGTATGCGGATATTCTTTTAAATATTTGTCCATATTGGGCGTCTTGGCGTTAGACACCGCATTGTATTTGCCGGGCTTGGCGTTACCCCACCCGTCACGAATAATAAGCACTACTTTTTTCATACTATACTCTCCTTATCAGTACAAATCAGTTCCGTCCACTTCTTAAACTGAAACTTTTGCAAATCCTCCACCGTGTGCACGCCGCGGGCGTACAAACGGTTTAAGAAATAATAAAAAATCTGTTCCGCCATTTTGGTATCGGCCATGGCCCGGTGCCAGCCTTGGCAGTTAATGCCCAGCTGCTGGGCCACGCAGCCCAAATTATTTTTGGCAAACCGTCCGCTTTTGCGGCACAGTTTAAGCGTATCCAACACGGGATTATCCGGCAGCCTAAAACCGCAGGAAGCAAACTCCGCACGCAAAAAACCAAGGTCAAAATCCGCATTGTGGGCCACCAATACGCAGCCGTCCAATAACGAAAGCAACTTGGGGGCCACTTGCGCAAAAGACGGGGCGTCCGCCACCATTTCATTGGTAATGCCGTGGATATTGATGACCTCCGGGCTCATGGGCATACCGGGGTTTAGCAGGGTGGAAAACTCTTCCACCACTTCCCCTTGGTGGGTAACGGAAACGGCAATCTCGCAGATTTTCCCGCCTTCCAAAGGGGAAAGGCCGGTGGTTTCCGTATCCAGGCAAGCAAATTTAGCGTCCGTTAAATGCATATTTTCACCAATTTAAATAAACCCGCCAATGCACCAGCCAGCTCACCACACACGTTACGCCAAAACCAAAATAAAACGCAAAAGAGGAAATATCCATCAAGCGTATTCTGCGCGCGTAAATAACCGCCACCCAACAGGCGGACATAAAAAACAAACAACGCCAGCCGGGCAAAAGCCCCGTTAAAAAGAAAATGGCGCGCATAAGCATCATAATCCAATGTTCGTCCATGGTGGGAAAATCGCGCCCGTATAAATCTTTTTCCACGCAAAAAATAAAATTGCCCAGCACCTTGGTAACAAACAATAACCCCACAAAGAAAATTACGCCGGTTTCGGCAAAAAAACTGCCCGTATCATACAGCGCGCGGAAAGGCACCGCCAAAAATAATACAAGCAGATTAAACAAATCATGCAACACAAAAGACAGCGTATTGTGGTATTTGTGCACCCCGCTTAATTTAAACCACCCGTCCGAAAATACATACAAAGCCGTAATGGGGAACAAGGCCGCCCAGCCCCGTATGTGCGCCAAGCCGAAAAAAGACCACTGCATATTTAAATATTGCCAGCAAAAAACCAACGCCAGCAGGAAAAACAACACTCCCCGCGCGGCGGCGGCTTTCCAGGGGTGGCCTGTGCCATAGGAATAAAACCGTTTGCCGTACAGGGCAAAATCAGCCAAATAGTACGCCAAAAACAGACGCCAAAAAACTATCATTTTTTCTCCTTCGGCAGGCGCACGGTAAACGTGCTGCCTTTTCCGGGTTCGGACGATACTTGAATATCCCCGCCGTGTGCGCAGACAATCTGCCTGCTGATAAATAAGCCCAGGCCGTACCCGCGGGAATCCGAACGGACTTGATGGTATTTTTCAAAAATGGTTTGCCGGTCTTTCGGCTCAATGCCCATGCCGCTGTCCTGCACGGTGATAGAAACCTTGTTCTTTTCTTGCTTCGCTTCCAAACGGACAAAACCTTCCTGGGTAAATTTGATGGCGTTGGAAAGCAAGTTCACCAGTACCCGGCGCAGCAGTTTGTCGTCCGCCTGCAGGGTGATGGCGGGAACATTCACCGTCAGTTCCAACTTCTTTTCTTGCGCGGACGGGGCCACCGTATCAGCCGCCTCCTGCGCGAGTTTTTGCAAATCCACCTCTTTTAAAGAAGGGTTCAACATGCCGGCTTCCAAACGGGAAACGTCCAGCACGTCTTCCAGCAAGGCAGACAAATTGGCGGCGGCTTGGCTCATTAAACGCAGATACTCTTGTTCTTCTTCTTTGCTGGCCTTGCCGCTGGAAAGTATATAAATATATCCTTGCAGGCCAAGCAGGGGGGCGCGCAAATCATGCGCCACGGCGCGGAATAAATCTTCTTTCATTTGGCTGAGTTGGGCCTGCAGCTGGAGCGCTTGGTAATCCTTTAAATCGGCCGTCATCTTATTAAAAGAAGTAATTAAATTTTTAAATTCCCCCCAGCCGATGTCTTCATCTATCTTTTGGTCTAAGTTTCCTTCGCTTACTTCCTTAGCCGCTTTATCCAAGGCGGCAATGGGCTCACCCAAGCTTTCCGCAAAAGTAAGCGCGCCAAAATAGGCCAGCGTGGCAATAGCCAGCATAAACAGCAAAATAATGATGTTTGTGTAATGTATGGCGCGGAAAGCTTCGTCCTTAAACTGCAAGACCACCGCATAGGTGCCCCAAATGGGAGTGGGCGCATACGCCCCCACAAAAGAAGCTTCTTTTCCTCTTAAATTTTTAACAAAGCGTTCATTCCCCTCAAAAGCTTGTTTCATGTCCGGGGCGGGAATTTCCGGGCGGAACTGATGCTCCCCGTAAAAAAATTGGCCGTCCTCCCCTACAATATAAATTTGCCCCGTGCGGCCTATGCGCTGTTCCTGCATGCGGGTAAGCAAGCCAAAAAAGCTGACTATGCCGTATAAATAATCCCCGTTGGGCATAGTATACACAAATTCACTGATTGGGCGGCCTTCCACCACTTCAAACCCACTTACCGACAAATCATTGCTGCCCGCTTCCGGCAATGAATCATCTTGCGATAAATCCAGCGGGGGTATTTTTTCCAACAAAGCACTTTCCCCCACCCGGTAGGTTTCTTTTCCTTCTTTATTAAGTACGGCCAGCATTAAAAAATCCGGATTGGCGGCCATGGCGTTACGCAAAGTTTCTTGGGGGTTTTGGCCTTTTTGCAACACTTCAGAAACGTTTTGAGCAAAAGACAAACGCCACCCTAAATCTTCAATATGTTGGTTAATGGAAGCCGCCGCCATTTGGGCCAGGTTAGCGTGGGTTTCCAAAATATTGTCTTTTAAATGTTCCTGGTAATAGGCAAGCAACAGAGCCATAGGTATCAGCGGCATCAATACCACGGTAAGGAATAATTTAAAAAGTTTAGAAAATATAGACATAACTAACCTTATATAAATTATACAAATTCCCGCATTCTTAGCCTATACCAGCGGGCCCAAAGGGCCTTATTTTACATAGGCCCAAAAAACCTTTTTATGCGGGCCCTATGACCCTGTTTTCGCTTCTCTTAAAACACTATAATGTAAGTATGAAAGCATACAAGAAACTTAAAAATTTATTGTTTGGCCATAAACAGGAAAGCGGTACCCATTCCTCCTGCCAGCGCCTTTTTACCCAAGAGGAGAACATTGTATACCTCTCCCCCAAGGAAACCGCTTTCATCTATCGCCAAAACAAACGCATCACCCGCGCCCTCACGCCGGACAACCCCCTCCTGAAAAAAGCCGGCAACACAACCCACGGCGCGTGGTGCTGCAACTTAAAACAAACGTTGTAATCCCCCTGAAAACCCGGTTTAAAAGCCGGGTTTTTATTTACTCCATAAACAAAAAACGCCCCCTTTTTAATTACAGCATACAAAAACCCCGGGGGTTACCCGGGGTTTTATTTGTATAAAAATTTATTTGTTGGAACGGGCCCAATCGTGAAAAAACACATGCATATCACAGCCGGTAGCCAAAGCCCAGCGCTTGTCTTTCATCAGGCGCACAGCCAACAGATTATAAAATTTCCATTCGTCCTGGCTTCTTAACCGGGCGCGGTATTGGTTGATTTCTTTAGGAAAAGGGGCGTACTGCTCAATTAATCCGTTTAAATTGGCGCCAAGCGCATAGTTAAATTCTAGAACAAAGGGTTTATATTTTCTCAACTTTAAAGACAGCGCTTCCGGCTGATTATAATTGGTATGCCCCATGCCGGCATGCACAAACACCACCGCTTGAGGGTCCTTTTGTAAAATGTTTTCTATAATATGGGCCCAGTATTTGTTCCGCGCCGCCACCCCCGCCGGAGAGGACCATTTTATATATGCGGCGGAACTTGCATTATGGGTATAATTTTCCGCCACAGCCTGCAGGGAGACGGAGGGATTTTCCAACCCAACCACCGGTATACCAAACTTTAAAATCCATTCTGTATACGGCCTGTAGAAAGGTCTTTTGCGCACAGCCCAAGGAATTTCTTCTTTTTTAAGGAAACGAATATCTGTCCCTGAGGCAGACAAATCGTCCACAAATTCCGAAGCGTAATAAATATGTTTATCCGGATGTTCCTTTTGATAGCTAGCCATTAACAGAAATACTTCCTGTGCCACCCGTTTTTGTTCATGGGTTTCCCCCATAAAAACCACACGGGACGCCGGGTCTATCAATTTCCCATATGGAATGACCCCGTCATATAGTTGAAAAACAACCGCTTTGTTCACCACTTCTTTTTGCAAAGACAGGTAGGCTTCTTTTTCCAACAGATTACGAATGGCGGCTTCCTGCAGGCGGCGGTTTTGTGCAACAAAACCGCTGGGAGTGCCTAACGGCAGCGGTTTAAAAAAGGATTCAAACATATCCCTCGCGCGGCTGCCGCCCAGTTTTTCTTCGCTTTGCAGCAGCGAAGCCGCCGCATTCTTTACGCTTTGCGGGCGGGAAGAACTTTCCACTTGGCGGGTTATCTTTTTAAACGCGCGGGTAAAAGCGGCCTTTTGCGCCATACTGTTAGACGCGCAAAACAAAACCGCCAGCAAAGTAAGCATTCCCCGTGAAAATATCCTCATATTTTTATTATTTCAAATAGCCACTTTTAATAAAAGAGTCTTTAGACCCACCCCTTTCTAGGACGAAATACCCATTTTCCCCGCTCAAAAATAAGCCGGCCTTTTAAAATACCCGGTTTACACCTGGGTATTTGCCCGCCGCCAACAAAAAAGCCCCGCTAAACGCGGGGCTTTTACCAAAAAGGAAAAAACTTAGTTTTTGGCTTTCTTTACGCCGTCAATCACTTTGGGCAAAATTTGGCGGGCATCCCCCACAAAACCATATTTGCACACATTGAAAATAGGCGCGTTGGCGTCTTTATTTACGGCTATGATGGTGTCGCTGTGTTCCATACCCACAATATGCTGCACCGCGCCGGAAATACCGCACGCCACATACAGTTTGGCCGCCACCGTTACGCCGGACTGGCCAATCTGTTTTTCTTTGGGTTTGAGGCCCAAGTCAATCGCCGCGCGGGAAGCGCCTACCGCGCCGCCCAGTTCACAAGCCAAGCTTTCCAAGAGGTCAAAACCCGCTTTGTCTTTCATACCGCGGCCGCCGGCCAACACCACTTCGGCTTCGTCCAGCTTTTCACCGCAGGCAATCGGGTCCATATGTTTGCTTACAATGCGCACTTTGCCCGCTTCCGCCGGTACGGCAATAGGCTCATTAATCACCTGGGCCATAGCGCCGGGGCGGGTAACCACTTTCTTAAATACATTGGGGCGCACGGTGGACATTTGGGGCCGGTAATCCGGGCATTTAATGTCCGCCATAATGTTTCCGCCAAAGGCGGGGCGGGTTTGAATAAGCAGCCCGTCCTGAATGGACAAGCCGGTACAGTCCGCCGTTAAACCCACAAACAGTTCAGAGGAAATGCGCGGGGACAAATCACGCCCTATATAAGTGGACGGATACAATACCACGCTGGGGTTGTACTTTTTAATTAAAGTCACCATGGCGTTGGCGTAAGCGGCGGTGTTGTAATCGTGATAGGCGGGGCCTTCCACCGCGTAGATTTTATCCGCCCCGTAAGAGGACAATTCGGCAAAATACGGTTGAATATTATCGCCAATTACCACGGCGCACAGTTCTTCGCCCAGCTGGTCAGCCAGTTCACGCCCTTTGGACAAGAGCTCAAAGCCCACCGGGCGCACGGACTGTTTTTGCCCGTTATCGGAAATTTCAATAAAGGCCCATACGCCTTTGTAGGCGGACAAGTCTTTCTTTACCGCGCCGGAAGCCGGCAAAGACAGCGCTTTCACCGGGCAGACCGACACGCACGCGCCGCACATCGTGCAGCTGGCATTGGCCACCGCTTTGCGGTTCACCAAGGAGAGCGCCCCAAACGGACAAGTGCTTACGCATTTTCCGCAACCTACACAATTAGAAGCTATTTGAATCATTTGATAAAACTCTCCTTTTTCAAAATTTCAACAAATTTGGCCGCCATTTCTTCGGCAGAACCGCTGAACATCTCGCCTTTTTGGCGCGCAGCCGGCGGGAAAATGCGCGATACGCGGGTAGGGGAACCTTCCAGCCCCAGTTTATGCGGGTCCGCGTTTACATCCACTTCCGTCCAAGTAGACACTTTTTTGTCCTGCGCTTTATGCGCCGCCATGAAAGAAGGATATTTAGGCGCATAGTCCACAGGCATGGTCATGGTGATAAGAACCGGCAGGTCCGCCTCCATAATTTGGTGGCCGCCTTCAATGAGTTTCTTTACCACGGCGCGGGAACCGTCGCTGTCTACGCTTTCGCAAAATGTAATTTGCGGAATGCCTAAGTGGAAAGCAATGCCGGGGCCGGTTTGGGCGGTGTCGCCGTCAATAGCCATTTGACCGCACAAAATCATGTCAAACGGACCGATTTTTTTAACCGCCATAGCCAGCGCGTAAGAGGTAGCCCATGTATCGGAACCGGCAAAAGCGCGGCTGGAAAGCAGCACGCCTTCGTCCGCCCCTAAGGCCAAGGCCAAGCGAAGCACGGCCACTGCCTGGGCAGGCCCCATGGATAATACCGTCACTTTAGCGCCCGTTTTGGCTTTAATGGCCAGGGCCTTTTCCAAGGCGTAATGGTCATACGGGTTTAAAATGCTGGGTACGCCGGCGCGGATCAAGGTGCCGGTTTTCGGGTCCACCTTTACTTGGGTGGAATCGGGAACTTGTTTAATACATACAATAATGTTCATGGGGTTCAATCCTTATGCTTTGAAAGTATCTCTAAGTTTAGCGGAAACGGCGTCTTCGTCCGTTATCAGGCCGGTCATTTTTTCTTCAATGCCAACCAGGTTTACGCCGGCAGAGAGGTCTTGCGCGCTGGCCGCGCCAACGCCCAAGATGAGTTTCATCCCTTCCGTGGCGATTTTAAACGCGCTCAAACGCGCGTTTACGCGGGCCATGGTGCACAGGGTGGTTAAGTCAAAGCGGCTGCCTTCGGTTACTTTGCCTTCGGCGCATTGGCGGCTGAACACGGCGGCCACTTCCGCTTCGGAAATCAAATCACCCAACATAAAGGTAATGTATTGGTGGCGGGTTAATTTCTGCGCGCGGCAGTCTTCCAGTACGCGGGCCAACGCGCGGAAACCCAACGCTACGCTGTCTGCGCCTACATTGGGGTTCTTGGCGTGAATGGCTTCAAATTCTTCCGCCTGTTTAATATAGTATTGGCCGCGGCTCTTTAAATGTTCCTGCCAGCGCCCGCGGAAGATGGTCATTTCCAACACTTCGCTGGTGCCTTCGTAAATGCAGGTAATTTTCACGTCGCGTTTAATTTTTTCTACGGCAAATTCTTTGGTGTAACCGAATCCGCCCATTGCCTGTATGGCGTCTTCGGCCGCTTTGTTGCCCGATTCCGTAGCGTACAGCTTGGCGATGGCGCCCTCGGTAGCCAACCCGTGGTTGTTTACTTCCAGCTGTTTGGCGGTCCAGTCAATATAAGCGCGGGCCGCTTCAAAGCGTACATAGTGCGGGGTGATGAGCTTAAGCATAAAGCCTTGTTTTTCAGCAAGCGGGCCGCCGGCCTGTATGCGCTGTTGGGCATACACCAGGGCGGTTTCCACGGCTTCTTCACCGGCGCCCAAGCCAAAGGCGGCTACCATCAAACGGGTATAACCAAACACGGCCTGGGCCTGCAGGAAGCCTTTGCCTTCTTCTAAACCAATTAAGTTTTCAGCCGGCACGTACACTTCGTCAAACGCCAAACCCGCCGTATTGGAAAGGCGGATACCGTGTTTGTCCTCATGCGCGTCCTGCGTAAAACCGGGGGTGCCTTTTTCTACAATAAACCAGCTGGGGCCGCCGGGGGCCAAAGCCAGCACGGTGTAAATATCAGCCACGCCGCCATTGGAAATCCACATCTTGCTGCCGGTAATTTTATAACCTACTATTTTGCCGTCTTTTTCCACACGTTCGGCCCGAGTGCGCAGGGATACCAGGTCGGACCCGGCGTCCGCTTCCGTGGCGCCGTAGGCTACCAACTTATTTTCATCGGCAATTTTCTTAAACCATTTGGCTTTTTGTTCCGGGGTGCCGCCTACGTTAATCGGGTCGCTCCCCAGGAAAGTGGCGAATACGCCCGTGGCGATGCCTAAATCAATACGGGCCAGCTGTTCGCAAACGCGGTAAATTTCAGTGGTCTGGCCGCCCAAACCGTTGTATTCTTCCGGAATGAGCAAAAGATGTACGCCCAAGGTGTCTCGGTCGTACATTTCTTTCAAAATTTCTAAGGGAATTTCGTTTTTGGCGTCATGCTCGCGGATAAATTCATGCGAGATGCGGTTCTTAGCATATTGCTTCAAACTATCCAACATCAGGTTTCTGGTTGTCAGGTCGTTTTTTGCCATGTTTATTTGGTCTCCAAAATACAATATAAATATATGATACCAATTTTTGAGCCCCCGCGCACCCGCTAAACGCAAGCCCCCAGGCTTGGCCTGGGGGCTTAAAGTGTTAAAACTTTTATCTAAAACAAATAAGGTTCCGCCGTCTTTCCCGTAAAAACCTTACACCATTTTTTGCCTTCCTCATTATCCGGGAAACACCCTAGCTTGTGATCCGTACGCCCATAATAAAGAGCATATGGTTTTCCTTGCCGTCGGCATACGGCTATTTTGGAAGCATTTTCCGCCGTAGCTCCGGCGTTAACCGCTCGGCATTCAAAATTTTTTAACCGTTTGGAAGGAGTACCACTGGCCGTGGTATCTGTACCAGAAATATCAAGATCAAGAGAGGACAAATCTGTGGCATACTGGCCATTTGCTAAAAAATAGGCTTGCTGGGCCTTCCAAATAGCATTAGATAAGGTAATAGCTTCCGCTACGCGGGATTTTTCCACCGCGCGCTCATACTGCGGCAACGCCACAGCCGCCAAAATGCCTATTATTAAAACTACTACTAACAGTTCTATTAACGTAAATCCGCTTTTTTTATCCATACTTTTTTCTTCCTCGTATACAAATCTAATACTATTATATCAAAAAACAAATACCTCCCTTAACGCGCTTTTTTGTAAGCGCCTGTTCTTGAAAAGACTATGCCTTAAAGGCTACAAAGTATGTATAATACAACTATGACTTGTATATTTTGCGGCATTGCCGACGGCTCCATCAAAAGCCAACTCATTTATGAAGACGAAGACGTGGTGGCCTTTAAAGACTTAAATCCCCAGGCCCCCACCCACCTGCTTATTATCCCCCGGCAGCATATCGCCCGGCTGGATGAAGCGGACGAACAACACGCCCTGCTATTGGGCAAACTATTATTAACAGCCAAAAAACTGGCCAAACAGTTTAATTTAAAGGATTTCCGCCTGGTAACCAATAACGGCAAAGGCGCCGGGCAAAGCGTGGACCATTTGCACTTTCACTTAATGGCGGGGCGGCGCTTTAACTGGCCTGCCGGCTGAGGGGTGGAAAAAATCCTTAAATTTTATATAATATAAGGGAGGAAAAAATCCTCGCCCATTTTTAGCTATGTAACCGTAGAAGGTGGTGAAAAAGTTAATGGTTTTTGTTAAAGTGAGAGACGCTGAACACTTGGAAGAAGCCCTCAAACGCTTTAAAAGAGAATGTGAGAAAAACGGCATTTTAAAAGAAATTAAAAGACGTGAAACTTACATTCCCCCGAGCGTAAAAAGAAAGCTTAAATCCCAAGAAGCGCAGCGCAGAGCCAGACGCACCAAACGCAGACGCTTTTAATGATTGACACACAACAGGCAATAGCTCGATACATTATGTAAAGAGCTATTGCCTTATTTGGCTTTACCGATCACAAAAGCGCAGGCGTTTGATGAATAATAATATAGTAGAAACAATTAAAGAGCGGCTGGATATTGCGGAATTTATCCGCCAGTATGTTCCGGGGCTCAAACGCTCCGGCAAAACATGGAAGGCTTGCTGTCCGTTTCATAAAGAAAAAACCCCTTCTTTTACATGCAGCAGTGAGAAGGGCCTTTATTATTGTTTCGGCTGTCAGGAAGGGGGCGATATTTTTGCCTTCCTGATGAAAATAGAAAATTTAACTTTTAACGAAGCGCTTCGCAAACTGGCGGATTTGGCCGGGGTGGAATACCAGCCCGCCGGGCAGCTTTCCGGCGAGGAACAACGCCGCATAGACGCCCGCAAAACATTGGATTTTGCCAAACAATTTTACCACCGCAATTTAATGGGGCACGGCGGGGAAAAGGTGCGCGAATACATCAAATCCCGCAACTTAACCAAAGAAACCGCTGAAAAATTTGAACTGGGCTACGCCAAAAACGAACCGTCCGCCCTGTGCCAATACGCCCGCGCCAACGGCTATACGGACGCCGCTTTAAAAACCGCCGGGTTGTGCGTGCAAACGGCTTACGGCGCGCGGGATTATTACCGCGGCCGGCTGATGTTCCCTATTATTAACCAACGCGGGGAAACGGTAGGCTTTGGCGGACGGATTTTAGGGAACGGGGAACCCAAATATTTAAACTCCCCGGATACTATTTTATTTTCCAAAAGCCGCATTTTATACGGGCTTAACTTCGCGGGGCCGGCCATACGCCAACAAGGGCGGGCCGTACTTTTGGAAGGCTATATGGACGTCATCGCCTGCCACCAGGCGGGCGTGCAAAACACGGTGGCCCCGCTGGGAACCAGCTTAACGGCTGATCACGCCAAACTGCTGAAACGATACAGTGAAAACGTAATCGTTTTGTTTGACCCGGACGCCGCCGGCATACGCGCGGCTTTGCGCGGGGCTTTGATACTGATTGAAAACGGGCTTTTTGTAAAAGTGGCCGCCTTGCCCGAAGGGCTGGACCCGGACGAATACATTGCCAAATACGGCAAAGAAGCGTTTGAAAAAGTGCTGGACGGCGCGCAAGATTTAATTGAATTTCATACCCGGCTGCAGCTGGACTTGTATGGGCAGCCGTTAAAAGCGCAGGACAAAACGGCTGTCGTTTCGGAATTGGTGGAAACAATAGCCAAACAGCCGGACGAAATCGTCCGGCGGGAATGGATTAAATACGTAGCGGAACAAACTGGGGTGGATGAAACCTTGGTTATAGAGCGGATGCACCAAAAAACGGCTCCGCCCAAATATGGGGTAAAACCCGCCGCCAAAGCAAGGCCTACGCC
The DNA here is from genome assembly GCA_949298795.1 of uncultured bacterium. Classification (GTDB taxonomy): domain Bacteria; phylum Elusimicrobiota; class Elusimicrobia; order Elusimicrobiales; family Elusimicrobiaceae; genus Avelusimicrobium. The sequence goes on from CASFXV010000014.1 coordinate 36,126, forward strand.
GACACCCGCCAACAACCCGGCGGAGGCGGATTTAATTGCCTGGCTGCTGCGTTATCCGCTATATGCCAAGTCCTGCGAATATTTAACTAAGAACGATTTTGAAGACGCCCGCATGTGGGAGCTTTTTGCCGCCCTGCAAAAAGCCTACCGGGAGAACCCGGCGTCCGGCTCTGTGACAGAGCAAACGATTCAAAACGCCCCCGGGCTGAAAAATGAGATAATTAAATTATCCCTGACGGAAATTCCGCGGGATTTTTCACCCGAGCGCGACATTGCGGAGTGCGCCGCAAAAATAGCAAAAGCCGGCCTGCAGAAACAACTGGCCGCCCTCCAGCATAAAATGAAAACGCTGGGCGCGGGCAATGTGCCGCCGGATATGGTGCAGTTGTATATGCAGTTGCAAAAAAAGTTAAAAACTAATTAGAGGGAAAGCGAAACTATGGCAAACGCAAACAAAGCCTTAAAAGACTTGATTGAAGAGGGGAAAGAGAGCGGGGTTCTTTCTTTGGAAGATTTGAACCGCTCCATGGCCGAGGCTGACCTGAGCGCCGAAGACAGCGACGACATCCGTGACGCGCTGAGCGAAGAAGGCGTGCAAATTTTAGACCAAAAGAAATTTAAAGAAGTTTCCATGGCGGATAAAGAAGCCTACAGCGAGGAGTGGTCCTCCAGCCCGGATATTTCCAATTCCATCCGCATGTACCTGTCTGAAATGGGGAAAGTGCCCCTCCTGTCACGCGATGAAGAAATTACGCTGGCCCGCAATATCCGCGAACGTGAAAAAGAACTGCGCAAACTGGTGCTGGAGTCCCCCATCACCATGCGTGAAATTTGCAACTGGGAAGAATTGGTAGACCAAGAGGAAATGACTACCAAAGAACTTATGCCCCGCGGCAAACGCACCACGCGCGAATTAAACAACATGCGCAAAAAATTAAAAGACGCGGCCACGTTCATCGGCAAACGGGAACAAGAAATCACCAAATTAATGAAAGAACTGCGCGACGGTAATTTAACCGAAAAGAAACGCAATAAAAACATTGAACTTTTGGAAGCCAAACAAAAAGAAGTGGTAACCACCATTACCAAATTAAATTTAAACCAAAATAAAATCAAACGCTTGACCAACAAAATCAAAAACCTGGCGGACCGATTGACCGAAACCCGCAACGATATGCAGCGTTTTGATGAATACTTTGGCCCGTACGCGGAAGTTAAAAAGCTGGTAAATAAATTTACTTCCGGGAAAATAACGGAAAAAGAATTTAAAAAATCCACTAAATTTACGCTGGAAGAATTGCAGCGCGCGCTGGATAACATAGAAAGCGTTCGCCGCCGCCATACCCAAATGGTGGATTTGCTGCCCATGACGGAAAAAGAATTTTTGGCATTTAATGACCGCATCATCTTTTTTGAAGACATGATTTTGCAGGACAAATTAAAACTGATTAAAGCCAACCTGCGCTTGGTGGTATCCATTGCCAAAAAACACGTTAACTCCAATTTGGAACTTTCTGACTTAATTCAAGAAGGCGGCTTAGGTTTAATGAAAGCCGTGGAAAAGTTTGAATACAAACGCGGGTTTAAATTTTCCACCTACGCCACTTGGTGGATACGCCAAAGCATTAACCGCGCCATTGCGGACCAGGCAAACACCATCCGCATTCCGGTACACATGAAAGAGCTGGTTTCCAAACTAACCAAAGTAACCAATAAATTCCGCCAGGAACACGGGCGCGAACCCACCTTGGAAGATTATTCCAAAACGCTCCGCCTGTCTGTGGAAAAGGTAAAAAGCGTGTTAAAAATCATGCAGGACCCCATTTCCCTATCCACCCCTATCGGGGAGGACGAAGACTCCAACCTGGAAGATTTTATTGAAGATAAGACGGGGCCCAACCCCACCACATCGGCGGTAGATTTTCTGCGCAAACAAGAAGTGGCGGAAGTACTGGCCACTTTGTCTGAACGTGAGGCCAAAATCATCAGCCTGCGTTTTGGGATAGACTCCGGTTACCCCCGCACGCTGGAAGAAGTGGGCAAAATGTTTAACGTAACGCGCGAGCGCGTGCGCCAAATAGAAGCCAAGGCCATACGCAAGCTGCGCCACCCCAGCCGCACCAAAATGCTTAAAGATTATCAAGACGCGTAACGCAACAAAATCCCCGCCCGTACGGCGGGGATTTTTACGCAAAGCTTACAAATGCCTTTTTTAACCGCAACCAACCCTTCCGGCCATAGCATATATTACGCCATATAAACCAAACTGTTACATATCAAACCCCAAGCGTAGGCCCGGGGTTTATTGCGCGGAGTATTTATAAAAAACCCGGGGGAAAATCCCCCGGGAAACATTACGGGTTATTTTAAATAAAAATCATATACCCGCTGAAAATATTTTTCCTCCGCTTTCTGTTTCTGCTGTTCTGCCTTATGCTGCAAATTAGTACCAAACGCGGCAGTCAATGCTACGGCCGTGGACGGACTGGCCGATTTCTTTCTCTCAGACACTTTCCCTCGGCCGGAAACCCAAAACACTTTTTCATCCTCTCCGTTGGAAAATGACAGGCGCCCTTCTTTATTAAATTTTTCAAAAGTAATCGCAGAAAGTTTCCCATCCGGCCCATAATATCTAATAAGGGTCTGCTGAATATTTTTTCTCTTTAATACTTTCATGTATTCCAACAATATATTATCTCCTTTTATGATAATACAGGAAGTGCGCTCATACGTATAAGAACAAAAACGTTTTTCCCCGCGGGCGTTACTTTCATAAATAACGCGTCCGTCCTTATCCTTTTCACCCCGTACTGCTTGGAAAGGAATATCCAATTTATAAGGCTGTTTGCTGTTTTCAAAAGAAAACTTTTTCTTATGCACCAACTCCCCTTTTGGATTAAAAATATTTAATGAAGCCGCCTTTCCTCCGTTGCTTAAAAGATTCACCACATACTTGGCGTTTACCACCGGCCGGCCGTTTACATAAGAGTAACTGCGGCTTTTGCAAAAGCTGCGCCAGCCTTGTTTACCGCCGCGGTGATTAAAAAATACGCTTACATCCAATAAATTAATAAATCCGTCTACGTCATCGCACCCAAATTTAGTCAAAGGGCTGCCTTCCCGCATGATACTTTGCTTGATATCCGGGGTATGATATATTTCGTGCGAGTTATTACGCCCGTATTTGTACTGATCCGCCATACCCAAGGTATGCCCTAACTCATGCGAAATAATGTTTTGTTTTCCCCCCACCAACCAGCTTTTGACCCCTTCAAAAGGATAAAAAAACATCAACATCGGGTCCTGAAGCATTAATACACAAGATATAGCCGGCCCTTTACAATTAGCACGCACCTCCCTAAGAGATTGCACATATACCACCAAATCCGCCCCGCTGCAATCAACCCCCGCCTCTTTTACTTGAACGCCTTGTTTTAAATAAGGCAGCAAATCGGCAAATTCCTCCTGCCGGCCGGCATCTTCAATGGCTTTCAGCGTGTGTGAAAACCACTCATTATAGCCTTGCTTGATCATCTCTAAATAAGGAGCGTTGTTGCCCGGCTCTAAGCTGTTATCCACCTGCACGCAGATTCTTTCTCCGCTTATTATTTTACGCAGCAAACGCGCGGGAGAACTGTCCCCTGGGTTTTCTACATTAGTCAACAAACCAAAAGGGGCCTTTGCGTAAGCCGCGCTGCATACTAATAATAAAAAAAGCCAAACTAACTTTTTCATAGACCTTCTCCCTAGTCTTACTATAATGGTTAATAGGAAAAAATCAAATAATTTAATGGCCCCGCCGGTAAAAGCCTGTTTTTATGCATGGATAAAAATAAATATCCCCCGGCGTAGCCGGGGGTTTTTCACAATACGGGCATAGCCCTCACTCTACTAGCTACTACTTTAAGTAGTTTCCACTACCTGTCAT
>CASFXV010000015.1 GCA_949298795.1 uncultured bacterium
CGCCCGCCATTCACCATATGCCGCGGCAAGATGTCCCCGCTCAACAATTCCGGCAACGCCCCACCTATCCTTTATATTCCGCTCAAGAAGCTTCTATCCCGCCAAACGGTCATATACCCGGGCAGCAGCCAAATACCGCCCTTACTGGCCTAATAAGCGCCTCCACACATAACAGCCAGCCGGCTGCTGGGGGTACCTCTTTATGGGAAAAGCTGTTTAAGGTAGAAGAGGGCGCCTTGGTGCTGCGCCGCAAAAGCCGCCTGCTTACCCCGCAAACAGCCGCCCTGGTATTGATAGCCGCCGCCCGCGTGCTGCGCAAAGAGAATGAATACAGCGCCCTGCATTTATCCAAATCGTTACGCAAGTCCGGCTATGGGGAGGGAAGGCTGGACCGGCTTTTACTTTCTGAAATGCGGGCAGGAAGCGTAGAATCGGCCGGCAGTAAACGCAGCCGGGCCTATAAACTATCCAGCGAAGGGTTTGCCCGCGCGATTGTACTGGCAGAGAAAATAGCGGAAGACCTATAAAATACCTTTTATTGCACAAAATAAGGGGGGATATATAAAAATTTATTTTGTGTATAAGCTGCTATTGTTTGTAACCCCATTTCCAAGCCCCTTTATTTCCCCTATTTATTCAAATCATTAAAATCTAATTCATCAAATTAGATTTAAATTCCCTTCTTGTAGGCTAAAAATATTTAAAAATAAGAAAAAATTACAAATTAACAAGCCAGCATAATTTGTGTGGAGTACTAGGGTATAAAAATAATTGAAAGGGGGAGTATTTGTCAAATCCATTTAACTAACGATAATTTTTATTATGTTAACTTAATGACCTGTAAAAAGGCTCCAAAACAAACATATAATGATTATTAAAAAAAATTTATTTATACTTTAAATATAAAATATTTTTATACATATCTTATATATTTTATAGATATATTTTTTTAGCACTTTCAGCAGGCAATATAAACATTAAAAACACCCAGATATTTACTCATTGGCAAGGTATTTTTAGCTATTAATTTACGTACTAGCCTGCAATTTTTCCCCATTTTTTAAATCATAAAAATTCAAAAATAACACTTCTTTTGATTATTCAAGGCAATATGTCCTATTGTTTATAAACACAAATTTGATTTCATTTTTGCATAAGTCTGTTGATTTTAAAAATCGCCCCAAATTAAATTTGGGGGTATATAGATATACCCCCCCTTTTAAAATAACGCATTTTAAGTGGTTTAAAAAAATATACTTATATTTTAAGTATATTTAAAATCACAATATTTATTATAAAAATCATATCTTTACTGCTTTTTCAAAAAACAAAGGCCGCCTTTAATAAAAAGGCGGCTTTTAGACAAAAACAAGATAGCAAAGTAAACCCCAAAATACAAAGCAGGCTGTCCGGCTCCTTAACGCATTCCAGGTTAGCCCTAAAATAGAGGGGGCAAACCTCCACTAAAAAGATAATAAAAATACAGGAAGCAGGCAGTGGGTTTAGTGTCTTTTAGTGCCAAAATAAACGCAGGAAGTTACCGTTTTAGCGCGCGCCCATTTTTGCACCTAACTGACATGACGCTGACATTAGGAATTAACCGCGCGCGCATAGCGCAACGTACGCCGCTGCCCGGCTGGCATGAGAGAGGATAGGGGGAGAAACTGCATAAATAATAAACAGATATGCTAAAGGGGGAGGAAACACTTTTCCTCCCCCCTTTATTTGCGCGCCGGCGGCCAACAGTCATAATGCCAGCATTAAAAGTATCCATTATCAACATATGCCATCTTAGAGCCGGGCCCAGGTCTACAAAAGCGCTTATTACGGCATTTAAAGACGTAAGGACATATAAAACAATAGGGTGTTTTCCCACTTGGAGGCTCTTACCATATACAGCCCCATCTCCTTGCTTGGCACATAACTTGCCCGCCATTGGGCCCCTATTATCAAAAAATCCCAAAACTCCCCCTCCGTTCCAAAAGCAAAGCGGTAATAAGGGGTATGCCCTGTCTGCTTTTCGCCTAGATAGGGAGTATATCCCCAGCATTTATAACCAGTACCCAGTATAATATATTGGCGGGGAAAAGTATCCGGCGTAAGATTTATTTTTATCATTCCCCCCGCCTCTTTTAAATCTAAATCATGCAGTGTGGCTTTTTCCGGCCGGGTGAAAGATTGGCTGTATTCTCCCCCCATCATCAGCCACGGGGTAAGCCAAACACCGGCGTAAGCATTTAGGCCGCGGTCGTTATCTATAAGCAGGGTTTTGTGGTTAGCACTTTGTAACTTAGTAAACTGATAATAACCGCCCACCCCGGCTTCTATCCGGTTTGCCTGCCAAGATTGAGCGCCGTTAAAACCGCTATCTTGGGCAAAAAGGTTTACGGGCACAAAAAAACAGGCGCATACCAACGCGCCCCATAACAACAAACGGCCGTATTTCATGTATTTATTGTACCTTTTGGAAGATTTCCCCTAATATAACTTGTTTTAATTAATAATTAGCTATATTTATGATTATTTAAGTTTTTTTCAAATATAAAGATAAATAAGCGTTTTCCCCCGTCCTTCTCAAAGCAAAGCCCGCAAACACGCTTTATAAATTAAGCCGTATACATACCCTAAAACGCACACCCGAACGATATCTTTGCTTATCTCCGCCGCCTATTTTTGCGCGGCGGGAACGCTGGCCTGCCTACCCCTCTTTTCTCCTAAAGTAAACAAATTTTGGAGAGGTGGCTGAAGAGGCCGAAAGCAACGGTTTGCTAAACCGTTATACGGATTAAACTATACAGCTAAATACGGTTTAAAATGCTTGTTTAGCTTGCCGGCAACCGGGGTTAGCGGGCACAAGTTTATGAACGCAAAACACTTGCCTGTATAAAAGGAAGTGTGGCCGCTTTTGCCGGGGGAAATACCGTTAATTAAAGGGGGTGGCTTGTAGGTGGTGTATGTGTGGTTTTTAGTACAAAAACTGTTAAAAACAAACCCCTTTTCTTTATCTTTACGGCAGTGGGAACGAGGATTTCTCTCCCTTTCTTTGGCTAGTGCCGGGGAATATAGGATACCGCAGAGGTTTGCGGCCGCAGACGCTCAAAACCGTCAAACTGGTGCCGGGGAATATAGGATACCGGGCAGAGGCACCAGGCCTCCCCCCTTGGCGGTTATGGGTAAAAAAATAGCCCCGGGCGCGGCGGGAAATAATGCTAATCATACGCCCAACAAGCCCCTGTTACGCTGGGGGAAGAGGCCCAGGCGGCTTGAGGGAAATGCTAACCGCCATAAATATTCCCCCCGGCAATTGATGGGAGAATGTTATCACATAAAAAACCCCGCCTTTCGGGCGGGGTTTTATCTGCGTTAAAACAGATTAGAAGCGGATGGTGGTACCAAGTTGATAGACGGTAGCATCTTGGGCCTCATTCTGCTCTTTCAAGTCGCCGCCCAATTTGGCGTAACCAACACCGGCAAACAGCTCTACGCTTTCGTTATGCTGGTAGGTGGCGGTCAAATCGGCTTCCAACGTGGCGGCGGACTGGGCAGTGCGGTCTTGGAAGGCAAAGCCGTCCACCGCAAATTTCATTTTCTTCCAGTTATAGTCCATACCCACGTTGAAGATGCGGGCATCTGCAATTACGCCGCCATAGTTCAACTCCGCCGTTAAGTATTTACCGGCCACTAAACCAGGCGCATAGGTGCTAAAACCAGATACCATGCCTTTTTGATACAAGAAAGCCGCGCGAGGAGTAAACGCGTCCATATTTAAAGAAGCGTCTAACTTTACAAAATACGGAGCATCCGCGCCTTCTTTTATCAGGCGGTTGCCTTCATGACCGCGGGCAGCTTCCAGGCTTAAGCCAAAAGCTTCCGGCAGGTAAGAAAGTTTAGCGCCGTAAAAGCCGGTATATTCCGGGTCGGCGGAGCTTTCTTTCAACGCGTAGCCGTATACTTGGGCTTTCATGGCGTCCGTTAAGTTTAAGCGGATGTCCGCGCCATAAATGTTATAAGAGCTAATCGGAGCCCACTCATCATCCGAGGTTTTACCAGCCAATACGGTTACGCTCTTAAAATCATCGGCATAGGTCAGTTTGGCGGCTTCCAAGCTCATAGGTCTCTGTATCGTAGCTACCATATAGCCGCTCTTGGGGCCAAAGTACATGGTCATGCTGTCTTCGTCGCCGTAGAATTGGCGGCCGAGGGTCAACTCAAAGCAGTCAAACAGGTTAGACAACACCACATTGGCTGCAGACAAATAAACGCTATCCTGATAGCCGTTGAGCGTGTTGCCACTTAAAGCGCCGTCCCACCCGTCCTCAGTGGCATACGTAAACAGCACATTGGCTTTTACGTCTTCGGTCAAGTCCGCAGACAGGCCCGCCATTACGCGGGAAGCGGCCGTCGGATAACCCACAGGGGTTCTGTTGGCGTCCGCACCGATTACATCAATGCGGCCAATCGCTTCTACATTGTCTACAATGGCAGCCCCAGCCGGGAAAGACATTGCCAAGGCTAAAAACAAGCCCAGTAGTTTCTTCATTTAGCTACATCCTCCTTAAGTATTTTTTAAACTACCCTACTCTTTCATTTAAATTAATTTCCATACCGTTTGCAAATTTATTTTTTTTTAAGCTTGACAAGCTTTCCCATAACTGGTATTCTATTTATCCCTTTAATAAAAACTTTATTTTAAAAAGGCGCAAAATGCTTTTTCTCCGTCGTAAAACCCGTTTTAGTTTATCCTAACAAAAAACTCCATTTTTTACCCATCAACAAAAAATCCCGCGTTTGACACGCGGGATTTTTAAGCAAGTTTTCCAAACTTGTTACGCCCACAGAGAAAGCTTTGTTACTTTATCCGTACGGCGCACTTTCGGTTCGCCCACCATTTCCTGAATGTAGGCCTCGCACACGTAAATTTTAGTGCCGGGGAATAAATGCCCGCCGATTACGTTGTAATCTTTCCCCGTCAGCATGGCGTGGGCATGCACCTGGGGGCGGTTGTCTTGAATGCTGATGTTGCCCGTCAGGCTTAATAATTCCATCTGCGCGTTGATGATGGTTTTTTCGTAGCGTTTTTTGGTTTGGTCATACCAGCCCAAAGTGGCGTTCTCCACCGAACCTATCACGCTGACAATGCCGCATTTTACCTGGTTGTCGTGGCAAAAATCCGCCAGGGTTTCCAGCAAATCTTTTCCTTTCGGGAGTTTAAAAAGATAAGTTCTTCCGGTTAAATAAGGTTTTTCTTCTGCCATTGTGTTCTCCTCTGCCGCCGGTATTACCAGGCGGAGCTCTCCAAGTCGTTCATGTACGCTTTTATAGCGGCAATTACGCCTGCGGCGTCCATGCCGGCTTCTTTATAAATATTGGCGGCGCCGGCGCTGCCCAAATATCCGCTGTGTTTAAACGGATATAAGGTATGGCGGCGGCCCTTTTCGCTCAGCAGCCAGGCGTGCATGGTGGGCAGGGTAAAATCCGTAAGCCCCATGCCTACGCGGCGCAGGCGGGCGGGAACCAATACTTCCCGTTCTTCTTCCGGCAGGAGTTCAAACAACTCCCGGCTGGATACATACAAAATATTTACGTCCAAATTTTCTTCTTTCAGGCGGGGCAGTACGCCGTCCGTCACCACTTTGCCTATGCCCGCACCCTGTACAAACACGGCCCCGGCGTCCGGCCGTTTGGCGCGGTGCAAATAATAAACCCCTTTTAAACAGGCGCAGGCGGGGTCCATCCCCAAGGCGGCGCGGTCAGCCAGTTTTTGGCTGGGGCGCACCACAAACGGAGCAAACACCGCCGGCCGCAAAGACAAAGATTTGGTAACCAGCGGCCAAATTTCGTCCACTTCCAGCGGGGTGGCGGTAATGCACGCCCCCTGCGGGAAATTATCCTGCAAGAGCTGCAAAGACTGCGGGTCCGCATGGGTGGGGCCGTCCTCGCCCGTAGGCAGGCTGGCGTGCCCGTTAAAAAGTATTAAACTGTTTGTTTTCTGCCCGGCTTCTTTTAAGGCCTGGCAGCCAATGGCGTATAACCGGGCGGCTACGTGCTCAAACGCAACAAACGCCCCGTAAGAAGACGCCACCCCCGCGTGTTTGCCAAACGCGCTGATGCCGCTGCACACGGCGGACATGCCGTCCTCACAAATTCCGCCCGCCGCCAAACTGCGTGAAAGCGGGTTGGAAACCGCATTAAAAAATCCCTTCGCAAACGGCTTGGCCGCGTTGCCCGCGTTGGTAGAGCCGTACAAATCGGCCGAGGCGGCCATTAACGCGCCGTTGCTTTCTTTATTTAAATAGCCCAGCACGTCCCCCAACACGCCGCGGGTGGTGTGGGAATCGCCGGGGGTAAAGGTAAACGCGGCGGGGGCGTTTTCAGGGTCTTGCCCGGTAAAAAGCACCTGCGCGTCCGGCGCGCCGGGGCGCTCTTTTCTGCCGGCGTTCTCCAGCGCGGACTGGCGTTCTTGCAGCTGCTTGGCCAGCAAAGCGCACAGTTGGGGGTGTTTTTCCAGCCCGCGGCGGAAAGTTTCCAAAAACGCCCAATAGTGTTTTTCTATATTTTCTGGCGTTTTATCCCCTTCAAACGCGGGGAATTTTTCCCCAAATTTTTCTTCAAACTCAGCCAACGCCGCGTAAAACTCCGGCGAGCAAAACTTATGCCCGGCCCCGTGCGCCGCCTTGCCCTCCAGGCCGTATTTCCACCCTTTCACCGTGCGGTATACAACGGCGGTGGGCTGGTGGTTGGGAATAGTTTTTAACAGCTCCTGCGCGGCGTGGATTTGGGCAAAGTCCATACCGTCCGCCACAAAAATAACGTTAAAATCGTGAATATAAAACAGTTCACACGGGGCCCACTGGACGTAATCGCCCGGGGTTTTACCGTCGGCGGTTACCTGGTTGGTTTCTATGGAAGCTTCGTTCCAATCCAAATGAAACACCGCGTTTTTAATCTGCGCCGTGGCGGCGGTGGCCAACGCCTCGCTTACGCGCCCTGCGGTAAGGCCGCCCTCCCCCTCTATGATATGCACAACGGGGCCGTTTTCACCATATACATCCGCCGCGGCAATAGCCAGCCCTACGGAGGAACCGTCCCCCACGCCGCTGGCCCCGGTGGTTACACGCACAAACGGGACGGACGGCTCCGGGTGGCCGCCTAAAGGCTTTGCCTGAAATTTAACAAAAAGCGGCGTACCCTGTACTTTATTGTGGCGAAAGCCCAGTAAATCTTCCAAGCGCAGGCGGTTTTTAACGTCTTTAGGCAATAATTCCGGCTTGGCAATGCGGGCGCATTCATCACGCAGAGCCCACAACGCATACATGCCCAGCGCCTTGTGCCCGGCCGCGTAGGAAATAATGTCCGCCTCCGGGCGGTTGGGGGAGGCAAGGTCATACGCCATTTCCTTATATATAAGGTGGCTTACAAACCGGCCGCTGGAAATACTCCCCCCCACATGACCGGACGAAGGAACAAAATTAAACATAACCGCCGCCAAGGCGCGGTAGGCCGTGTCTAAGCATTCCAGGGCGTCTTTGGAAGCGGCGTCCAGCGGGTACTGCTGCAAATAATCGGTTGCTTCATAATAAGCAGCTCTTTTGCTTGCCAAAGGAAAGGGTTTCATAAATCTCCTATAAAGCCAACTCTGTTTGGGCGACGGCTAAAACCAAAGCCAACGTTTGTTCTATATCCTCTTTAAACTGCACTTCCGTATTGGAATGGATATAGCGGGTGGGAATGGACAGCGCACAGCAGGCCACCCCCGTTTTGGACAAATGGATAGCGCCGGCGTCATTTCCGCCGCGCGGCGCAATGCGCACCTGGTAGCGGATTTGCTTTTCCAGGCACAGCCGTTTTAAACTTTCAAAAAGTCCTTCATGGGTAATGGTGCGCGCGTCCAACGCGGTAACGCCCACCCCCTGCCCCAAAGCCGTAATATAGTCCTGCGGGGACGTGCCGGGTATATCCGCCGCGCCGGTAGTGTCTACCGCCAGGGCCACATCCGCCTCCACCCCATAGGCCGCCGTTACGGCGCCGCGCAGGCCCACTTCCTCCTGCACGGTAAACACGGCATAAATATTATAAAACGGGTTTTTGATTTCTTTTAAAAATTCCAGCAACACAAACACGCCGGAGCGGTTATCCAGTGATTTGGCGGTAATAAAGCCGGAACCGAATTCCTCATACTCCCGGCGAAGGGTAACAAAATCCCCCGGCTGTACGCGGGTTTTGGCTTCCGCCCCGCTAAGGCCCACATCTATAAACAAATCTTTTACGGGCACGGCTTTGCCGCGGTCCGCCTCGGTAGTTACATGGGCGGGGCGCGTGCCGATTACCCCCGCCAACGGCCCGCCGGCCGTATGCACGGTAACGCGTTGGGCAAGCAGGGTGCGCGGGTCAATGCCGCCCACCACCACAAAGCGCAAAAATCCGTCCGCCCCCACATAGTGGACCATCAGGCCCACTTCGTCCATATGGGCGGCCAAAAGTAAATTTTTGGAAGAGGAACCCTTTTTATAAACAATCAGGTTGCCCAAAGGGTCTGTTTTTACGTCGTCTGCATATGGGGCAACCTGCTGCTGCACATATTGGCGTACGGCGCTTTCCCGCCCGGAAATACCAGGCAAAGAAGTAAGTGTTTTTAGAATAGAAAAATCCATTTTTATCCCTGAAATCCGGCAATAAAGGTATTTACATTATACTCACAAAAACACTTTTTGGCAAGCAATTCACAGGATTAAGGGCCGGCGCGGCTGTTTTCCCGCTTATTCCATTGCCACAAGACGGAACAAAAATTGTAAAATAATGGGGACAGAATTTATTTTAGGAGGCTGTTCAATGACTGTTTCTTACAAAGACCTCGGTCTGGTAAACACCAGACAGATGTTCAAAGACGCTATGGCCGGCGGTTACGCCATTCCGGCTTATAACTTTAACAATATGGAACAATTGCAGGCTATCGTTACCGCCTGCGTGCAAACCGGCTCCCCGGTGATTTTGCAGGTTTCCAAAGGCGCCCGCCAATACGCCAACGCCACTTTGCTGCGCTGGATGGCCCGCGGCGCGGTGGAAATGATGAAAGAAATCGGCAAGCCGGTACCTCTCTGCTTGCACCTGGACCACGGTGATTCCTTTGAATTGTGCAAAGACTGCATTGACAATGGTTTCTCTTCCGTAATGATTGACGGTTCCCACCTGCCGTATGAAGAAAACGTAGCCCTTACCAAAAAAGTGGTGGACTATGCCCACCAGCATGATGTAACCGTAGAAGGCGAATTGGGCGTTCTGGCCGGTATTGAAGACGAAGTTTCCGCCGAACACCACACCTATACGGACCCTGCCCAAGTGGAAGATTTCGTAAAACGCACGGGGGTAGACTCCTTGGCTATTTCCATCGGCACTTCCCACGGGGCTTATAAATTTAAAGTAAAACCCGGCGAAAAACTGCCCGAGCTGCGCTTTGACATCTTGGAAGAAGTTTCCAAACGCTTGCCCGGTTTCCCGATTGTGCTGCACGGTTCTTCCAGCGTACCGCAATGGGCCGTTAAACAAATTAACGAATACGGCGGCAAATTGGAAGACACCGCCGGTATTCCGGAAGAACAACTGCGCAAGGCCGCCAAATCCGCCGTGTGCAAAATCAATGTGGACAGCGACGGCCGCTTGGTAATGACCGCCACCATCCGCAAAGTATTCGCCACCAAACCGGCCGAATTTGACCCGCGCAAATACTTGGGCCCGGCCCGCGAAGAATTAATTAAAATGTACGCCGAAAAGAACGAGAACGTATTCGGTTCCGCCGGCCGCGTGAAATAAGTTTGTCCAAACGCAAAAAACCCCGCTTTCAAGCGGGGTTTTTTTGATAAAAAATTCAATAGAACCTTATTTCTTATGATACCTATTAGTTAACTTATAGGATACCAACGCCCCCACCAGTTTAAAACCACCGCCGTTGGCGAGTTTGTCAGCCAAGAACAATATTTGTTCCAAGCCAAGTTCATTTCTATACAATAATTCTCTCCTTTTTTTACATCTCCAAACCAAATCTGTCCGTTTTGAAAGGCAATACGATAGCCTACATGTTTTTCAGGGAAAAAAAATTGCACGCCCATTATATTAGCATTGTCCATGGCCATACCTACATAAATACTCTCATCGGCATTGGCATAAACGGAACCTCCAAAAGACGCATACGTTTTAGAAGTAGGAGTAAAAGAAGATGGAATTTCTACATCCAAATCGGCAAAATCCGTGGTATAGTGCCCATTTGCCATAAAATAACTTTCCTGTGCAGCAGCCAATGTTTTTATCAGCGGAATCATAGCCGAGTAGCGACTTTTAAACACCGCCCTTTCATATTGCGGAAGCGCCACCGCCGCTAATATACCTATAATTAACACCACCACTAAAAGCTCTATCAGCGTAAACCCGTTTAAAAACCTTGCATTGCCGTTTTTCATTTTTTCCCTCTTTTTGTGACTAAATTTGATTTCTAACCCAATTTATCAAAAAAAAAACAAAGCAAGCCCTTTTAAATTTACGACAGGCCAAACATGATAAAGATTTAACCAGGCAACAAAAATTTTCCTTAATACGCACGCTCAGTCAAACAAATTTTTAATTTCCATCCCAGTGCGGGTTGTTCTATACACAAAAAAGCCCCGCCCATAAAAGGGGCGGGGCAAATTCAATCAAAAACTGAGTTATTTTACAATGTAGCCAAAACGCTCCAGCATTTGCGTATTGTTGCGCCAATCCGGCGTAACGGTTACGGTCAGTTCCAAGCGGTACTTGCGGCCTAAGAATTCCTCTATGCGTTTTTGCGCACTCTTGCGAAGCTGCGCAATCGCCGCGCCGCCTTTGCCGATAATAATGGGCTTTTGGCTTTCCCGCTCCACGTGAATAATGGCGCGGATATAGTTTTTATCGCCCAAATCTTCGGTAAATTTTTCCACTTCTACATAAGTACTGTAAGGAATTTCTTTTTTATACAGCAGAAAAATTTGTTCCCGTATAAACTCCGCCGCGTAAAAACGCTCCCAGCGGTCCGTCCACTGCCCGGGCGGGAAATACGCCGGGCTGACGGGCATAGCCTCAATAACGGCTTGTTTTAATTCATCCACGCCTTTGCCTTGTGCGGCGGATATGCAAAACGCGCGAGAAACGGGCAAATCTTTGCGGGCGGAGTCCTCCAATTCTTTCAGGCGGGAGTCGTCCGGCACTAAATCCGTTTTGTTAATAACTAAAAAAATGGGGCAAAATACTTTTTTTAATTTTTCCACCAGCCCGGCGTTTAAATCATACGGGGCGGCGGCGTCCAGCATAAATACCACCAAATCGGCTTCTTCCCCCACGGCGCGGTCCACCGCGTTTACCATGGTTTGCTGTAATTTATAGCGCGGCTGCAAAAAACCGGGGGTATCCACAAATACCACCTGGTAATTATCCTCCTCGCTGATAGCCAAAATATTTTGGCGCGTGGTTTGGGGCTTGCTGGTAACCGGGGACAAAAGCCCCCCCGCCAATTTATTAAGCAGGGTGGATTTACCGGCATTGGGCAGGCCGGCCAGTACGGCAAAACCGCTTTTAAAGTGTTTTTCAGCCATATATTGTATTGTACCTGTTTTTAGGCGCAACGTAAAATTTTATATACTAAAAATAATGAAAAAAGCGTGGATGTTAACCCTTATTTTCTGTTTAGCGTACGCTGGATTAAACGCCCAAACGGCTTTGGAAAAAAAACTGGAGCAAGCCGGCCTGGTGGACGTGGAAACCCTGGGCGCGCCTTTGTTTTTTGATATACGCTACGCCACCCCAAATAATTTTACCAAGAAAAAAATTTACGACTCCCCCCGCTGCTACCTTCACAAAGACGCGGCAGAGGCGCTGTTAAAAGCCGTGGAACTGGCCTCCCAAGAAAAAGAACCTTTTACTTTTTGTCTGTGGGATTGTTACCGCCCGCTTTCCGCCCAGAAAAAGCTGTGGCAGGCCGTACCAAACGCCAGCTATGTGGCCCCGCCGGCAAAAGGCTCCCGCCATAACCGGGGCATGGCGGTGGATTTAACCCCGTGCGATTTTGACGGCAACCCCCTTCCCATGCCAACGGAGTTTGACAACTTTACCCAACGCGCCCATATGGATTTTTATAACCTGCCCAAAGACATTTTAACCCGCCGGGAAACCCTTAAAAAAATTATGACCCGCGCCGGATTCACCTACACCCGCACCGAATGGTGGCACTTTGACAAAACCGGCTGGCAAAACAACCACCCCGTGCTGGATATAGACTTGCCCCGCTAAAATCCTCGTCTATACTCCGTCGTAATTTTATATAATATAAGAAGTATGAACACAAACAACACAAACTCCCCCCTAAAAACCCACTTTTTTGTACCCGGTTGTTTAGGTACTTGCTGGTATGGAAATTACCACTATTTAGAACCGTTTACCGGATGTCAGCATGACTGCGTTTATTGCTATGCCAAAGGCAGAAGCGATGTAACCACCCGCCTGGCGGATTTGCATTGCCCATTTACGGACCCGCAAATAGGCATGCCACGCCAAGAAGCGCTGGCCGCCATGAAAAAAGAAATAGAAGCGGACCCAAAGATACACACCATTAAGCTTTCCCGCTATACGGATATTTTCTGTAAAAAATTTGTGGATGACGGCTATTCTTTGGACGTACTTACCCTGCTGGCTACTCATCCGCAAATCAAACGCATCATTATTACCACCAAAGGCGTGCCGAACGACGCCATTATGGATTTAATACGCAAATACCCGGCTAAATTTTCTTACAGCGCGGCAATTAAACCCCAAGCGGCTATTTGCATGGAAACAAACGTCCCCCCACGGGAGGAACGCATCCGCCGCGCCGCCCAGGCCCAACAGGCGGGCGCACTGGTTACCGTGCATATGGACCCGCTGATTGCCGGCGTGGAAGATACCGAAGAAGTATTGCGCCCGTTTTTGGCTTCTCTCAAAGAAGCGGGGTTAAAACGCGTCATGTTTTCTTACCTGCTGTATGATTACACGATAGCCAAAAATATTGTGGAAAAATTTGGACAGGACTTCTTTTCTAAATTAAAAGAAAATTACCTGCATGATGACAGGCAGCTTCTGCCCAACCAAACGGAAACCACCTACTACGCCTTAAAACACGAAGTAAAACTGGAAAGCATTAAGCGCGTGGCCGCTTTGCTTAAAGAATACGGGTTTGACTTTGTGGTTTGCGGGTTAAAATCTTCCGATAAAGACGACATCGTCTCCGTAAAAAGTTTCTGCCCGGTGTGCAACGGTAAATTCTATGCCTAATAAAGTTTGGATTTTAAACTTGGACGACTTTGTCTTTAAAAGCAAAGCGCTGGACGCTTTAAAAAGCCATTCCCTTAAATACATCCAACTGTTAAAACCGGGGGATTTTTGCGTAGTATCCCCCTTAACAGAACCGGATAAAGCGTTTGTAAATTACATGGCGCGTATCAAAAAATTGGAGCATAAAAACTGGATGTTTATGCCCCGGGAACAAAAAGAAGACGAAAGTTTAATATCCGCCGTTTCGCGCGATGAACACTTAATTTCCAAGCTGCGCAAGCTGTGCAGCATAGGGTATGTCATCATCCCGCTGATGTATACCAAAGAATTTGCGCACCTCAGCTGGCAGTGTGAAAACACCCTGCTCAACAACTCCATTGCCGTACAGGAAGCCAATAACAAACTGGTATTTAAAGAGTTATGTAAAAAATTCAATATTACCACCATCGCCCCCGTGTACGAAGCCGGCATGAATAAAATGCCGCGCGTTTTGGCCTTGCTGGACCCGCGGGAAACATACCTGCTGCGCCGGCCGTTTTCCGCCGGCGGGTACGGCAATGTAAAAGGCAAACTGGCTGATTTGCTGCCGCTTATTAAACTGTATCACAAAGAGTCTGACTTTTATTTGGAGCGTTTTAAAGAAATATACAAAACGCTGGGTTCTTTATGCATATTAAAAGATGATGAAATATCTTTTGTAGGCATAGACAGCCAAATTATCCATAAAGAAGCGTGGGAAGGCTGTTCTTTCCCCTTTTCCCGCCTGCCCAAAAAACTGCTGGAGGAAATACGGGAAAAATCCCTCATGCTGGCCAGCTATTACTATGGCAAAGGCGTGCGCGGACAAATTAACTTTGACTGGGCTATCCGCCAAAAAGACGGGGAACTTAAACTGCGCGCGCTGGAGTGTAACTCCCGCTATAACGGGTTTGGCTTGTGCTTAAGGCTGGCTTCCACCGTATACGGCATAAACCGCAAAGAACTGCATTTTTATTTAGATACCAAAATGCGCTTTTCCCCTGATTGGACCACTAAAAAAGTAATTGATGAACTGGAAAAAATAAACGCGGGCGTAACATTCCGCGGTGGGGTGGTGTTGACTTCGGGCGTGAAAGACGGCAAAGCCGGTTTCTGCTTTATAGCCACCAACCGCAAGGACCTGGCTGACCTGCGCCGCAGTTTTAAAGCGCATATCACCGGGTTGGCCGAGCGCCCCACCAAAGAAAGATAATCAGACTAACCTCATTATGATTGCCGGCCGCTGATTTCCCGCGCGGCCGGTTTTATTTTAATAAAGACCTTATAATTCCGTTTGTAATCGTCCAAACAGGAAAGAAATCCTAAGACGTTGCGAGGAGAGTCCGCCTCTTGCGGGTAAACACCAGTTTATACTATCCCCGGCGGTCTTTGCAAAAGGTCCGGGCGGACAGGCGCGGTAATGCCCATTACGCACTTTTAAATTTTGGCAATATCCGTTTACGCAATTGTTATAAAAAGGTAATCCGCCCCCAATGAAAATAGCCCAAATACCCCGGCACATCTCTTGCGCCAACAAAAAACACCCGGGTAAATTTTACCGGGGTGTTTGTCATATAACTAAAATTTATTCTACTACAACCACGCTGCGTCCGTCTTCTTCCGGGCTGTATGGATCCGGCGTATTTACGCCGTCTACAATATACAAGAAGCGGTAACGGCCGGGAGCGATGGAAAGAGTCGTTTCCCAATAATCTTTTTTCTTGCGCAGCGCCTGGGGCTTAGCCATGGTAAAACCGCTTACAATGGATACTTTCTTTCCTTCCCCGTAGTAACGGAAAGTTACCCGGCGGTACTTGTCGCTTTTGGGGTTTTCTTTCACAATTACACTTACTTTTTGTTCTTTAGCCGGGGCTGGCGCAACGGCAGGCGCTTCTTTAACCACCGGGTCTTCTTCGGCCGGTTCTTTAGCCGGATTATTGACGGGGGCCTCCTGCTCTTTTACAGCGGAAACCACTTCTTCTTCTAAGCTTAAATCTTTTTGTGCATCGGCCTCTGCCAATTCTTCTTGGGCCGGTAAAGCGGCCAAAGCCCCTTCCGCCGGGGAAAAGAAACGGGCAGACAAATTTTTATATAAGAAAAATCCGAACACACACAAACAGACGATATCAATAATGATGAGGAAAAGCCACAAATCTTTATTAGCGGCGGCAGGTTTTTGATCTAAATCAAAGTTTTCGTTTTCCATAAAATCCTTTAAAAGCGGGCGAAGGGAATCGAACCCTCGTCTAAAGCTTGGGAAGCTTCCGTTCTACCATTGAACCACGCCCGCAATATACTGGCGTACATTTATTTTACAAAAGTTTTGAGTAACGTGCAAAAATTTCTTGTCTATTTTATTATTTTGCAAAACATTATTTCTTTGCTTCACTGGCTTTTTGCTGCAAAATATTATTTTTCCCGCCCAAAGCGTCTACTGCGCCTTGTATTTTAGACATGGCGTCCGCCTCCATGGATTTTAGGTCGCGCGCTTTATTCAACGCGGCGGCCGCTTCGGAATTTTTTGCCACGCTTTCGCGTTCCGCCTGCTGGGCAGCCGTCATGCCGCCCATACCTTCTTCCCCTCCGCCCAGTTTAGCGGCTTGTATGCCCGCAGAAGCGGTTCCTTCCGCCGGCTTCACGGTAGCGGCCGGTTCGGCTGCGGCCGCCGCCTTGCCAGAGGGTTGCGGGGCTAAGCTAAAAGCCTCTTGCGTGGGAGTGGCCGCGGTACCCAACCCCGGGCGCACCGGCCCGGTGGAAGGAGTAAAACGCTGGGCGCTTAACCCTTCCGGCGTGGTGGGGCGGACGGGGCCGGTAGGCTCTGTAAAACGCCCCATGCTGTTTCCGGGCTGGGTAGTGGGGCGGACTTCCCCCGTAGAAGCGGTGGAAGGGCGAGCCTCTCCGGAAGGCTGTGTGCCCGGGCGAACATTTCCCTGCGGGGCCGTATTATATGTAGGGCGGTTCATTCCGCCCACCGTATACGCCCCCGCACAAACAGAAACCGCCAGCAACATCAAAACACCGCCCAAACGTGATAAATACATAAAATTCTCCTTGAAAAATGCCGTTTTATCTATAGTATATACTTATGCTTGGAGGTGTCAAGCCGTGCGTTCTTCGGGAGATTTTTGCTAAACTGTATAATCATGGACAACTTGCCTATTTACGACGTAATCATTGTGGGAGCAGGCGCCAGCGGTTTAATTTGCGCGCTGGAATGCGCCCGCGCCGGTAAAAAAACGCTTCTGCTGGAAAAAGACGCCCAGCCCGGGCGCAAAATTTTAGCCAGCGGAAACGGACGCTGTAATATAACCAACCGCTTTGTTTCCCCCAAATATTACCACGCCCCCCACAATTTAATAGAGCAAGCGTTAACAACGTTTCCGTTTGAAAAATGCAAAAGCTATTTTGAAGACTTGGGTATTCCCTTAAGAGAAGAAGAAAACGGAAGGTTTTTCCCGGCTACGGGCAAATCCACCGCCGTACTGGAACCGCTGAAACTGGCCGTTTTAGAAGCCGGGGCACAACTTTTAACCGGGCAGGAAGTCACCCGCATTAAAAAGGGAAATCCGTTTACTTTATACACTAACAAGGGTAATTTATTTAAAGCAAACAAAACGGTGCTGGCATGCGGTTCCTGCGCTTATCCGCAATTAACCGGAACGCAAAGCGGATACCAACTAGCCCAAAGCATAGGGCACAGTATTATTCCCCCCGCGGCGGCATTATGCGCTTTAAACGTACAAGAAAAAGCCATTGCACGCTTGCAGGGCATTCGCGCGCAAGCGGCCCTTACCGCGCGCCAAAAAGACCAAACGCTGGCCCACAGCCAAGGGGAAATATTATTTACTAATTACGGCGTAAGCGGCCCGGCCGTTATTAACATAAGCGCGGAAGTAAGCCGCAATTTACCCAAAGGCCCCGTAGAGCTGGATATTAATTTTTTTGCCGGTTATGCCGATTTCAGCGCCTTTATGCAGCAGCGCAAAGAGGCGTTTGGAAACCGCCGCGCCAAAGATTTTTTTGCCGGTTTATTACATGAAAATATCGCCAACTTGCTGATTGATTTTGCCGGCATACGTAAAAACATTCCAGTAAAAGACTGGACGCCCGGCACTTGGCAGAATGTGGTAAACACTTTGCAAAAATGGACGTTTCATATCGCGTCCGCCCGGCCTTGGCAAGAAGCTATGGCCGCAAGCGGGGGTGTAAATACAAGCGAAATAAACTATAATACATTTGAGTCACTTAAATGCCCGGGAGTATTCATCACCGGGGAATTGCTGGACGTAGACGGCGCCAGCGGTGGATTTAATTTACATTTTGCCTGGAGCAGCGGTTTTTCCGCCGCGAGGAAACTGTCGGAGGTTTAAACTTATGGTAGACATTATCAGAAAAACAAGCAGCATTAATGACCCCCTGCACGTGGGGTTTATACGCACCTATTCCATTGACGGTAAAGAAGTATACCGCGAAACCTTGGATAAAAATTTAGACATTCAAAAACACGAAGGAACCATGCCGGACGGCACCGTAAAAGAATTTTTTGAAAACGGTAAATTGTATTTTGAATGTGAATTTAAAAACGGCCAGCGCAACGGCAAATGCAAAATTTACTTTGATAACGGCAAAGTAAATATTGAAAAATATTACGAAAACGGCCTGCTGCAAGGCAAAGCCCGCGTGTATAATCCCACCGGCAAACTGTATAAAGAATTTTCTTACGTCAACGACATTCAAGACGGAAAGCAAATTAAATACTACCCTACCGGCAAAATTTTGGAAGTGTCCGAATATCAAAAAGGCTATTTAAACGGTATCAGCAAAATTTATACGCAAGACGGGGACTTGCGCTCTGAATGCACCTATAAAAACGATAAAATTATTGGGGATAAAATAGTCTACCACCCCAATGGCACCATTGCGTTAATTTCCCCCCACAAAGACGGCAAACCGCACGGCGTTACCAAAAAGTTCGGCGAGAACGGCAACCTGATAGAAGAATGGTTTTTTGAAGATGGCGTGCTCACGCTTAAAAAAGTATATTAAAACCCAAAATACGCCGCGGCAAGCGGCGTATTTTTTGTCACTTTTACACAAAAAACAAACCCCGGAAGACCCCGGGGTTTGTTGAAAGGACCGTCATTATCCTTGGACGGACGGAGAAATATTTGCAGCGGCAGGGCTTTGCCGCTGGCACTGGGGTTCTTCAGGAAACAGCTGGCAAACATTCTGCGCGGGTATTGCCGGACGAATAGTATAACCGGCCTTTTTACACGGCCCGGCCAAACATTCCACATGTTTTAAATTACCGTCAGGGCCATAAGTTTCTTTCAATTGCAATTCCCGCTGCGAATTATACTGCAAGCGGGAAGAAGGCAAACCATTTTTATAAGTGGTTTCTTCTTTCAAGCGGCTGGTATCATACACAAAGCGTTTATGAGGGGAGCCGTCCGCATTAAAAGAAATAGCTTCTGACACCAACCCGCCGGGGGCGGCCTTTTCCCACCGCTGTACAATATGGTCTTTGTTGTAAATAACCGTGCCCGTTTCTTTGCCGGTTTGTAAATCATAAATATAACGTAATGTTTGATTGTTATCCTCATCAAACCAATAAGCTGTTTTCAGATTTCCGCTTTCCCGGTCATATACTTTACGCACGCGTTCCCGGCCCCAAAAATCAAAAGAAGCAAATTCAAAATCCATGCGGTTGGACGTCTTGAAAATACTTTCTTCCCACAATCTGCCATTAGGGAAAAACAGCCGTTCGGTAGAGGACCCGTCTTGATTACGCGTCAGCGTACAGCGCTTCTGCTCAGATCTGGGGCAAGACACCGTGCGCAAACGGCGGCGGCCCGGATCTACAAAGCGCTCCAAAGTGTGGCTGGTGCTGCTGATGGGCACATCCGTCCAAGTTTGGGTGGACTCGTCAAATGTTTTCCACTCCAAAAGCTGTCCTTCTTTTGTATAAGTTAAGGAGGCTTGCGGCCTGGAGGTATCCGGATTAAGCTCCAGCTCCATGGTTAAGCCCTTACCGGGGTACACAAACACATTGGTTAAACGTTGTTCCTGTCCGGTAAAACGCCATTCCACCCGGCCGCCACCTTCGGAATCGGTATAAATTTCTGAGCGGCTGCCATCATTATAATATTCAATAATACAGCGCGGAATACCACCCAATTCACAACGTCCCGACGCTCCTTGCCCCCAAGACAAGGCTTCCCCAAATACCAAAACCCCAACTATAAATGGAAAAACAAACCGGTAATTATACATAATAAATAACCCCTGCCCTAAAAACTTTCTTTAGATATGATACATAAATAAGAAACACTTTTTGCAAGCATTTTATTACCATAATATCAAAAGCTTGGGTAAATAACAATACAACAACATTTTTTGCTAAAATATAAAAAGAGAAAGGTTTCTATTTCATCATATAGGGGATTTTCCCTCTTAAGGACAGCTACAAAATGATCATACTATTTTTAAACTGCGGCAGTTCCTCCGTTAAGTACAGCGTGTACGATTGGGACAAAAAAGTAAGCCTCTGCGCAGGGGCGGTGGAAAGAATCGGGATTGACGGCTCTTTTATTTCACAAGACCGCACCGGCTACCCAAAATTTGAATTGCAAAAAAATTGCAAAGACCATAAAGACGCCATTAACCTAGTCATTGAAACATTAACCGATAAAGAACACGGCGTTATTGAAAACGTAGGGGTGATTTCCGCTGTGGGGCACCGCATCGTGCACGGCGGCAAATTTTCCAAATCCGTTATTGTGGACGACAGCGTAGTGGCCGAATTAAAAAACATCGCTGATTTGGCCCCCCTCCACAATCCCGCCCATATCATGGGTATTGAAGCGGCCCGCGCTTTAATGCCCAACGTAACGCACGTGTGCGTAATGGATACCGCCTTTCACCAAACCATGCCGGCTTCCTCTTATATGTACGCTTTGCCGCGCAAATGGTATACGGATTACCAAATCCGTCGGTATGGGTTTCACGGTTCCTCGGTTTTATATACTTCCCGCCGGGCGGCTGTGCTGATGGGCAAAAATGTAGACGAAGTAAACACCATTGTCTGCCACATTGGCGCCGGGGCCAGCGTAACCGCCGTTAAAAACGGCAAATGCTTGGATACCAGCATGGGCCTTACCCCGTTGGAAGGCTTGGTAATGGGCACCCGTTCCGGGGATATGGACCCGTCTATTTGCTTTCACATGATGAAAAAGCTGAATATGTCCCCCGAAGAAATGTACACCATTTTAAACAAAAAAAGCGGCATGTACGCCCTAACCGGTGACCGCTTTGCCGACCAGCGCGACGTGCGCAAAGGCGCCGCCGAAGGGGACGAACTGTGCAAACTGGCATTGGACGTGGAATGCTACCGCGTGAAAAAATACATCGGGGCTTATATGGCCGCCCTGGGCCGGCTGGACGCGATTGTATTTACCGCCGGCGTGGGCGAAAGAGCCACCAACATACGCGAAATGATTTTGCAAGGCTTGGAAAACTTTGGCATTGTGCTGGACGAAGAACGCAACAACTGCGCAGACACCAACAAAGCCGAATGCCGCATTTCGGCCGATGATTCCAAGGTAAAAATATTCGTCATTCCTACGGATGAAGAAATTGTGGGCGTGCAGGACATTGTGGCGCTGTTGGCCGGAACGTATGAAGATTACACCAAGTTCCGCTATATCTTTCAAGAGAAAGATTACCGCAACAAGCTGCGCGACGCCGCTTTTATAGAAGAGGTTAAGAAAAGACCTTTCCTGTTAAAAGCCGCCGTTAATTTGCCCGAGCAGCTTAAACAGAAGGACGCTAACTGATTTCTCAACTCCCGTTTGCCGTTCAAACGGGAGTTTTTATTAGGTTGCAAAGCAGTAATTCCGTCCGCAAGCGTTTTGGGTGCGGGCGCATGGAAAAGAGAAAATAATAAAACAACGGAGTAAAACTTATGTTTATACCCAAAGAGGTTAAGTTCTTTGATTTATTTGATAAACAGGCCGAAAACTTGGTAAAAGCGGCCGAGTTCTATAAAAAATTGGTGGACGAAGGCAACTTCACCCCGGAAAACGTACGCGCCATGCACGAGCTGGAACACTACGGGGACGAATTAACCCACACCATCATCAACACCTTAAATGAAACCTTCATCACCCCCTTTGACCGGGAAGACATCCTGGCCCTGGCCAACCGCTTGGACGATATTATCGATGGTATTTATTTAATTTCCAACCGCTTTATGCTGTATAAAATTACCAAACCCACGGAATACAGCAAAAAAATGGCCTCCACCATTGAACAAAGCACCAAAGCCATGCAGAAAGCCTTGGCTTCCCTGCGCAGCAACAAAAATATGAAAGAAACGCTCTTTCAGTGCGTAGAAATCAACCGCTTGGAAAACGAGGGCGACGTACTGCGCGATGAGGCTATTTCCGACCTGTTTGAAAAAGAAAAAGACCCCGTCATGATCATCAAACAAAAAGAATTGTACGAAGAAGCCGAAACCGTAACCGATTTCTGCGAACACGTAGCCAACCTGGTGGAATCCATTTTGGTAAAGAACAACTAGAGGCCTATACATTATGACTTGGATATTATTCCTAATCATTTTGGCGTTGTTTTTTGATTATTTAAACGGATTTCACGATGCGGCAAACTCCGTAGCTACGGTTGTGTCCACCCGGGTATTATCCCCCAAGGTGGCCGTAGCCTGGGCGGCGTTTTTTAACTTCGTGGCGTTTTTAATCTTCCATACCGGCGTAGCCAAAACCATCGGCAGCGGCATTGTGGATTTGCATATTGTAGACGCAAACCTGGTATTTGCCGCTTTAATGGGCGCCTGCGTATGGAATATTTTAACCTGGTGGTGGGGGCTGCCTTCCAGCTCTTCCCACGCGCTTATTGGCGGGTTAATTGGGGCCGGGCTGGTAAAAGGCGGTTTTAGCGCCTTGGTGGCCGGGGGAATTATAAAAACCGTGTTGTTTATTTTTATATCCCCGTTACTGGGTTTTTTGCTAAGCGGACTTATTGGAATTATCGTATTTAATTTGTTCCGCAAGGCAAACCCGTTTAAGGTGGACCATCTGTTTCGCAAAGGGCAGCTTCTGTCCGCCGCGGCTTACTCCTTAGGACACGGTGGCAACGACGCTCAAAAAACCATGGGTATCATTAGCATGTTACTCTTGGGCGGCCTGGCCGGGGCGGAAGTGGAACCGATACGCGACTTTTTACTCTCCCACCACGAAATGGAACTAGTGTCCCAGGGGCAGTTTATTGTGCCGCTTTCCGTAGTGCTTTTATGCCACGGGGCCATTGCCTTGGGTACGCTTTCCGGCGGGTGGAGAATTGTAAAAACCATGGGGCAGAAAATTACCCGCCTGCGCCCGGTGGACGGATTCTGTGCGGAATCCGGTTCCGCTATATCCTTATTTATCGCGTCTATTATGGGTGTACCGGTCAGCACCACCCATACCATTACGGGCGCTATTGTGGGGATCGGCTCCCTGCGCCGCCTTTCCTGCGTACGTTGGGGCGTAGCTAATAAAATCGTGTGGGCGTGGTTTATCACCATACCCGCCGCCGCGGCTATATCAGCCGCAAGCTACGCAATAAAAGTATGGCTTTTTAACTAAAAAATCACTTGGCGCATAACCCCGGGCCTGACTTTCGGCCCGGGGTTTTTATTTCAAATAATATTTTCTTGCATTTTAATCAAAAAAAACTATACTAACTTTATACTCTATCAGGAGCTAACCTATGAAAATTACCTTTGTTGGCAACAAAAAAGTAAACGTAGAAGTAAAAGGTTTTAATATCCTAACCGACCAAAAAAAAGAAAACGGCGGAGACGCCAGCGCCCCCACCCCCATTGACTTGTTTTTAGCCTCTTTGGGCAGCTGCAGCGGGGTTTTTGTGCTTAATTTTTTAAAAATGCACCTGCTGCCGGAAACGGTATACCTCACTTTGAACCCTATTTGGAATATCAACGAGTATGTTATTGAAAGAATAGAACTGGTCATACACCTGCCGCATGATTTCCCGGCCGGGTTTGACCATGCTTTGGTGGAAGTGGCCAAACGCTGTTTAGTGGCACGGCATGTAAAAATAGCCCATGACATCCGTGTAGAAAGAGATCCGGCCCCAAACGCTTGATTTTTAGGAGAGGTTTCTCCTTAAAACTAAAACAACAACAAAAAACCCCGTTTATAAAAGCAACGGGGTTTTTGTTGATATAAGCATTTTATTAATGTAAAAAGAGCGAAGGAGGATAATCAGGCATTTGCGCCCCATTTTTATAAAATTCAATCAACTCCAGCCAATCCTGCTGGGCCGGGCTTTCGGATTTAAAAAACGGAGTAAACTTTTTCATATGCTCCACCATTAACGCCCGCAGTCCCAACAGGCTGTAAATATCGTTGGCGGCAGCCTGTTCCGCGGCGCGGGAAGCGCATTCAAATAAATTTTTCTTTATTTCGCCATAAGAAGTGACATCCTTCATCACCGGGCCAATAAATTTTAAGCCTACACTCACGTCTTTCTCCAATACGGCCATGTTAATTTCCTTCGGCAGAACCGGCCCTTCAAAACGCCCTTGCATGAGTATTTTTAAAAAGCGCATACGGTCTACAGAGTTTAAAAGAGGCAAAAAATTATCCGTCAGCCGCTGGGCTACCGCCTCCGCCAAAATAGCTTTATAAGAGGCGTATATTTCCAATTTCTGCCTGGGATTACTGAGAAACAGCTGCGGGTTTTGCGAACGAAATGCGCTTTCCGCCTGTTGCTGTGCCAAGGCTAACTCACTTTCTAAAATCTGTGCGTTGGTACGGTTTAAAGCCAAATTATTTTGTAATTTGGAAAACAATACCATTAGCCACGCATTTAAGCCCAAAGTATTTTGGGCGTCCCACTTTTGCATAGTGGCTTGGGTTTGTTTCCATAAAGAATTTAACAAAGGTTTGTTTACGCCCCCCGGACCCAGCACATAGGCCACCGGGCTGTGGTTCTGTACGGCAACAGCCAAGGCGCGCTGAATAATCATTTTTTCTTTTCCGCGTTTTGCCAAGGCTTCAATGCGGCTGTTATCCAGCGGGGCAACCAGCTTGGCGCGCGGAGCACCTTTCGCCGCGGCACGTTCTAAAGCGTACACCGCTTCCGCCCCTTTACGCCCCGCCGTGCGGGCCCCCGTTACCAATGCTTGGCTAAAGCCGGCATTGGCCAGTGTACAGGCAACAAACAAAAGCAAATACTTTTTATAAATTAGCATAATTATTCCTATTCTATTTGTATTCTGGCATTTATACGGAAAAATAAAAAGGGCCTTTAGACCCAGCTGATAAGTAGACTTTAGACCTAAAAACAGGGCTTCCCCTTTTTTGGCGGAAGCCCTGTTACCCGTTACAGATTTTCTTTAATTGTTTGCGCTAAGCGTTTAATGCCTTCCATAATTTGCTCCCGTGAAGAATAAGAGAAATTTAGGCGCATATCATTATGGACATCGGCCTGGGGATAAAAATCCACCCCGGACACATACGCTACATTATGCTCTAACGCCAGCGGCAGCATTTTGGCGGCGTTTAAATGGGCCGGCATAGTAAGCCATAAGAAAAGACCGCCCTCCGGGTGCGTCCAGGTAACGCCGGCGGGCATATGGTCTTTAAGCATTTTAAGCATCAAATCCCGTTTTTCTTTATAGGCCGCCACAATGTTTTTAATGTGTTCCAACAGTAAGCCGCGTTTTAAATATTCTTTAGCCGCCAGCTGCAAAATGGGGGAGGTGCACAAATCCATAGATTGTTTTAAAATAACCAGTTTTTTAATAATTTCCTGCGGGCCTAAAATATATCCTAGACGAAAGCCGGGCACAAACACTTTGGAAAAAGTAAACAAAGTGGCCACATTTCCTTCCCCATTGTCCAGCTGATAGAAGGTCTTTGGGGCAATGCCCTCAAAACGAACTTGGCGGTAAGGGGAATCCTCCACAATTAACGTACCGTATTTTTTGGCAATTTCCAAAATTTTCAAACGGCGCTCTTCAGGAATAGTGGTTCCGGTGGGGTTTTGGAAATCAGGCACTAAATAAATAAATTTGCAAATTTCCCCTTTGGCTTTTAAAGAAGCCAAAATAGCCTCAATATCTTGCGCCAGTACGCCGTTATTGTCGCTTTTGGCGCCAATAATGTCCGCCCCGGCCACATGAAACGCCTGCAAAGCACCCAGGTAGGTGGGCGCGGCGGTGATGATATGGTCCCCCGGATTTAAAAACAAACGGGCCACCATATCCAACGCCTGCTGGGCGGCAGAAACCACCAACAAATTACCGCTTTGGCAGGAAATCCCCTCCGTTTCTTTCAACAAAGAAACCAGTTCTTGCTTGAACGATTCCTGCCCTTCGGTAGTGCCGTATTGCAAGGCTTCTCTGGAAGAATTTTTTAATACGTCCTGCATAATATCCGCCACGTCTTTGGTGGGGAACATGTTGGGATCGGGCAAGCCGCCGGCAAAAGAAATAATCTGCGGCTTAGATAATATTTTTAAAAGTTCACGAATGGCAGAAGCTTTACTGCGCGTGACCACCGCGGAAAATAGTTTATTGTAATCCATTCTATTCTTGCTCCTCAAGCATTAATTCTTAATATATTCTACAATTTTTAAACTTAAATCTTTGGACGGGACGGAATGCGTCAGCGCGCCGGAAGAAATAACATCCGGCCCCGCTTTGCAATAGTCTTCTAAATTATCCAGCGTAACCCCGCCGGAAATTTCTATCAAAGCCTTCCCGTTTACTATTTTTTTGCATTCGGCGGCTTGGGCCGGAGTCATATTATCCAACATAATAATATCCGCCCCGGCCGCTAAAGCTTCCTGCACTTGGGCGGGGGTTTCCGCCTCCACCTCTATTTTAGGGGTATGCCCAATGGCCGTTTTTATTTTTTGTACGGCTTTGGTAATGGAACCGGCCGCCGCGATGTGATTGTCTTTTATCATCACGCTGTCAGCCAACGTCATGCGGTGGTTGCGGGCGCCGCCTACGCGCACGGCGTATTTATCCAAGCGGCGCATGCCGGGCTGGGTTTTGCGAGTGTCCACAATCATCACCCCGTATTTTTCCCCTACCCGCGCATAAGCGCGGCTGGCGGACGCGATACCGGACAAACGCTGCATAAAATTAAGCGCCGTCCGCTCCCCTTTTAAAATAGACAAAGCCGGGCCGCTAAGCGTTAACACTTCTTCCCCTTTTTTTACATCATCTCCGTCTTTTTTAAGCGGGGTAAACGTAACGGCAGGGTCCACAATTTCAAATACTTGGCGGGCTACTTCCATTCCGCACAGCACCAAATCTTCCTTGGCGCGTACTACGGCGCGCGCGCCGTCGGCGGGGGTGAAGATATTGTCGGAAGTAATGTCCCCCAGTCCCAAATCTTCTTCTAAAGCAAGTAAAATTATTTTATCGGTAATCATTTTGTCAGCTCAAACATTTTTTCTATGGCTTTGTAAGCGGCCTGCGCCGTGGCGGGCTCCACATGTACTTCCTGCTGCGGCGAGGGAGAGGCCAAAGCCTGCAATGTATTTTCCAACGTGTTTTGTTTCATATATGAACAAGTGCCAAAAGGCCACACAAAGGTTTTATCGGGGTGTTCGGCTTCCATGCGGTTTACCAAGCCAAACTCCGTCAGCATACCAAATACGCGGGCAGACGATTTTTCCACAAACGCGGCCATGCCTTTGGTACTGCCCACGTAATCGCACAAGAGGCAGACTTCTATAGGGCATTCCGGGTGGGCAACCAACTTAATGCCCGGATACTGCGCGCGCAGCTGCTGCACGTCCTGCGGGCGGTACTTATCGTGCACGCAGCACGAGCCGCCGGCAGAAATAATTTTTTTGGGCGTGCCCCGGCGTTTTAACTCCGCCTCTAAGTTTTGCGCCATCAGCGTGTCCGGCACGAAAATCAGCTCCTCGCCGGGGATTTTTTGGGCAATATCATACACATTGCCGGATGTAACGCAGGAATCGCTCTGCGCTTTTACTTCCGCCGTACTGTTAATGTAACACAAAACGGGAACCCCCGGATACTGGGCTTTAAAACGGGCCAAATCCTCCCCGGTCATGGAATCAGCCAAAGAGCAGCCCGCATGCCCGGCCGGGATAAAAACTTGTTTGTTGGGGTTAATAATTTTTGCCGTTTCCGCCATGAACCATACGCCGGCAAAAACAATGATGTCGGCGTTAACCTGTTTGGCTTTCAGGCTCAGTTCATAGGAATCCCCCTTAAAATCGGCCACGCCGTAAACCAGTTCCGGCACGGTATAAGAGTGAGCCAGCACAACCGCATTCTTTTCTTTTTTTAAGCGGTTAATTTCCAAGGTAAGCGGGGCGGCGGCTTGGCAGTCTTGCAGCGTCCACTTTTTATCCTTTGTTTTAGACACAGAACCAAGAAGCCCATATAGTCTATGGGCTTCTTGGGAAAGCTGCTGGTGTGTAAACTGGCCGGACATAGTTGCTATTTAGAAGAATCTTCAGGAACGGGTTCTTCGTCGTTCAGATCCGCTTTGGCGGTTATTCTGGAGGGTTTGCTGCTGCCTCTTACGCTTTGCAAATAGGAAGAGTTAGAAACCTGTTCTTCATAGGGGATTACTCTGTCGTAATCGCTTTCCGGCGCGAGGACATTGTCAAATTCTTGGTCAATAATTTGGTATTTGGCGGCCTCGGTATCTAAAGATGCAACGGGCTCATCACTTTGGGTTTGCGAAGAAGAACAACCCACTGCTACCACAGCGGCGGCCGCAAAAAATAAAACTTTTTTCATAACCCTTTCTCCTTTATAAATTTGCTGTTAAATCTGTACTAATAAATTATATATCATATTGCCCAAATTTGGATATTCTTTTTTACATTTATTTTCAAAACAAACAGGCGGGTTGATAAAAAATACATTCCACCTATATTATTTTTTGATAAAATTTAAAGGTTATGATTAATTGGGAGGAAAAGAAAAAATGGAAAGTCTTACGGGACTGTTTAGCAGTATAGCGGCATTCTTCTCGGCCCCCTCCGTACACAATGCGTATGAAATAATGAACGCTTTTAATACGCTGGTTTGGGGCCCGCCGATGATTATTGTCTTACTCGGGTTAGGCATTTATTTTACCATACGGCTTCATTTCCTGCAAAAATATACGTGGCGCGCCATTAAGCTGTCCGTACAAAAGGTAGAGTCTGAAGGCATGGTAAGCAGCTTTGGTTCCTTGGCGGTAATGATTGGCGCCACCGTGGGAACGGGAAGCATTATCGGGGTAACCACCGCCATTGCGGAAGGCGGCCCGGGTGCGCTGTTTTGGATGATTGTGGCCGGGTTTTTTAACTTTGCCATCAAGTATTGCGAATGTTTAATTTCTTTTAAATACCGCGTGAAACGCCCGGACGGTGAATATGTGGGCGGCCCGATGTACTATTTAAATGACATCCTTAAATTTAAATGGCTGGCCTGGATTTTTGCTTTAGGCACGCTTTTAATGGGTTTTACGGCCGGAAGCGCGCTGCAGTCCAACTCCATAGCAGACGTTTTGCGCGAAGGATACAATTTAAACCCCTGGTTTGTAGGGGCGCTGGTAGCCATTGCTACGGCCGTGGTCATTATCGGCGGGGTAAAACGCATTGCCGCGTATTCTGAATGGCTGGTACCCATTATGGGCGGCATGTATTTACTGTTGGCGGTGGTGGTGATTTGTATGAATGTAGAAAAAATCCCCAACGCCATTATGATGGTATTTAAAGGCGCCTTTACCGGAAAAGCCGCTTTCGGCGGCGCCATGGGCGTGGGTATTTTGGCATTGATTAAAGCCATTATACCCGCCATCAGCGCCGGGGTAACCCGCGCCGTGCTAGCTACCGAAGCCGGCATGGGGTCCGCCTCCATAGCGGCGGCCGCGGCAAAAACCCGCAGCGCCACCCAAATGGCTATTGTTTCGGCCACGTCCGTGTTTTGGGCTATTTTTATTTGTTCCTTGACTGGAATTGTCATCATCCTGGCCGGGGACTGGCAAAACCCCAACGTATACGCGGCAAACTTGTGCAACAGCGCATTTAAAACCGTGCCCTTGATCGGTACGCCTATTTTAATATTCTCTTTGGTAATATTTTCCTTTACCACCATTATCGGCTGGGGATATTATATGGAAAAAGCCCTCCAATTCTTAAAAGGGGAGCGTTTTATCAAAGCCGCACGCATTGTGTTTATTATTTTAGTAGCCGTGGGCGGCGGTATTGGCACCAGCTTCTCTTGGGATTTTACCATTGCAGACACCCTGGCCCGCACGGCCGAGGCAAACAACTCCACCCGTTTTATGTGGGCGCTGGCTATTTTGACCATGACCATGATGACTATTCCCAACATTTGGGCTTTATGGTGCTTCCGTAAAGTAATAGCCAAAACAACGCAAAAACACATTAAAGTAATTGTGGGCAAAGTGCCCCCGCCAGATAAAAATAAATAAACAAAAACCCCGGCAGGAAAGCCGGGGTTTTTTATTAATATCCCCCGTACCGCGTAGGCAAACACGCAAAACACCTTTTTTGTTTGCGGCATAACCGCCATACACTTGCAAACGGCTGCAAAGCCCAAAAACCCTGACGTAAGCCGAGGACGTGAAACCCTACCCTAAACGGCGTTTTTAACGCGCACGCTGCACCTGTTTATAGGCGCAGGGCCATTTATTATTGGAGGGGATTGTCAATTTTAGGGCACTAGGCTCTATAAGACCCCCGGTCATCGTTTTTAAAGTTTACCCGCCGACCAATCTTCCCCCCTCCCCAGCCAGGGGAGTATTACATGAAACTCCCCGGGCTTACGCCCGGGGTTTCTTTCTATACGAACAATTTCATTGTTCGCCCCAAATCTTCTTTTCCCTGCATATCTATATATTTTCG
>CASFXV010000016.1 GCA_949298795.1 uncultured bacterium
AGCGGAAGTTATAACGACAGTACGGCGTCTTCCTTTGACCAGCAGTACGGAAACCCGCGTTTTAAGAGCGGTGCCATAAACGGGAACATGGTAAATGAGAGCAGTGCCAGCCGCAGCCGCAGTTGCCGGTATGACAAAATATTGGGTTATGGCAACAAGTATGACGGGACGATAAGCGGCACGTATGATTTTGCCAACTGCAAATGGAATGAAAGCGCCAACTGCTATTGCAGTACAACGAGAGCGGACGCTCCTTCCAGTGGACGCACGAGCGGTTATGAGGACAAAACTCGTTCTTGCTCTAGTGACAGCAAGTGGGGCAGCAAATATGACGGAACGATTACGGCCCGCTACTATTATGGCAAAGGGAACTGCTATTGGGACCAGTATTACAAAGAAGAATGCGGGTGCAGTACAGGTAGCCGTGGGAATTATGCGCCGCAATCAGGCCGGACGAGTGGAACCAGCACGAAAACGCGTTACTGCTCTAATGAGAACAGCAAATGGACTGGTACCATCACAGATACATATCACTACGATACCTGCAGCTGGTCTTATGGAGATAACAGCAGCTGCAGCTGTGCCGGGAAGCCGTCCAGCTTAACGAAGACGGAAAGCTGCCCTGCCGGGTATACGGGTTCTAAAACGTATAAGTATAATACCAGCTTAGATAAATGTGCCTGGGAATTGACCTCTGATACGTGTGAACCGGCGGGATGTCCTGATACGTTGCAAAAACAAGCCTGTCAACAGGCCTCTAATGCTATGTGGAATGAAGATGAGTGTGGGTGCCGTTGTTGCAGCAAAGGTTCCCCTGTAAAGAAAAATGGTCTAATTTGGTGTGAAGGAGCAGGTGCTGGTATTGCAGCGCATCTCTGCGTCCTGTAGGGTATTAAAAGTTTAAAAAGAGGAAGGGGTTGTTTTACCCTTCCTCTTTATTTTTTAGTGTGATTATATCATCATGCAGAGATACTGTGTAAAATTTGAGATATTGAAAATTTTTATTCATTTATAAAGCATTTAATCAGCGTTTTTCTATTCTTTGTGTTTATTTCTATAGAATTTGTTGAATTATTTTTTTGAGACACTTTTGTTTTTATTTTTAGTTAGCTAATAATTTTGGATTCTATTTCTATGAAGATAAAATTGTATGAAATATTGGCTTTTTATCTTTATGTAGGGGGCTTATATCGTTGCTCAATAGGTTGGGATTCAAGATTATTTGTTTTGTTTTCTTATACTATATGGCTTATTTAATATTTTCCAGTTTTTTACACATCAAGTTTAGGTATAAATATTGTGGGTCTATTTAATATTTTTAGCTTGTATGATTAATTTTACGAAAGAATAATATGATTTATCATATCATCAATTAGTGCTTAAGGAATCAAATATTGTAATTTAAAGTTTGTATTAAAAACCCCCGCTTGAGATTTTCTCAAACGGGGGTTGTCACAACAAATTAACTGGCTATTATTTCTTTGTTTCTTCTTCTCCGTCGCTCTTTTTAAATAAAGAACCTATGCTCTTTAAGGCGTCTTTGGCGGTGTTTACCGTGCCTTTTACGGTATCACTGGCCACCCCCACGGTGCCTTTTACTACGGTGGTACCGGTTTTAACGGCCGTTTCGGCCACTTTCCCGGTAGTTTTTACCGCGCCGGTGGCAACGGCCCCGGCGGTGCTGGCGGCCCCGCTAACGAGGTTTCCGGGCGTTTGTGTGCTTAACAACCCCCCCACCAGGGAGCCTACGGTATTTAATACATCCAATTTACCGGACGGATTTTCCACCGGCCCCGTAATTTTAATCACAATGGGGGTCTGGCTGGTCAGCACGGTGGCGGATACTTTCATATCAATGTTATCTTGCGGAAAATCTACCTTACCGGAACCATTGATGTTGGTTAATTTAGAGGTTAAGGTCGTCTTTTCCACCGTCATCACGCCGTTTACAAAGTTGTATACGCCTTCGGCCGCGTCGTAAGAAATTTGACCCTTCTGGGCGGATTTTTCCGCCGGGAACAAATCAATATTTAACACTTTGGCCACCCGGTTGATGATGTTAATAGGCAACAGCAGGATTTTGACTATTTTGTTTTCTTTTACGAAAGAGTCCAAATCCGTAATGGCGCCGGGCTGCAAGGTAAAAGAAACCTGTCCGTTGGCTTTCTTCATGCTGGGGCTTACGGAAGTCAAGTTAGCGTTAATGGCAAAGCCCTGGGTGGTGAAGAACGGAACTTGCACTTCCCCCACTTTTACGTTGGCCTGGATATTCATATAGGTTTCCGGGCCGTCCGCTTGGGCGGTGGCGGCCGGTTGGGGTTCCTCGGTTGAAGCCGGTGCCGTCTCCGCCGCGTTTTGCTCGGCGGGTGCCGCTTCGGTTTGGGTTCCTTCTTCCTGTACGGCGGAGGTTTGGGCGGCCGGCAGGCTGTCTAATTTAAATTTGGATAAATCCAAATTAAACACAATATTCATTACTTCCTGAATATTTTTGTAAGAGAAGGAAGATGTGAATTTTTCACCGTTTAAAAGCCCGGTTAAAGAAGCGCAGGAAATATCGTCCACCGAGGCGATATTGATGACCCCGTTTAAGGCGGACGCGGTTACCGGTTCATACATGACGCTTACGTCTTTTAACGTAATGTTGCCGCGCACGTCTTTGCCGTCTAACTTATCCGTAGCGGTAAAGGTGCCTAAAATTTGGCCTTGCGGTTTAAAGTCCGCCACGGTATCGGTCATTTGCACGGCTTCAGCCAAGGCAATAGCCATATTGCCGGTAATGTTATAGGTAGGCGTGGCGCTTGCCCAAGAGGCATTGCCGGAAGCCGTAATGCCGGAGTTTAATATCCCCAGCTTAATTTGCTGGATAACGGCCTGGCTTTTTTCTATATCGGCCGAGGCTTGCACGTTTACCGTAATTTGCGGCAGATTAAAAGAGGGCAAATCCGGCAGGAATTCCTCAAACGTGGCGTTAGTAATGCCGGTAAGAGAGCCGGTCAAATCCACCACCGGGGCCATAAAATTTTTTACCCCCCCGGTTAACAGGAACCGGACGGTTTTGTAAGAAGCGCTAATCCCCTTTACGGTAATATAGGCTTGCTGCATGTCTAAATTAGCCAAAGACACCACCGTGTCTACCGTTACGGGAATAGTCATATCCATGCCGGAGGCCGCGTCTTGATAACCCATGGTGAAATTCAGCTTAAAAGAGAACGGGTTAGCCAAATCAAAATCCCGTATTTCCAGGTTTAATTTGTCTACGGAGGCGTTCATTCCCGTCTGCAGGTCTTTGTAGGAGAAAGCGCAGTCGGTAATGCTGATTTTTTCTATGGTTAGGTCTAAGTTTGCAGGAGCGGAAGCTTCTTGTTCGGCCTGGGGCTGCTCTTCAGCAGATGAAGTAGCGGCAACCAGCGAATCAAAATTAAAGCTGCCGTCCGCCTGTTTTACCACGTTTACTTCCAGCCCGTCCAAAATCACCCGGCGGACTTCTATTTTCTTTTGGAAAAGCGGTCTTAACGCCACTTTTACCTGCAATTTGTCCGCTTTTACAAAGGTGCCCTGTTCAAAGGTGCTTTCTTCTGACAAAGCGAAATTGTCTAACGTTACCCCAATCAAATTGAAAGAAACGCCGTCAAAAGATATTTCCCGGTGGAAATTCTCTTTTGTGTAGCTCTCGGCCATGGCTTTGAGCTTTTCCGGCGGGAACATGACTTTTAACGTCACCAAACCCGCCGCCAGCAGGACAACCAACGTTATCCCGCACACAAGCAAGATTTTGATTAGTTTTTTCATATACGTTTATTATATCACTTTGAAAAAACGAAAAAAACCGCCGGGAAAAAACGGCGGTTTTTAAGGATAGAGAAGCGGTATTATTGGTCTTTTTTTCCCGGGGCGCTGTCCGTTTTGTACGCCTGGGTGTCTATCACTTGGTCTTTATCAGCGGGTTGGGCCAGGCTTTGGCGGTACGCTTTAATGCTTTTTTGCCACAGGGCCAGTACCAGCACGATGAGAGCTCCGTCGTCTGTAATGCCTAGCAGGGGCATGACGTCCGGCAGTATGTCTACGGGGCTGATTACGTATACCGCACACACAAGGGTCAGCAAAACCGGCCCCCAAGGAAATTTATACTTCCCTTTAACGGACGCCCACAGCATGGCAAACAGGGTCTTTACATCTTGCAGAAAATCGGCCGGGCGAAAGTTCATGCGTGTTTCTCCTTACTGGGCACGGTAATATATTTGGTGCCGTGTTCCGGGGAACGCGCCCCCAAAATGTTTTCCGTTACGCGCAGGGCGTAATCCCCTATTCTTTCAAAATTGCTTAATATATCGGAATAGGCGGTGATAAAGTCCGGGCTGGCTTCTTCCCCCTCATAATAGCGGGTGCTGCGGTCTTTAAGCAATTTTTTGCGCAACGCGTTTAACTCTTCTTCCCGCGCGGCGGCTTGGGTTAAAATTTCATTGGCTTCTTTGGCGGATTCTCCCGTGGGGTGTTGCACAAACACAATGGCTTTGCGGGTTTCACGGGTGATTTCTTTGGTCAGCTTGGCAATTTCTTCTATATTGTCTATATCCGCTTGAGAGAAAGCCTGCTTGGTGTGGAATTTTTCCAATATGCGGGCGATTTTCTCCCCGCAGTCGCCCATGCGCTCAATGCTGTTTATCACGTCAAATAAAGACCATACATGCGCCACGGCATCGCGCGATAAGTTGCCGTGGGAAAGCTGGGTTAAATAGATATTTATTTTGTGTTCTAACACGTCGGTTGTTTTTTCGGCTTCTTTTACGTCTTCCACCAGCCGCACGAACATTTTTTCATCTTCCACTTTTACGGCGTGCATTACTTTGTCTGTAATTTTGGTAACAAAGCTCATCATGCGTTCTACTTCATTGCGTACGGCAACCAACGCCAATTCCGGCGTATTGGCAAACCGGGTGGACAGATAAATAAGTTCGGTTTGTTTGTTGTCTTCGCGTTTGGTTTTGGGGAAGATCAGCAAGGTCAACGCGGCTAATTGCTTAAGCAGGGGCAACATGATCAGGGTGTTTAATACGTTAAAAATCGTGTGGAAGGCGGATATATGGTAAGGAAGTACCGCCGTTAAGGTTTTCGGGTCGTTTACATAAGGGCTGCCCGGAACCACCCAATCCACCAAACTAATAAAATGGCGGAATAAAATAACAGCCCACACCACGCCTAAAATATTAAATAGTGAGTGGCCTACCGCCGCCCTTCTGGCTGTTTTATTGGCGCCAATGGCGGCCAAATTAGCCGTAATAGTGGTGCCGATGTTCTCCCCCAGCACAAGGGCGCATGAGGTGGGAAAATCAATAATTCCGGCGGCGGCGCAGGTAAGCGTCATGGCCATAACCGCGCTGGAAGACTGCAATATCACGGTGAGCACCGTGCCGGTGGCGATAAGCGTTAAGAGGTTGAGCAGATTGTCCGGGCGGAATTTTGAAATCCACTCCATTACCTGCGGGTTTTGGGCAAAATCAGCCGGGATGGTGTTTTTCATGAGGTCCAACCCCAAGAACAACAACCCAAAGCCCACTAAAGCTTCACCCGTTCTTCTGATAGCCGGCACGCGCGGTATAAATTGGGCAAAAAAGCCTACGGCTATTACCGGCAAAGCAAAAAGGGATATTTGGATTTTAAACCCAAACAAGCTTACAATCCAGGCCGTCATGGTGGTACCGATATTAGCCCCAAAAATAACGCCTAAGGATTGGTATAAATTGAGCAGCCCCGCACTGGCAAACCCCACTACCATGACCGTGGTGGCGCTGGAGGATTGAATGATAGAGGTAACCAATAGCCCGCAGGCGGTGGCGGCAAAACGGTTGGTGGTGGCGATGCCCAATAATTGGCGCATCTTATCGCCGGACACTTTTTGCAGCCCGTCGCTCATCATCTTCATGCCGGTTAGAAAGATGGCCAGCCCTCCCAGTAAATTTAATATAGTCAGTGCGGTATGCATGAATCCTCCGTGTGTAGTAATATTCTATATAACCATAACAAAAAAGAGGGCGCATATAAGGGCCCTCTTGCAAAATCAGTTTTGTGCGGGTTGTGTTTTTGGCGTACGTTTGGCGCCGGCGTATAACTCGTATATTAAACTTAATGCCACCACAGAGTTAATGACCGTACACGGCAGGGATAATAACCACGTGGCCGCTATACCCAGCAGCGTATTTACCATATATAAAGGCATAATAAACAGCTGGATAACCCCAATCATGGTGGAAAAAAGCGCTACAATCAGCCCGAAAATAATCCCTAATTTAAACAAATGCCAATAATTTTGTTTAAGCAAATCATAGCTATAAGGCAAAGCATTGAAAACGTCTTTTTCCCCCGTTGCTACGGCGTATATGCTGAAAACGGCCCCCAGCAAGGTGGTGACAAACAACCATATCGCCGCCGCCGCGGCAATAATTCCCACTAAAATACTGGCTACGGGATATATGGAATAAATTATCACCACAACGGCTAAAGCGATAAACCCAAACAACAAGAAAACCAGCCACATTAAAAAGATATACCACACGCTGGCTCCGGCCACTTTCCAAAACCGGCCGGAAGCGGCCTTTAGGGCTTCTTTCCAAGTAATCAGTTTTCCAGCCCGGGCGTTTTTTAAAATGTTTAAGCAAGACGTCATCATCAGTAAACTAATCACGCCGGTTCCCAACGCCCAAAGAATATACAGAAAAGGGTGTTCTTCCGGGACGCTATTAAAGGGATTATATTGCTGGCATAGCAAGCTGACTAGAATAATCCCCGCCTGGCCGCCCAATAAAATTTGTACAAGGGGCAAGCCGCTTTTTTCCACAGTTTTTACCGCGTTTTGGATAGAAGAGGATACAGAATGTTGTGTGTTGTTGCTCATCATTAATTACCTTTTGGAAAGCTTAATATTTTCCGGTCCGTTGTCCTCAGGCTGGTTTTTTTTATTTTTTTTGGCGGACATCATTTCTTGGTTTTTGGCAATGTCTTTTGCCATGTCATCGTCAAAAAGAATAGTGGGCATACGGTCCTCTTCTTGGTGCATATATTTTT
This sequence comes from uncultured bacterium, assembly GCA_949298795.1. Taxonomy (GTDB): domain Bacteria; phylum Elusimicrobiota; class Elusimicrobia; order Elusimicrobiales; family Elusimicrobiaceae; genus Avelusimicrobium. The sequence goes on from CASFXV010000016.1 coordinate 7,060, forward strand.
GCACTTTTATATTATCCGGCGAATAAACCTGGTTTAAATGCTCATCTACATTCATTTCGTTGGTTTCCGGGGAAACCGTGGTAAGCATGCCCACTTGTTCATTGGGGCTTAAAATGTCGTTAGAAGGCCGTTCTACCGGCATACCGGCCGTTGCCGGCAATGCCGTAGAAGAAGACATGCCGGCCAGTTTGGTTGCATCAGAAATTTCAAACCCGTCCCGGTTTAAACCGTGGTCTAAATTTAAAAACAAAAGCGTGTTTGCCGTAAACGCAAAATATAAAGAAAACGCATAAACCAATGCCCCGGCTAAAAATACAATATACCAACCCACGGTCAAATTGGTGATGTCAAAACTGTTGGCAAAGAACAGCGGTATCCCCACTATCAGCGCGCCGGCCACCACCGCAAACCCGATAAACGGGGACAGCCAAATGCTGAAAAGTAAAATAGCGGAGCGGAAATAACGGCGGAATACCAAATCCATACTGTATCTGATGGCGGAAACGGGGTTTTCCCCCCGAAGCGTAATGGCGGGCGCGGTAAACGCGGCGGGGATATAGAGCCCAAAAACCAACGCGGCCGAAACCAACAGGCTTAAGTTAGAAGAGCCCGCACTTTGCACCACCCAATTTACTATTAGCGTAGGAATGCCGATTACAATACTGGCTAAAAACAGATAAAAAGAAGGAACCAACGCTTTCCAAAAACATTCCGGAAGGGCGGTGCCCACTTTATTGGCGCGGGCGGAAATCATATTAATTAACGTACACGGGAAAATAAAATACACGATATAGCTGGCTATAAGCATAAGGGTGGCGGTACTGATGCCGGCCAGGAAAGGGCCCGTCATGGCGCCGGGAAGCACCATTTTGGTAGCTACAATGACAATAGCCGTAAGGGCGGCTGCGATAAAGACAACCAGCAGAAAGATAAGCAAAACCAACGCGCCAAACGTTTTATTGGCCAGCTTAAAAGATTCTGTCCATAAAGTAAACAGATTAAACGGTTTTTTCTTAAAATCCATATATTCTCCGAAGAAAGCCTGTAACAGCTAGAAATATTATAGCAATAAAGGGCTTTTAATTCACGGAAATTTTTTTGTATTTAAAAGATTTTTTCCAACGCTTTTGCCGCGGCCCAGCCGCTGCTCCAAGCCCATTGTAAATTATAGCCCCCCAGCATGCCGGTTACGTCTAACAGTTCCCCGGTGATAAACAGCCCCGGCAGCCGGCGGCATTGCATGGTGGAGGGGTTTATTTCTTTGGTGTCCACTCCGCCGCGGGTTGCTTCGGCCTTAGTCCAGCCGCAGGTGCTTTGCGGGATAAATACAAAATGGTTTAGCCGCTGGGCGGCATGCTGCAGGCAGGCCGCCGAAGCGTTGGCGGCGGATACGTCCCCCTCCCCCAAAAGCGCTTTGGTTATTTTGGGGGATATTTTTTCAGCCAGTAAAGAAGAAAATAATTTGGGGGAATTTTTATGCTCTTTTAAAAAAGCCAAGGCGTCCGTATCCGGCAGGAAGTTCACCGTTATGTTTTCCCTCTCGTTCCAAAATAAAGAGGCCTGCAATACGGCGGGGCCGCTAACGCCCTCGTGCGTAAACAACAGCGGCCCTCTGTAAGAAAATTTGCCGCACTGTATATGTACGGGCAGGCTGTTGCCCGCCAAATGGGCGGTTTGCCGGCGCAAGTCCCGCGTAAAGCAGAGGCCCGCCAGCGCCGGGCTTTGCTCTATAATATTCAGCCCCATTTCCCGCGCGGTTTTTACGCCAAAAGCGCCGGCTCCTAACGACGGATAAGAAAGCCCCCCCGTTGCCAGCACGACGTTTTGCGCGCTTAGTTTGCCGCGGGACGTTTGCACCGTATATAAACCGGTTGTTTCCTTCCGCACCCGCAAAACTTGGGTGTTTAGCCATAAGCGGCTGTTTGCTTGCTGGGCGCGGCGGGTAAGCAGATGCACGATGTCTTGGGCGCTGTGGGCGAATAATTGGCCGGAGGGCGTTTGCGTCCAGGGGATATGGTTATCGTCCAAAAGTTTTAAAAAATCCGTATTTTTATAGGCGGCCAATGCGTTTTTGCAAAAATGTTTGTTTTGGGAAAAATAATTGGCGGCGGAAATACGGGTGTTGGAAAAATTACACTTTCCCCCGCCGGAAACTTTCACTTTGGCTCCGGGGGCGGGGTTGTGGTCAATAACCAGCTTGCGCGCGTTAAATGAGCCGGCGCACATCAGGCCGGAAGCGCCCGCGCCGATGATAATGGTATGGTAAACGTCTGGATAGCTTTGCGCCATATACAAATAGGATACAAAAAAACGGGGGTTATTTCTTGGCGGGGTTTAAAAAAGGGCTCCGGTAAGGAGCCCTTTTTCATTATTTATAAGCCGCTTGGTAAATAGAGACTGTTTCCTGCAGGTTTAATTTGTACGGGTCCAGCTCAAACAGGCCGCCCATGGTATCCCAGGCGGTTTTTGCCATAGGCTCTAAATCTTCGGGTTTGAGGCCGTAGTCGCTCATTTTTAACTGATCCACTTGGCAGGCTTGCTGCAATTTCTTTAACGCGGTTAAAAAGGCTTGGGCTTGGGCGGCTTCGTCTAAACCGGAAATATTTTCCCCCATCGCCTGCGCCATCAGTCCGTAGCGTTTGGCGGGGCCTTTGTCTTTAAAGAAATCATAATACGCCAAAGAAAGCATAATCAGCCCCGCCCCGTGCGGCAGTTTGGGGTAATAGGCGCTCATGGCGTGCTCCAAAGAGTGTTCGCTGGTGCAGGAAGAAAAAGTTTCCACCATACCCCCCAGCGTATTAGCTACAGCCACTTGCTGGCGGGCTTCCAGGTCTTTTCCGTCTTTCACGGCGCGCGGCAAATAACGGGCGATGAGTTCAATGGCTTTTAAGGCCAGCGCGTCAGAAACCGGGGTGGCGATATTGGCTATAAACCCTTCCGTACAGTGGAAAAGCGTATCAAACCCCTGGTAAGCGGTCAAATGCGGCGGGACAGAGGTCATCAGTTCCGGGTCTACAATGGATAGTACCGGGAAGGTACACTCCCAGCCGGTGCCGGTTTTTTCTTCTTTGTTGGTGATAACGGTCCACGGATCGGCCTCGGTGCCGGTGCCGGCCGTGGTGGTGATGGCCACTAACGGCAAGGCCCCTTCTTTGGGGGTTAAACCCTTGCCGGTGCCGGAGGAAATATAATCCCAATAATTGCCCGGGTTTTTAGCCATAACGGCAATGGCTTTGGCGCTGTCAATGCTGCTGCCTCCGCCCAAGCCTATCACAAAATCACACCCTTCCTGGCGGGCCAGCTGGGCCCCTTGGGTGACGTGTTCCAAAATGGGGTTAGGCAAAATTTTATCAAACACGACGCTTTCCACCCCTTGTTTTTTAAGCAGGGCGGTTACGCGGTCCAAATACCCCATTTTGCGCATGGACGTCCCCGCCGAAATGACGATCAACGCCTTTTTTCCAGGCAGTTTGGCGGTGCCCAGGTCGTTTAAACGGCCCGCGCCAAACAAAATGCGGGTGGGAAGATAAAAATCAAATTTCATAAAACCTCCTGTAATCAAACCGGTGCTTCCGGCGTTTTTATTATACAATTTAGCGTGAAAAGAGGTAATTATTTTTTTGTTGACATAAAGCATAAAAAATATGCTATACTTACTTAAGAAAAATTATTAATAAGCGGTTTTTATGAATACACAAACATCTTGCGGCGTAACAGCCGAGCAATTGGAAAATTTTAAAAGAATCTGCAAAGCCCACGGTTTGCGCGTAACGCCCCAACGGGTGGAAATTTTTAAAATGGTGGCCCAGTCCAAAGAACACCCGAACGCGGAGCGCGTTTTTGAGGCGGTGCGCAAAACCATGCCCAATGTGTCTTTGGATACGGTGTACCGCACTTTATCTTCTTTGGAAGAATTAGGGCTGGTGTTTCGGGTTGGTTTTTCCAGCAAGGCCCGTTTTGATGCCGATTTTGACGAGCATTACCACTTTGTCTGCACCCAGTGCGGGGAAGTGTATGACGTATTTCCCGCGCCGGGGGAACGTTTGGAAGTCCCGCCGGAAGTGGAAGAGTATGGCCGCGTGCACAAAATCAACCTGCAGTTTAGCGGTTTATGCTCCCGCTGCCAAAAAGAAACAAAAAAAGATTTGTAATTATAAAATAAGGAGACTTACTTTATGGAACTCAAAGGATCTAAGACTGAAAAAAACCTGATGACCGCTTTTGCCGGCGAATCTCAGGCCCGCAACAAATATACGTATTACGCTTCCAAAGCCAAAAAAGAAGGGTTTGTTCAAATCGCCAAATTGTTTGAAGAAACCGCCAACAACGAAAAAGAACACGCCAAATTGTGGTTTAAAGCCTTGCACGGCGGTGAAATCGCCGACACGGCCGCCAACTTGTTAGACGCCGCCGAAGGCGAAAACTATGAATGGACCGACATGTACGCCACTTTTGCCAAAGAAGCCAAAGAAGAAGGCTTTGACAAATTGGCCTATTTGTTTGAAGCCGTGGGCAAAATTGAAAAAATGCACGAAGAACGCTACCGCAAACTGCTCAAAAACGTAGACACCAAACAAGTGTTTGCCAAAACCGGCATTGTCATGTGGGAATGCGCCAACTGCGGACACATCCACGTGGGTGAAAAAGCCCCCGAAGTGTGCCCCGTATGCGCCCACCCGCAGGCTTACTTTATGGTCCACCCGGAAAACTTCTAATTTCCGCGTATTTAGCCTGATAAAAACGCCCCGTTTTACAACGGGGCGTTTTTTGTAACTGGGCAAATCCAGGCGGGGCATCAAATATTTACCTGGCGGCGGAAATAATCCCCCCTATAAACGCCGCCCCCGCGCCAAACAGCATGGCGGCTTGGTAGCCGTGCATAAAGGCTTGGGTATGCGGCAGGCCGGCGCTTTCAAAATAACTTTGTACGGCGGCGTATACGGCTACGGAAAGGGCAATGCCCATAATCATGCCCGCGTTGCGCGCCAGCGCGTTTACGCTGGATACAATGCCCAATTTGTTTTTAGGCGCCGCGCTGATAACGGTGTTGTTGTTGGGCACTTGAAACGTGCCGGAGCCGGAACCTATAATAAATTGCGCCAGGCCGATATAAAAGAAAGACGGACTTGTGCCGATAAACGCAAACATCAGCGTACCGGTAATTATAAATCCTAACCCTACGGTGGTGATAATGCGGGCGGGGTAACGCTCAGAAAGCACCCCGCTTACGGTAGAGGTAACAGCCAGCGCAATGGGGAAAGGCAAAATCAGCAGGCCGGTTTGTACGGCGTCTATATGCAAAATATCCGTGGTGTAGAACGGAAACAGCACGGAATTGCAAAAAATAGCCATAAACCCCAGCACGGCTACGGCGTATCCGTAAGAAATAGCCGGTATTTTAAAAATAGACAGGCCGATAAACGGCGTTTTGGCCGTTTTTTCCCGCATAAAAAATCCGCCAAAAAACAGTATGGCCGCGGCAAACGCGCCTAGAATAGTGGCAGAGCTCCAGCCTTTGCCCGGGCCCTCGTTTAAGGCGTATAAAAAAGCAAAGCTGGCTAAAATAAAACATACGGCCCCCCATATATCCATGCGCATTTTTTGAATAGGCTCAAAACGGGGTATAATTTGCAGCCCGCGCCAAATGCCAATCAAACATACGGGCACGTTTACCCAAAATACGGAGGGCCAGCCAAAATGCTGTATTAAAAAACCGCCTACGGCCGGCCCCGCCAAAGAGCCCAGCGCCACCACAGCGCCTATCCCCCCCAAGGCGCGTCCGCGGGTTTTGCCGCTAAACGCTTTGGCGATAATCGCCTGAGAATTTGCCATCATGGCCGAAGAGCCTAACCCCTGCAGCGCCCGGGCAAAAACCATAAACGGCAAATTGCCCGCCAGCGAGCATAATACCGACCCTACCCCAAACAGCGCAAACCCGCCCAAATACATTTTTTTGCGGCTGTACATATCGCTTAATTTGCCAAAAACGGGCAAAAAACAGGTAACCGCCAGCAGGTAAATGCTTACCACGCTTTGGATATTTTCAATATTGGCCCCAAACTGCTTTGCCATGGAGGGCAGGGCGATGTTTACAATTCCCCCGTCCAGCGTGCCCATAAAGGTGCCGGTGGCGGTAACGGAAAATATCAGCCATTTGCGTGAGAGTTTAAGCGGTGGTAGTTTCATAAAATCCACGGGGTTGTTTTTTTCTTTTCTTGCGTTTTTCCCGCGCGGCGGAGAAATACCCCGCCAGCACGCAGCAGCAAATGCAGAATGTCATGGAAGCTTGGTACGCGCTCATAAACGCTTCCTGCTGCGGGGCGGCATGCGCAAGCAGGTAGCGTTTCATGGTGGAAAATATCAGCACGGAAAGGGCAATCCCCATCACGGCCCCCATATTGCGCGCCAGCGCGCTTAAGCTAACCACCATGCCCAGGCGCTCCGCCGGGGCGGCGCTGATAATGGTGTTATTGTTGGGGGCTTGAAAGGTGCCGCTTCCGCAGCCCATAATCATTTGGGCGGCCACAATATAGGAAAACGAGGGGTGCGTGCCGATGCATACAAACATGCTGGCCCCTATAATTAAAAACCCAAACCCCACAGTGGTGATTAAACGCGCCGAATATCTTTCAGACAGCCAGCCCGATATAGGCGAACACACCGCCAAAGCCGCCGGGAAGGGCAGCATGAGCAAGCTCATTTGTACGGGGGTCAGGTGCAAAATGTCCGCCATGTAAAACGGAAATAAAATAGAATTGCAGTTTAAAGCAATAAACCCCAGCACGGATACGATACACCCGTAAGAAATAGCCTGTATTTTAAAAATAGACAGGCCGATAAACGGCGCTGGGCTTTTTTGCTCGCGCATGTAAAAACCCACAAAAAAGAGGGCGGACAAAGCAAACGCGCCCATAATCAGGGCCGAGGTCCAGCTTTGGGTGCTTCCTTCGTCCAGCGCGTACAAGAAACAAAAAGAAAACAAAATAAAGCATATGGCGCCCGTAAAATCCATTTTTACTTTTTGGTGGGACATAAACAGCGGGATAATTTGTATCCCCCGCCAAATGCCAAATAGACTAATGGGCACGTTTATCCAAAATACAGACTGCCAACCCCATTGCTCAATCAAAAGCCCGCCTAAAGTAGGCCCCGCCAAGAATCCAATGGCCACCATGGCGCCAATGCCGCCCAGGGCGCGCCCGCGGTCTTTGCCGTGGAAGGCTTTGGCGATAATGGCCTGGCAGTTGGAAATCATGGCCGAAGCGCCCAGTCCCTGCACCGCGCGGGAAAAAATCATCCACGCCAAACTGTGCGCAAACGCCGCCAGCAAAGAGCCCACCCCAAACAGCAAAAACCCCGTTAAATACAGGTATTTGCGGCTGTACATATCGCTTAATTTGCCAAAAACGGGCAAAAAGCAGGTGGTGGTAAGCAAATAGACGGTTACCACCCATTGGATGCGTTCCAGCGTAACGCCCAGGTCTTTAGCCATAACGGGCAGGGCGATGTTGACGATGCCCCCGTCCAGTGTGGACATAAACACCCCGATAGCCGTGACGGAAAATATCAGCCATTTATAGGCGATGTGAAAATGAGGTTTAGACATATTGTTATTTCTTACCGCAGCGCAGCAGCGTATAGGCAAAACGTCCCACGCCGTTAAAGGTTTCTTTTAAGGTGAGGCCCGCGTTTTCTATGCAGTTTTTTAATTGTTCAAAGGCATACATTTTGCTGTTGCCGTTGGCAATGTTGGTAAAATACAGCGAGGTATGGTTTAAACAATACGCGGCGGCGGCAAATTCCTGGCGGTCCCACAGCGGCTCCAAAATATAAATATCCGTATGGGGGCCGGCCGCTTTTTTTACTTTTTTTAAGATGTCGGTGATTTGTTTTTCGCTGAAACAGTCTAAAAACTGGCTCATCAGCACGGCGTCAGCCTTAGGGGGCAACGCGGCGTTGGGGTCCAGCACGTTTGCCGGCCAAAATGCCGCGCGCGCGCCAAATTTTTTAAGGTTTTTCTTGGCCACGGCCAATTGCCCGGGCAAGTCCACCAACGTTACTTTTACATCCGGCGAGTATTCCAAACATTTTTTGGCCCATTTGCCGGTATTGGCCCCAATGTCCACAATCTGTTGGGGGCGGCGGCTGAATACCGGGGGCAGTATTTCAGGAAAAGCGATATCCGAATAGAAATGGTCAAACGTAAACCAGCTTTTGCGGGCTTTGGGCGGCAGTTTGGAAAGGCCTTCATAAACGGTTTTCCATTTGCCAAACACTTTTAAGCCTGTGGGTTTTCCCGTTTTGAGCGATTTTTGAAGCGAATGCATACCCAAATAGCATACGTCGTTTACAAAATCCGCGTTGGCGCGGGTCATCGGGTCGCACAGCCAAAACCAGCCTGTTTTGGTAATGTCATACAGCCCGGCGGGCGTTTTTTGCACCAAATCCAGGCATACGCCGTTTTCCAACAAAGTTTGCACGGCGTATAAAGAAAGTTTGGTTTTTTGGGCCATTTCTTTATCCGAAGCCGGGGCTTGGTTTAAGAGGCTTAAAATGCCTAAATCCCGCAAGGCCAGCGCCGCTTGGAAAGAAAAAGGCGCAAAGGCAAGTTTTTGAGCGTCAAAAGCCACGTCCGCCATGGTGCGCGCGTTGGTGCGTTTACGGCGATATTTCGGGTTGAGTTTTGCACTGTTTTTAGCTATCATATATTTATTAAATTTTATCTTATTTTTGAGTGTTTTTACAATGACAAAACCCTTGAAAAACCGCATCGCTCTTATTACCGGCGCCAGCCGCGGTATAGGCTTAGCCGTAGCCAAAACCTTGGCGCGCGAAGGCTGCCATATTTGGCTGAATTACCACTCCAACCATGCGGCCGCCCAGTCCGCCAAAGAACAAATAGAAGCGTTAGGCGTTAGCTGCACGCTTTTGCCTTTTGATGTGGCGGACGCGCAGGCCGTGCGCCGCGCGCTGGAGCCTATGCTTCAAACCCAAACCCCGTATATTTTGGTAAATAACGCCGGGGTGCGCAAAGATAATTTGCTTATTTGGATGAAAGACGAAGAATGGACCGGCGTCATTAGTACGGTTTTGGGCGGGTTTCATAACGTAACCAAAACGGTGTTGGGGGCCATGATACACGCCAAAGAAGGGCGTATTGTGAATATAGCCTCCGCCGCGGCCCATGCGCCCGTTCCGGGGCAGACTAACTATTCCGCCGCCAAAGCGGGTATAGTGGGGGCCACGCGTTCGCTGGCGTTGGAAGTGGCCAAACGCAATATTTTGGTGAATGCCGTTTCCCCCGGGTTTATTGAAACCGATATGCTGGACGGTTTGCCCATGGATAAAATCCTGCCGCTTATTCCCCTTCGCCGCTTGGGAACCCCCCAGGAAGTGGCGGATCTGGTGGCCTTTTTATGTTCAGACAAGGCTTCTTATATCACCGGCCAGGCGTTTGGGGTTAACGGCGGCGTATGTATGTAAAAGCCCCAAATTGATATAATGGTTTAACTATGGCGATAGAAGCAAATTTGCCCAAAGTGGTCATCACCGGGTTGGGCGCCGTTTCCCCTTACGGCGTGGGGGTCGGCGCGCTTAAAAACGGCTTGTATGAGGGAGCGGACTGTATTCACCGGGTGGAAGAGCTGGAAAAGCTTTCTTTGGTAAAAACCAAAGTGGCGGCTACGGTGAAAGAGATTGATTATTCTTCCATTCCCCGCCAGCGCCGCCGCTCCATGAGCCGCATGTCCGTTTACGCCTATTACGCCGCGCAGGAAGCGCTGGCCCAAGCCGGGTACGCCCAAGCCCCTGAAGGATTGGGCTTTTTTATGGGTTCCACCTTAAACAGCATTTCCGTTTGGCTGGACGTATGCACCCAGTGTTTGGGCGGACATGCGGACTTGGTAAAAACCTCCTCTTTCCTGCAAATTATGAATCATTCCCCCCAGGCGGTGGTAGGGCAGGCGTTAAAAATTAACGGCCCGTCTTTTGCGGGTGCGGCCGCCTGCGCTACGGGGCTGTTTAACATTGGGCTGGCTGTTTCAGCCATACAAAGCGGGTTAACCGCCCAGGCATTATGCGGCGGTACGGAAGAATACCACCCTATGTTCAGCGCCTGTTTTGACATTATGCAAGCCACCAGCCACCGCTTTAATGACCAGCCGGCGCTTTCCTGCCGCCCTTTTGACGCCCGGCGCGACGGCCTGGTATGCAGTGAAGGCTGCGGGCTTTTATTCTTGGAGCGGGAGGATCTTGCCCTGGCCCGCGGGGCGCGTATATTGGGGGAAGTGGTGTCTTTTGCTTCCAATACGGAAACGGAAAACATTGCTAACCCTTCTGCCCAAACCATGCGGTGTTGCATGCAAAGCGCGCTGGATAAAGCCGGCTTAACGGCTAAAGATATTGATTTTGTAAACGCCCACGCCACGGCTACTTTGGCGGGGGACGCGGCGGAATCAGCCGCCATACACCAGGTGTTTGGTTCTTCGGTAAAAGTAAACAGTTTTAAAGGGCATTTGGGGCATACCATGGGGGCCGCCGGCGCGCTGGAGCTGATTGCCTGCCTGCATATGATGCAGGACGGCGTGGCCCTGCCCACCAAAAACCTGCAAACCCCGGCGCCGGATTGCGCCCCGCTGGCCTATGTGCGCCAAAAAGAAAATTTTAAAATTCGTACTTTACTTAAAAACAGTTTTGCCATAGGCGGCAACAATTGTTCTCTTATTGTCAGGAGGTAACCCCGTGAATATTAGCAAAGAGGAAATCATTCGCCAAACAAATGAGGCGTTAAAAAAAGAATTTGAATTGACGGACGCCCAGCTAACCCCCCAAGCTAATTTAAAAGATGACATCGGCCTGGACAGTTTAGACGCTGTGGACATGGTGGTGGTATTGGAGCAAAAATTTGGCATGAATATCCGCCAAGGGTATGATTTGCGCTCTATTGTTACGTTGCAAGACTTATATAATTTTATAGAAAAAATTGCCCAAGAAAGCATGCAAAATAAATAGCTGCTTATGTGCGTGCGTACTTTTTTAAATACGGTGTTGTTTGGTGTGGGGGCGGTGCTGTGGCTGGCCGTAACGGGGTTGGTTGCCGGGCCGTTTTTGTATTTGTGGCCCGGTAAAAACGGGTGTAACGCGCGCCGTTTTGTGTATGTTCAGGCAAAAGGAATTTTATTTTTTATGCGTTTGTGTTCCCGTTCGTGGCGGGTGGAACGGGGGCCGCGCCCCCAAGGGCCTTGCGTGGTGGCGGCAAACCATGCTTCCGCGTTGGATTTATATACGGTGGCGGCGTTTGGGTATGATAATGTGCTTTATATTACCAAAGGCTGGGTGTTTAAACTGCCGTTTTTTGGCAAGGTGATGCGCGCCGCCGGGTATATTGACGCCGAAACAACACCCCCCCAACAAATGTTGGACCGCTGCCGCCAAGCCGTAAAAGACGGGTGTGATATTGTGCTTTTTCCGCAAGGTTCGCGCAAAAACCCGTTGGCCCGTTTTAAAAGCGGAGCGTTTTATTTGGCCATAGAGTTGGGGCTTCCGGTTATTCCGTTAGCCATAGGCGGTACGGGGAAGATGCTTCCCAGCGGGGCGCTGTGGCTGCGCCCGGCCGATATTCTGCTTGGCACGTTGGGGGCCGTTTATCCGGCTGATTTTACCGGCCCGCTGGACCATTTGGAAATGGCGCGCGAGGTAAAAAAACGCATTATGGATTATTTGCAAAAGGAGCACATGCTATGAAGCGGATTTTGGCCCTGTGTTTGGCGGCTGGGTTGTGGGCGTGCGCGGCGGCGCCGGCGCTGCGCGTGGAAAAAGATTTTTCTTTCCCTGCCGTATCAAACGCGCAGCAAGTGAAAGTGGCGGTGTTTCGCGCCTGCGCCAAGCAGGGTTGGAAATGCTCTCCCGTAACGCCCGATTCCGCCGAAGCGGCCTTTGCGCGGGAGGGACGGCAAGTGTGGGTGGATATTGCCTATTCCCCCCGCTCTTATGCGATTGTTTATAAACACAGTACGGGGCTTAACGATACGCAAAAAGGGCAAGATGTTCTGGTTAACCCCGTTTATAACCGGTGGGTAAAGCGTTTAAGCGCGCAGATTGACAAAGAATTGCAAAACATCAATCAAGCCGGTCTTCAATCCCCTTCCCAAGGAGTATAAACAATATGAAAAAATACTTATTTATTTTGAGCGTTTGTCTGTTTGCGGCGGCGTGCCGTTCTTATCCCACCGTATATGAAGTAAAAGATTGTTTTGTAACCGTATCGGAAGGGCAAACTTTGCGCCAGGCCATTTTTCAGGCGGGAAAAGGCCGCCGCTGGGTGATGTATGAAAAAGAACCCGGCCTTATCCAGGCCCGTTTAAAGGTGCGCGGGCACGAGGTGGCGGTAAACATCCCGTATACGCAGGACAGTTTTTCCATAGAATACGTCAGCAGCGAAAACATGAACTATAACCCGGAAAAAAACCGCATCCACCCCAAATACACCCAATGGGTGCGTAATTTGGAAGCGGACATAACCCGTTTTGCACAAAGGTAAGCCTATGCCGGCCCCGCATATAGACTTAAATAAAATCATGCCGCACCGCCCCCCCATGCTGTTGGTGGAGGAAATTTTAGATATGGGGCAAAACGCCGCCCGGGTGCGCGCGGTGAACCCGCCGGACGGGTTATTTGCGGACAAAGAGGGCTTTTTATTGCCTTCCGCGCTGATAGAAATGACGGCCCAGTCTTACGCCGCTTTTGACGGGGCCAAACGTTTTTTGGAAGGCACATTGCCGGAAGATGGCGGCGGTTTTTTGGTAAACGTGCGGGATTTTGTTTTTTTTAATCCGGTGCGCGCCGGGCAGGAAGTATATGTGGACGTAACGATTAAAAACCGCTTTTTTGATACCCGGATAATAGAAGGCACGGTTTGGGCGGACGGTAAAAAAGCGGCCCAAGGGCAGGTGTATGTTTTTGTGTGGGAAAACACCCCCCCGCAGGAGGAAAAATGAAATTTGCTTTGGGTTTATTTTTATTTTGTTTCACCGTGACCCCGGTTTTTGCCCAACAAAAGGCGGCGGGTCCTTCCGTGCCGGATAAAGAGGCCGTCACCGCCCGTTTTGCCACCGTAAACACCATAGAAAGCCGCTTTACGCAGCAGAAATTTATGGCGTTGTTGGAAGAACCCGTAACCAGCGAAGGCGTTTTTTATTTTGAAAAACCCTCCCGCATCCGCTGGCAGTACACCAAACCGTTTCAAAACGGGTTTTTAATTGCCGACGGCGTTACTTACCGGTTGGAAAAGGATAAAAAGGAAGAGCAAAAAAATCCGTTGGCGCATAATATAGCGGCGCAGCTGCTGGCTTGGCTTACGTTTGATTTGGAGGCTCTTTCCAAGCAATACGCGGTGGAGTTCACCGCGGACGGCGTTGTTTTAACCCCGCTTAAAAAAGGGTTTATAAACCGGATAAAGGTTACATTCTCCGCCCAAAACCCGCAGGCTTTGTCCAAGGTGGAAATACTGGAAAACGGCGGAGATAAAACCGTTTTACGCTTTACTCACCCCAAGACCAACCACAAACTTCCCGCGGAGGCTTTTCAATGAGCAAATGGTTCCACTGGATAAAAACTTACCGCACCGCCGCCATGGCGGGGTTGGCCGTGTTTTCCCTATTGTGTTTGTGGGGGCTGTTTCATATCAAATTTACGGAGAGCGTTTCGGTTATGATTCCCTCCAGCGTGCAGGAGCGGGTGGGGTTGTTTCAGGCGTCGCCTTTTAATTCCAAAACCTTTGTGGCGGTGACGGATAAAGACCCGGCTTTAGCGTTGGAAGGCGCGCGCCGCCTGCGCGAGTATTTGGCGCAGGAAAAGTTCATTTCGCTTCCCCCCATACAAGGGGCGCAGTTTGGGCTTTCGTTGGCAAAAGCCCTGCCGTACCGTTTTACGGAGAAAGACGCGCAGGAAGCCTTAAAATTTATTACTCCGCAGGTCATTTCCTCCCAAATGAGGGATAATTTCCAAAATTTAATGTCTTTTCAAGGGTCGTTTTTAAAAGAGATGATTTTGCTTGACCCGCTGGGCCTTTCCAAACTGATGGGCGATAAATTAAAAGCGTTTGATGTTACCTCTTCCATGGAATATGCCGACGGATTTTTAATTTCCAAAGACCAAACCGCCGTAATAGGCGTATATGAAGCGGCTTTTAACCCGGCGGACATTTCCGCCTCCTCCCGCTTTAAAAAAGCTTTTCAAGTGGCAAAAAGAAATGGGGTTTTGCCGTCCTCTTCCCATGCTTTTTATTTGGGGGCGGCCCGCTATACGGACGAAAACTCCTCCATTATCCGCGGGGATTTAAAACTTATTACCGTCTTGGCGCTGTTGGGGTTGGGGGCGTTGTTTATGGTGTTTTTCCGCCGCAAGCGGGCGTTGTGGATTTTTGCTCTTCCTCTTTTTGTGCTGGCGCCTTCCGCTTTGGTTACGTATTTGGTGTTTGGGGAAATATCCGGCATTACGCTGGGGTTTGGCTCGGTGGTTGCCGGGCTGGCGGTGGACTATTCCATTTATATGTATTGTGCTTTGTGCGGATCTTCCAAGGCGGTGCTGAAAACGGCGCGTAAGCTGTTGCCTCATTTGCTGTACAGTTATGCCACTTCCGTGGCGTGTTTTGCGGCGTTGTTGTTTTCGTCCATTGAATTGTTTAAACAGATTGCGGTTTTCTCTATAGCGGGGCTGACGTTTGCGCTGCTGTTGGCGGTGTTTGTTTTTCCCGCGTTTTGGAAAAAACTTCCCCCCGCGCCGGTTGTTGCGTTAAAGACAGTTCCCCCGTTAAGCAGAACGTCCGCCGCCATCATATTGTGTGTTTTACTGTGGGGCGGAATGGCCGGGGCGTTAAGGCTGCAAATCAGCGGGAATTTGGACGCCTTGAATTCCGTTTCTGACGCATTTACCCAAGATAAAGCGCTGTTTGATAAGGCCTTTTCACAGCAAACGGCGGCCTCCGGCTTGTTGTTTGTGTTTGGGGAAGACCAGGACTTGGCGCTTAAAAATAATGAAAAAGTCTCCCGCCATTTAGGGGAGGAGCTGGCCGTCAGCCTGGTATATCCGTCCGAATACGCCAAAGACGAAAACCTGGCCCGCTGGCGGAAGTTCTGGGCCCAAAACGGGGAAAAAACGCGCGAGCTGGTGCGCCAAAATGCGCTTCATTGGGGGCTTAAACCGGGCGCTTTTAAACCGTTTGAATATTTAACCAGTTTGGTGCAGGACCCGGACTCTTTTGATTTTTCCGCCTTTTATAATCCGTTTACGCAAATTGCCGGCGGCTATGCGGTGGTGAATATGGTGCCGGACAACCCCGCCTTTAACCAGTTGAACGTACCCGGCGTAAAAACGGTGTTTGTGTCGGCCGAGGCCATCCGCCAAGACTTAATTGCCGGCGTGCGCACGGAAGCGGTAAAAATTTTGCTGGTTACTTTGCTTTTGGCGGGCGGGCTGATATTTTATTTCTTTAAAAATTTGCGCGATACGCTGTTAACCTTTATCCCCGTGGCGGGAGCGTTTTCTTTTACGTTTTTGGTGTTTTGGGCGGCGGGAATACAGGTTAATTTATTTATTCTGGCGTTCTTGCCGTTGTTAACGGGGCTGGGGGTGGACTACGGGCTCTTTCAAGTAATTAAACACCGGGCGGGGCAGAACAGCGCATTGTATCCGCAAAATGCGTTGGTGGCGGCGTCTTTATCCACATTCATCGGGTTTGGGGTGCTGGCGCTGGCCCAGCATAATGTGCTGTTTATTATAGGGCTTTCCGCCTGTTTGGGGATAGCCGGGGCGGCGTTGTCTGCCTTGTTTTTGCTCCCCCCGCTGCTGGAGGCTGAATGAGGTTTTTTTCTTTATTGGCTTGTATGGCTTTATTGCTTGGTTGTTCTTCGGGCGCGGTATATAAAGAAGCGCCTTCGCAGGCTTTTAAGCCGCAAAAAGTGGTGCAGCTGCGCGGAAACGTCAGCCCGGTGGACTTGTATTTTACCGCCGTTACGCTTTTTGCAAAAGACAAAACCCGGGTGATTGTATTGGGGGATATGGGCATTAAATTGCTGGATTTTCAGGTTACCCCCAAAGGCAAGGCGGAAATTTATTATAAAATGCCCCGCATACCCGATTATTTTGCCCAAGCTTTTACCCGCATGGCCAAAAGCGAACTGTTAACGGAACCGGCCCGGCGGGTTGTATATAAAGACGCCCAAACCCGCTTGGTGTTTGAGGCCGAACGGGGAGACAATGCCCATGACTAATTTGCAAGACGCCATTGCCCTTTGTTTTAAAGGGCGTGAAGACCAAAAATGCCGCTATGAAATAGGGGCTGATTTCCCGGCTTTTGAGGGGCATTTTCCCTCCCGCCCGTTGCTTCCTGCCGTAGTGCAGCTGCTGTTTGCGTTGGACGCGCTTTCCAGGATGGAGCAGAAACACTGCGCTTTAAAAGGCGTTTCTAAAGCCAAATTTAACCGCCCGGTGGGGCCTAATAGCCGCCTGACGGTGGAAATACTCCCCAAAGGGAGTAATGTTTTTGCCGCCCAGCTTTTGTTGGACGGGCAGCAAAAATGCGGGCAAATTTTATTTGAGGTAACAACCCATGAAACGCATTGAATATTTTACCCGCTGCGCGGGGGAGCCGGCCCCGCTGGAAAAATCCGTCCGCCGCGTGGTGCGTTTTAATGAGGTGGACCCCATGAACATCATGTGGCATGGCCATTACGCTTCTTTTTTTGAGGACGCCCGCATCGCGCTGGGGGACGCATACGGCATAGGCTATCAGGATTTTTACCGCCAGGGTTTTATTATCCCCGTGCGGCGCATGCAGATAGACTATTTGTCCCCCCTGCAGTTTGGCCGGGAATATGAAATAAAGGCCCGCCTGTTTTATACCGAGGCCGCCCGCCTGGATTATGATTTTACGGTTTTGGATGAAGCCGCTTCCGTTCACGCGCGCGGGTGTACCGTGCAGCTTATTTTGGATAAAGAACAAAATTTATTGTTGGCCAAACCCGCCTTTTTTGAGGCGTTTTGCCAAAAATGGCGAAGCGGAAAGTTATGAGGTTTCTGGCTGTTATCCCCCTTTATAACCATGGTAAAACCGTACGGCAGGTGGCCCAGGGCTGTTTGCGGTGCGGCTGGCCCGTTTTGGTGGTGGATGACGGCAGTACGGACGAAGGCCCTTTGGCTTTGCACGGCTTGGAGGCGCATGTTCTTACCTTTCCCGCTAACCGCGGCAAAGGAGAAGCCGTTTTACAGGCCGCCGCTTGGGCGCGTGAAAACGGGTTTACCCATATTCTTACGCTGGATGCGGACGGCCAGCATAACCCGCAGGATTTGGCTCTTTTGGCCCAAAGCGCGCGCCAATACCCGCAAAGCATTATCATAGGCGCAAGGCGTTTTGAGGGGCCGGACGTGCCGGCTTCTTCTAAATTTGGGCGTAAGTTTGCGGGTTTTTGGGTGCATTTGCAGACGGGAAAAGCCGTTTCTGATATGCAAAGCGGCCTAAGGTGCTACCCCGTTCAACTGCTGGAGGTTGTAAAATGCTGGTGCCGCCGCTACGCTTTTGAAGTGGAAATTGTGGTGCGCGCCTTGTGGGCGGGGTTTGGGGTGAAAGAGGTGGAAGTGTCCGTCTTTTATCCGCCGGCCGGAAAAAGGGTTTCTCATTTTCATAAACTGTCCGACAACCTGCGCCTTACCCTTATTAATACGCACCTTACCTTGCGTTCCATGCTGCCTTTTCCCCACCGGCAGTATGTTTGCCCCGCAGATTCAGCCGCCGGCGTAAAAAAACGCGGCTATTGGGACGTAATGCTTGAAAATTTGCGCCCAAAAGACAGCGTCACCCGCAATGCTTTTTCCGGCGCGTGGGGTATTTTTTGCGGGTCTATCGCGCTGCCCGGCGTCAGGCAGGTTATGCTGTTTTGGGGGGCCGGCTGGTGGAATTTAAATAAAATTTTAAGTATTTCTTTTGAAAAACTATGCATTGGGCCTTTTGTGCCCGCCTTGTGCATTGAAGCCGGGTTTTTTATGCGCAACGGCCGCTTTTTGACGGAGTTTACCCTCCAAACCTTGGGCCGCCAGTTCTTGCAGCGGGTGTGGGAGTGGGTGCTGGGGTCTTTGGTGGTGGCGCCTTTGTTGGCGGCGGCGGCATTTTTGATTGTTTGGATTATCGGCTACTTTTTGCACAGGAGTTTGAAATGACCCAAAACTGGACGGGCGCCAGTTTGGCTTCCCGTTTTAAACACCGTTTTGTATACGCGCTTATTTTTATAGGCGGGCGTTTTTTGGCGTATTTGTTTTTGTATCCGCTGGTGTTGGCGTATACGCTTTCCCCCTCCATACGCCGCAAAAGCCGGGCTTATATACAAAGGCGGTTTTCCCCCCGCAGCGCCTGGCAGTTTTTTAAACACGCCTACCGGCTTAATTTAACCTTTTCCCGTACGCTGACGGACCGCGCCGCATTGGGTATTTTGGGGCGCGTGGATATTGTTTCCAGCCAGGAGGACCGCGCCCTTTGCCAACGCCTGGCGGACGAACACAAAGGCATTATTATGCTTAGCGCCCATTGCGGCTGCTGGCAGCAGGCCGCAGCCAGCATTGATTTTTTTAACGCTCCCAAATACATTGTGTATTATAGAAATCCCAAAGATAATGACAAAATGGTGCATGAACACCGCTCTGCAAAAGCCCCCTTTACGTTTATTAACCCGGCAGGCCCTTTGGGGGGCGTGGTGGAAATGATGGCGGCCCTGCGGCACGGCGGCGTGCTTTGCGCCATGGGGGACAGAACCTTTGGCTCCGCCGGCAACAGCCTGCGGGCCCGTTTTTTGGGCGGAAGCGTAGCCTTGCCTTACAGTTTTTACCGTTTGGCGGCATGTACGGGGGCGCCGGTGGCGGTGATGTTTTTCCCCTGGCTTGGGAAAGGGCGTTTTGGGGCGGAGATTGCGGAGGTTTTTACCGTGCCGGATTTAGGGCCTGATAAACAAAAATATGCCCCTTATGCGCAAAAATTCGCTGACGCACTGGAAGCCTTTTGTGTAAAATATCCATATCAGTTTTTTAATTATTACAACTTTTGGGAGACTAACTAAATGCAGACTATTGAAGAATTAAAACAGCTTATCGCCGCCAATATTGATTTGGGCGGGGCGGATTTGTCCGGCTTTGACGCGGCTTCCCCCATTTTTGGCGAAAAAGGCCTTGGGCTGGACAGTTTAGACGCCGTAGAAATGATTATGCTTTTGCAAAAAAAGTACGGCATTACCATAGAAAATATGCAGCAGGGGCGTGAAATCTTTAAAGATTTGGGCACCTTGGCCGCTTATGTGGACGCAAACCGCAAAAAATAGTTTATGAAACCAGCCTGCTGTATTGGCGGCGCGGGCGTTATTTGCGCCTGCGGAGCCGGAAAAGACGCTTTATGGAACGGTTTACAAACGGGCCGTTCTTGTTTTGCGTTGCCGGCGGGCCGGGTAAACAGCGCGTTGGCGGACCGTTACCCCGTCTTTTTAATTCCTAAAAAAGATATTCCCGCCGGGCGGGGCAGTTTAAGTTTACGCTATTTTTTAACGGCCGCGCAAGAAGCTTTTTCTCAGGCGGGCGTAACGCCGCAGCAGCTGGCGGGGCTTTGCACGGGGGTTTGCGTGGGCACTTCGGTAGACGCGTCTTTTCATTGTTTTGACTCGTATGCCCGCTGGTCCAAAAACGCGCTGGAAGAAAAAGACGTGGATATCTTGCAGGACTATTTTTCCTCTTCCACGGCAATGGCGGCGGCGAAAGAGTACGGCTTTACCGGCCCGGTGCAGACGGTGGTTACCGCCTGCGCCAGCGGTACGGATGCTATCGGCTTGGCGGCCAGTTGGATTAATATGGGCGTGTGCGACGCGGTTTTATGCGGCGGTACGGATGAAATAAACCTAATCCCGTATGACGGGTTTATCCGCTTGCTGATAGCTTCTAAGGAAAAATGCAAACCGTTTTCTAAAAACCGCGCGGGCATTAATATTGGCGAAGGGGCCTCCGCCCTTTTATTGTTAAGCCGGTCCGCGGCGGAAAAATTGGGGGTTGCGCCGGCGGGTTTTGTGTTGGGGTACGCCAACGTTTGCGACGGTTACCACCCCACCGCGCCGGACCCGCAGGGCAAAGGCCTTGCCGGCGCCGTTTCCGGCGCGCTTAAACAAAGCGGCTTGCAAGCGGCGGATATGGCCTTTATTAACGCCCACGCCACCGCCAGCCAGGCCAATGACGCGGCGGAAGCGTTTGTTTTTAACCAGCTGCTTGCGGGGGTGCCGATATGCGCCACCAAGGGGGTTACGGGGCATATGCTGGGTGCGGCGGGCGCGGTGGAAGCGGTTATTAGTTTGCTATGCTTAAATCATGGGCAGGTTACCCCCTCTTGGGGTTTTGAAGAAGAAGACCCTGCCTTGCATTTGGTTCCCGTTACCCAAAACGAGGCGGTTTCCAAAACTTGTGCGGTTTCGTGTTCGCTGGCGTTTGGCGGGTGCAACGCCGCTTTAATATTGGGGGGCCGGCATTATGGCGCTTGATTTGTATATAGAAGGCTTTGCCGTTTGCGCGCAAGAACCCAAACCGGAGGACTTTTCCCCCTGGTTTGAGGCGCGCCGCCTGCGCCGCGTGGACGGTTTATCGGCCCGGCTTCTTTTGTCTGCCTGCCGCGCGTTGGACATGGCCGGCCAGCCGGTAATGCAAGAAAAGCCTTTTGGCCTTTCTTTGGGGGTTGGGCCGGGCAGTTTGCAAAACACTTGTAAATTTATGGACAGTATTTTGCAGGACGGGGACGAATTATCCTCCCCCACCGCTTTTGCGGGCAGCGTGCACAATGCGCCGGGGCTTACTTTGTCTTTATTTTTAAATTTACGCGGGCCGTGTGTCACTTCCGGCCAGTTTAATACGTCTTTTGGGGCGGCTTTGCTTACGGCTAGGGCGTTTTTGCATAACGGCATGGCCCCGTATGTGTTGCTGGCAGTGGGCGACAGTTTAAACCCGGTGGCCCGGGCGCTGAACGGGCAATATCCCGCCCGGTTAGCATATACCCCGGCCCCGGATACGGCGCCTGTGCAGGCGGCGGCTTTTTTATTAAGCCCGCAGAAAACACCGGCTTCAAAAGCAAGAATAATGGATTTTGATTTTACTTTTGCCCAACCCGCCTATTGCCCCGCCGTGGGTGAGGATTGGGCCCCGTTGGCGGCTGCCCCCGCCATACAATTATGCGGCCTGCTTGAGCGTCCGGGGCACCATTTTACTTTAACTGCCTCTTCTTTGGGGGTTTGTTCTTTTTTGAAAGGAGAAAGTTTTTATGCTTACCAAAAATGATATACAGCATATGTTGACCGACGCTTTGCGCGCCCAGTTGGCCAGAAGCAAGGCGGATGCGCTGTCTGTGTTTGACAATCAAAATTTTTCCGCTTTGTTTGACGGCTTAACCGTGGAACAGCGCACCCGTTTTGAAGAAGTAGCCGGGGATATGTTTAATCAGCCGGCAAAACGTTTTTCTTCATTGGAAAACATGATTAATTACTATTACGCCGTTTATTTGTATTACGGGCAGATTAACTTTTTAACTTCCGGCAGCACTGGCGCTTATAAAAAATGCCCGCATACTACGGCGATGATAGAAGAAGAAGCCTGGGGCGTCAAGCCGGAGTTTGAGGGTGTAAAACGGGTGGTGGGTTTGGTACCCGTACATCATTTATACGGGTTTACCTTTACGCTCATGCTCCCGCGTGTTTTGCCGGCGGAAGTGGTTTGGCTTCCCGCTTTGCCCACTGCCAACTGGCAGGCGTTATTAAAAGAGGGTGATTTGGTGGTGGGTTTCCCCCTCTTTTGGCAATACTGGGTAAAACTGGGAAATAAGTTCCCGAAAGGGGTGAGAGGAATGTCTTCCACCGCTCCCATGAAAGATGAAACCATATCCGCGTTATATGATTTAGGAATAGAAAAATTTACTGAGATATACGGTTCCAGTGAAACCGGCGCTATTGCGCGCCGCCATCACGCCGGGGAGGCTTTTGAAGTATTTGAGTTTTGGGATTTGGATTTAAAAGACCAAATCCGCTTAAAACGCAAATCTCAGCAGGAATGGCAAGTCCTGCCGGACCAGGCCAATATGGAAAATGCCCGTTTGATTCGTCCCATTAAGCGGACGGATAATTGTGTTCAGGTAGCGGGGATTAATGTATATCCCAGCCATGTGGAAGAGGTTTTATCCCAGCACCCGGCGGTAAAAGAGTGCAAAGTTCGTTTAATGCGCCCCGAGGAAGGAGAACGCCTAAAAGCGTTTATTGTTCCCAATGAAGGGTATGGGGAGGACCACCTGGGCATTATTCGTACCTATTTAAGCCAAAAGCTTTCCATTCATGAAATGCCCCGCTCCTTTACTTTTGGCAGCCAGCTGCCTGTAAACGAAATAGGCAAAGCAACCGATTGGTAACCGTAAAAAACCCGCTTATTTCTTTTTAAGCGGGTTTTTTTATGTTACAATACATGTAGAGGCGGCAGGTTCGCCTTATTGGCGCGTATAACGGAGTTTTTCCGTCTTACGTGCTTTTTTTTACCCAAAAGGCCCACCTGGTTTTTGGGTCTTTTTTCCCTTGTTTTTCGGTGTGGCAGGTGTTATAACATAAGTATAGGGATGTATTGCGTGTTTTTATTTTAAATAATGAGGCCTCTGAATATGACAAAATTTCTCTCCGTCGTGTTAAGTTTCTCTTTGCTGTTTGCCAGCGTAGCTCCTTCTTACGCCCAGGCGGCTGATGCCGCGGCCAAAACCCGTGCCCAGGTAGCCAGTGGGATAGAGCAAGCGGTAGTACGTGCGCAGGTACGCAACGGCAAATTTGCGGTAGCTGACAAGGTAGCGGAAGTGGAAGCTGTG
>CASFXV010000017.1 GCA_949298795.1 uncultured bacterium
TTCCATATTGAGATGGTACTAAATATGAAGATTTGGGGATACACACTCCATCCCTCGGGCTTACGCCCGGGGTTTATTGTGAGCAGTAGTTATAAAAAACCCCCGGCTTAAACCGGGGGTTTTTATTGTACTATGCACTCAGCCACACCAAGGATATTTATTAATTTATTGGAAACCAATACCCGTACCAATACGCCCCTTCCTTTTCTGGCGTATTAGCTAACCAAGGACAATATTTTTTTAGTGTCGTTATACCAACTTCTATACAATAATGTTTACCTCTTTGTCCAACTGCCAATATACTATTTTGTAAAGTAATACGATAGCCAACCCACTCGTTAGGAAACATAAACTGTACTCCCAGTATATTAGGACCGTTCATAGCTACCCCCACATAAATGCTAGAGTCTTCATTACTGTATATGGTACCCCCAAAACTTGCAAAACTTTTATTTGTAGGACTAAACGTAGCAGGAATCTCCACATCTAATTCTGTTAAATCACTAGTATAATGGCCATTAGCCATAAAATAACTTTCTTGTGCATCTGCCAAACTTTTGACCAACGGAATCATGGTCCCGTAACGGCTTTTCATTACAGCCCTTTCATACTGTGGCAAGGCTATTCCCGCCAATATACCAATAATTAACACAACCACCAAAAGTTCAATAAGCGTAAACCCACTTAAACGCTCCGTAGAAAGATTTTTCATTTACGATCCCTTTTTTTATTAAATTTGATTTCTAATCAAATTTATCAAAAAAAAAAAACAAAGCAAGCGGTTTTTATAGCTCTTAGCCAACGAAAAGCATTTACGAGAAAAAACTATTTGCAACTGCTACATACAAACAAAAACCCCCGGGTTGGTTGTTACCCGGGGGGACTGCTTGCCTAAGGGCGTAGGTTAAAACCGCATACCTACCCTAAAAAATACATCGTGAAACTGCAGGTTGTCATCTTTGGCAAAGTTGGAAAGATGTTTATCGCTGATAAAACCATACACGTAGCGGTATTCCAACCCGGCAAACAAATAGGGGCAGAAATCATACTGCACGCCTAACCCGGCATAAAGGGAAGCGCCCCATTTGTCTTGGCTGGTGCTTTCGGTACCGGCGTCGGTTTTTAAACGGGCGTTCATCATACCTGCGCCAAACGGAATGTATAAGCGCAAATTATCCCAAGCGTTTACGGTGTATTTCCCGGCCAGCGCAATATTATGCGCGCGGAATTGGTGGAAGTTTACCCCCTCAGAAGCATATTCCCGTCCGTCCGGGTTTAAGAACATATAATCCAACCCAAAAGCCATATGCGGGGTGGCTTTCCACAGCATATTCACCCCGGCGCCTTGGCCCGTTTTGGCGTAATTTTTGCCGCCTTTTACTTCGTTGGGAGAATAAGAAGCCCCATACGCGTAGGAAACTTCCCACGGCAAATCATTGGCTAAAGAAGAACGGCTGGGATCGTAAGAGGCATACGCCACACTGGCATCTACCTGTCCGTCTACGGTTTGGGTAACGTCACCATAGCTGGTGGTACCGCGTTTATTTTTATCCGTTACTTCATAAGAAGTAGTGGTAACGGTGGTATCCATAGAACGCACCACCGCTTCCACCTGCGCGTTTGCCTTTTGCACTGCGGCGCTGGCGGCCGCCTTTTGGGCAAAAGCCGGGCAAACCCCTAATACAAACAGAAAAAATACAACTGTTTTTTTCATGTAATTCCCCTTTTCTAATCTATTTGCACTACATTTTAAGCATAAACCTTTTAATCAAGCTTTAGCAAGGGGAAAAAAGGATTAGACGTTTAAGAGAAGCGTTTTCCTAAACGAAGGAAAAAGTGATGCATCTGAAAATAGCGGGAAGAACCGGCCATAGGGTCCAAATCCCCGGTTTGAATAAACGGCTGTACATAACGGTATTCCAGCCCTACAAACACCGTGGGGGTTAAATCCACCTCCGCCCCAGCGCCTCCGTATGCCGCAAAAGCCCATTTGCCGCGTTTTAACTCCATGCCGTCTTTACGCTGGGTAAGGCTCAAATAGGCAGCTCCCAACCCTACCGGCAAGTATAAACGGAAGCGGGGCGCTATGTCCCATTTCAATTTAAAGGCGGCAAAAACTTCCTGCGCCTCCAGCGTATAACGCACATTTTGCACCGGGGCCGGCGTGCGAAAGCCCGCGTAGGTATAATCAAACCCGCTGGAGATATGCGGCGTCATCGTTACCAGCCACGTGCCGCCAACCACCGCGCCGTTTTTGGTATAGTTGCCCCCACCGTCCGGAGAATTGGGGCTTGAGGTAACCCCCATGCCAAAAGAGAACTCCCCCCCGTGATAGGCGCCCCAGTCCGCCAAATCGGCAAACTCTTTTTGCCCGTTTACCACGGTGTATTGTTGGGCAAAAAGACAGGGTGGCAGCAGAAAACTAACAATCACAAAAACAATTTTAAATAGACACATCGTCCTTCTCCGGCAGTAATAATTTTTGGCGCAAGTTGCCTTTATATTCCGGCTGTTTCCAATACCCGCAAAAAAGGTAGCCTTTGGTGCGGTAATAGGCATTTAATTTGCGGGCACCGGTTAGGCAGTCTAGCCGCAAGTAGCGTTTGCCGCGGCGGGCGGCTTCCTGCTCGGCCAGTGTCAAAAGCTGGGCCCCGGCCCCCGGGCAATGGGGCCAAGAAGCTAAATTGTGCACGTACCAGGCAGGGGTATTGTCCTGCCCCCAACGCTCGTCCTGCTCCAGCAGTACGGCACAGGCCGCGGCGCGTCCGTTTTGCTCAAGCAGCCACAGTTCCCCATTTTCCTGGGCTTTTTTAAAATAGGCTTGGTTAAATACGGATAAATAATGCCCCCGGGGCCATTGGCTAATGCCTTTTTGCTCAAGCCACGTTACCCGCGCTTCTATTATATTAAAAGCGGTTTTTTCTTCCCCTTCTTGGGCGGGGCGCAAAACAGCGGGTGTGCGGCTTGGTAAAAATGTCATGGTTTTATTATAGCTTTTTTGGGGTAAACAAGGGTTCTTTCATCCCCCTTGACAAAGGCCATTTTTACAGGTAGAATATAACTGACAGTCAGTCATATTCACCTTTTTTACAGCAAAGAGGTTCAATGGATACCAAAACAAAATTGGTTCACGCCGCTATGGCGGTGTTTAAAAAGCAAGGTTTAGAAAAAACAAAAGTTTCAGACATTGTAAAAGAAGCCGGGGTGGCTCAGGGCACGTTTTATTTATATTTTCCTTCCAAACTGGCCGTTATGCCGGCCATTGCGCAGGACATGGTGGCAAAAATGGAAAAAGAAATAAAACGCACCGTAAACCCGCAGGCCCCCCTCCGGCAGCAGCTAAACCAAATCGTAGAGGCCGTTTTTAATGCCGTTGGCAAATACCGGGATATATTGGCCTTCTTATATACCGGTTTAACCCAAAGCCAGCATATTACCAGGTGGGAAGCGTTATACGCACCCATTTACGAGTGGATAAAAAACTTTTTAAATCAAAACATCCGCCTGCTGGCCGTGGGTACCCGGCCGGAAATGACGGCCCGCATATTAATCGGCTGTATAGAAGAAGCAGCCGAACAAGTTTACCTGTTTA
Source organism: uncultured bacterium (assembly GCA_949298795.1). Classification (GTDB taxonomy): domain Bacteria; phylum Elusimicrobiota; class Elusimicrobia; order Elusimicrobiales; family Elusimicrobiaceae; genus Avelusimicrobium. The sequence continues at coordinate 3,593 of CASFXV010000017.1, forward strand.
ACCAAGTAGACGAAGAAGAGATTGCTACTCAAAAAAAAGAAACCTGTTTGTTTATTGAACGCGCTTTGGGGGTGCCTATGGACTAACTGCCAGAGGTGTTTTATGAAGAAAGTGAATCCTTGGATATTTGTTGCCCTTACTTGTTTGTTTGAGTTATTGTGGGTCTATGGTTTTAACAGCGCAAGCAAGTTTTGGCACTGGGCACTGGTAGTATTGGTAATTGTAACGGATTTTTATTTCCTTACCAAAGCATGCCAGGGCCTGCCCACCGGAACCGTATATGCCGTGTTTGCGGCGGTGGGCTCAGCCGGGACGGCTCTGATGGATTGGCTGCTGTTTAAAGAGGCGTTCCAGCCGCTTCAGCTGGTTTTTATTGCGGTGCTGATAGCGGGCGTAATTATTTTAAAACTGTCGGACAGGCCCCAAACGCCGGGAGGTGCATTATGATGTGGCTTTTAGTATTTGCGGCGGCCGCGGCAGAAATAGCCGGTGTAATTGGCCTTAAAAAATTTAGCCAGCGCAAAACGCTGCCCCGTTTAATGGGTTTTTGCGGCGGGTTTGCGGCCTCTTTTATACTGCTGTACTGGGCATTTCAGTTTTTACCCGTCAGTGCGGCCTACGCGGTGTGGATTGGCGCCGGTACAGCGGGGGCGGTGTTAATTAATATGCTTGTATTTGGCGAGGGCAGAAACCCGGGCCGTGTGGCGGGGCTGGCGCTCATTGTAATAGGCGTGGTGGGTGTTAAGTGGTTTTCTTAACAGCCGCCCGGGGTTGACAGAGGCCCCCCATAATGTTAAGATAGAATTGTTCTGAAAAGAGCGACTTGGCAACAAGTCGCTCTTTACTTAATAGGGAAGTTTATTTTCCCCCCTTAAGGATATGTTTTATGATGAGAGACCCTAAAACCATAGAAGAAACCGTAAGCAAAGCCCTTGAGCAGCTAAACGTGGAACTGGTGGATTTAGTCATTCAAACCCAGGGCCATAAAAAAGTGCTTCAGTTCTTTGTAGACAAAGCCGGCGGCGTAACGCTGGACGACTGCGGCGAACTGACCGACAAAATAGACGCTATTTTGGAAATGGAAAATTTAATAGACGGCGCCTACGTGCTGGAAGTATCTTCCCCCGGCGTGCACCGCGTATTAAAAAAACCCCAGCACTATAAACGTTTTGTAAACGAACGAGTAAAAGTAATTTTAAAAACCCCGTTAAACGGCTTGGGCTTTTTTACGGGCATTATCGCCCTGGCGGATGATAACGGCTTTGTACTGGCGGACGGCACCAATAATTATCGTTTTGAGTATGACAACATCAAAAAAGCCACGCTGGACCCGGTACTTGAATTTTAACCCAAGCGGCCGCATTACACGGCCGCGTTAATTTAATAATTAAGGAGAACAAAACACAATGGAAGCAAAAGATTTAGTCATGGCATTAGAAGGCCTGGAAAGAGAAAAAAACATTAAACGCGAAGACATTTTAAAAACGATTGAGGACGCCCTGGTTTCCGCCCTGCGCAAAAACTTGGGCAAAACCGCGCAGATAAGCGCCAAAATTGATACCGAAGCCGGCTCCATCAAAGCTTTTCAAACCTTAAACGTGGTGGAAACCGTAACCAACCCGGAAACGGAAATTGATTTGGAACAAGCCAAAGCTTATATCAAACACCCCAAAGCGGGCGATATCGTAACCAACACGCTGGACGTGGAAGACTTCTCCCGCATTGCGGCGCAAATCGCCAAGCAGGTGTTAATTCAAAAAGTACGCGGCATTGAGCGCGAAAATTTCTACAAAGAATACAAACCCCGCGAAGGCGAAGTGATTACCGGTTCCGTACGCCGCTTTTCCGACCGGGATATTATTGTAGACCTGGGCAAAGTGGAAGCCATACTGCCGTATTGCGAACAAATTAAAAAAGAACGTTATGTAAACGGTTCCCGCGTAAAAGCCATCATCGCCAAAGTGCTCAGCCAGACGGACCTGGCCAACGTGGGGGACGACCCGGTGCTTTCCCGCTATAAATCCGCCGCTTTTAAAATGGATAAAGGCCAGCGCGGGCCGTACATTATTTTGTCCCGCACCAGCCCCAAGTTTATGGAAGAACTGTTTAAAGTGGAAGTGCCGGAAATTAATGAAGGCATTGTGGAAATCAAAAATATTCAAAGAGACCCGGGCTTCCGCGCCAAAGTGCTGGTTTCCAGCATTGACCACAAAATTGACCCTATCGGCACGTGCGTGGGTATGCGCGGCATACGCATCCGCGCGGTAATGAACGAACTTTCCGGCGAACGCATTGATTTAATCAACTACTCCGCCGATGTTTCCACCGTGTTGATGAACGCCATTTCCCCGGCCAAGGCCAATTATGTAAAAATTGACAGCCTGAGCGACAAAAAAGCCACCATCATCGTGCCCGATGACCAACTGGCCATTGCCATTGGCAAAGACTGGCAAAACATTAAACTGGCCAGCAAGCTGACCGGCTGGAATTTGGAAGTAAAGAGCGAATCCCAAAAAGCCCAAGAAGGCAAAGAAGCCAGCGAGCAAATTCAATCCGCCCTGGCGGACGTGGAAGGCATCGGCCCGAAAATGGCTGAAGTGCTGCAAAAAGCGGGTTTCACCACGGTAGAAAAAATCGCTTCCGTAGAGCCGGAACACTTGGCTACGCTGCAAGGCGTGGGTGAAAAAACCGCCGCTAAGATTATTGAAGGGGCAAAAAAATATTTAGCCGCCCAGCAAGAGGGCCAAGAACCCCAAGAGGAGGTAACGGATGACCACAGCGAAGAAGCCAACTAAAACGGAAGACGAAAAAGCCTCCCCTGCTAAAAAAGCGGCCACTAAAAAAACGGCCGCAAAAAAACCGGCTGCCAAAAAAACAGCGGAAGACAAACCAAAAGCCGCAAAAAAAACGGCTGTGCGCAAAACCGCGGCTAAAAAAACGGCGGAAGATAAGCCTAAAACAACCAAAAAAGCTTCCCCCCGCGCGGCGCACAAAAAAGAAACGCTTTCCAGTAAAAAGGCGGAAGCGGCCCAACCGGCCCCGCAGGAAGTTAAACCGGTTGAAAAACAACCCGCAGAACAACCCAGCGCCCAGCCGGCTAAACCCGCGCCGCAACCGGCGCCTGCCGCGCAGCCAGCCCCTAAACCGGCCGCAGAACCGCGCCCCGCTGCATTGCAGCCCCAACCGCAGCCGGCTCCCAAACCGGCACCGGCTCAGCAGCCCGCGCCGCGCCCCGCGCAGCCGCAGGCTCAGCCGGCCCATTTGGACCGCCACGGCCATGTAAAACCCCAGCAGGAAGCGGCCCCGGCAAAGGATTCCAAAAAAATCCGCATCGTGGGCACCCCCACGGTGAAAGAACTGGCCGAAAAGATGAATTTCAAAATTAATGATTTCATCAAAAAATTAATGGGCCTAGGCGTGTTCGCCACCATCAACCAGCGTCTTGAAAAAGAAATGATTGAGCTTATCTTAAGCGAATGCGGCTTTGAAGCCGATATGGCGGAAGAAGAGTTGGACCAGGAAACCCTGCACATCATGGAACAGCAGGACGACCCGGCCTCTTTAAAACCCCGCAGCCCGGTAATTACCATTATGGGGCACGTGGACCACGGCAAAACCAGCCTGTTAGACGCGATACGCAGCTCCCACGTGGCGGAAGGTGAAGCCGGCGCCATTACCCAGCACATCGGCGCATACCGGGTAAAAACCCCGCGCGGTTCCCTTACGTTTTTAGACACCCCCGGGCACGAGGCTTTCACCGCCATGCGCGCACGCGGGGCGCAAGCTACGGATATTGTGGTATTGGTGGTTTCCGCTACGGACGGCATTATGCCCCAGACCATTGAGGCCATGGAACACGCCAAAGCCGCCGGCGCCCCCATTATTGTGGCTATTAATAAAATAGACCTCCCCGGCGCCAACCCGGACCGCGTAAAGCAAGACCTGGCTTCCCGCGGTTTAGTGCCGGAAGAATGGCAGGGCAGTACCATATTTGTGGAAATTTCCGCCAAGAAAAAAATAAATATTGATAAACTCTTGGAAATGATTTCCCTCCAGGCGGAAATTATGGAATTAAAAGCCAACCCGGACCGCCTGGGCGTAGGCGTTATTTTGGAGTCTAAGCGCGACAATAAACGCGGCGTAGTGGCCACCGTATTGGTGCAAAAAGGCACCATGAAAGTGGGCGACCCGTTTATCGTGGGCACCAGTTATGGGCGCATACGCGCGCTGATTGACGAAAATTCCCAACGCTACCAAAAAATAGGCCCCAGCGTGCCGGCGGAAATTTTAGGCATCAACGGGGAACCCCCGCAGGTGGGCGATACGCTCTACATCATGGAAAGCGAAAAAGAAGCCCGCTACGCGGCCGAAAAACGCAAGCTGGCGCAGAAAGAAGATTCTCAAGCCCACCGCAAACAGGTTTCTTTAATGAACCTGCGCAAAGACGGGGACAGCAACAGCGTGAAAAAACTGCAAATCATCCTGAAAGCTGACGTGCAGGGCTCCATTGAAGCCATTAAAGACGCGCTTTTACGCATTCCGTCTGACGAGGTGGAACTGGATATTATCCTTTCCGCCCCCGGCAATATTAACGAGTCTGACATTCTGCTTGCCAAAGCCAGTAACGCGGTGGTAATCGGTTTCCATGTGGACGTTGAAAACAAAGCCCAGGCGGAAGCCGAACACGAAGGCATAGAAATACGCCTCTACACCATTATCTTTGAACTGCTGGAAGACATCAAAGCCGCCATGGAAGGCTTGCTGGAACCAGACGTGGTGGAAACCTTAATCGGCTCCGCCACCATTAAAAAAGTAATGAAGTTAAGCTCCGGCCTGATTTCCGGTTCTTTGGTGGACAGCGGCAAAATGGTACGCGGTTATGAAGTGCGCATTAAACGCGGGGCCGAAGAAGTGGGCCGCGGGCGCATTGAAGGCTTAAAACGCTTTAAAGACGATGTAAAAGAAGTAGAAAAAGGCTACGAATGCGGTATTTTGGTAGCCGGCTTTAAAGGCGTTTTGGAAGGCGACACCATAGAATGTTTCCGCAAAGACAACATAACAAGACGCATAAAAATGTAAACAGGCAATTCTTAAAACCCCGGCGTAAAAGCCGGGGTTTTTGTTATCAAAAAACTGATTGCGTCTGCAAACCTATACAACCCTTCTCCCCTCCCAAAAAACAACCGCGTTTTATTAATTCATTGGCTTGGCGGCAAAAAAATCAAACAAAACAAAGATGTTTCCACCGGCGTATTAAAAGCTACTTTTATGATACATATGCGGAAGGAATAAAATAAAAAATACTCTTAACCCAACAAAAACAATTTCTGTTATAATACAAAAAAGGGATACTGTCCCGGGGGGACTGAATATGGAAAGCAAAAAAATGAAGCTTTTAAAAGTATATTTAAGCAGTACGGACCGTATAAACCACGTACTGCTGTATGAAATCATCGCCAAAAAAGCCAAAGATTTCGGCCTGGCCGGCGCTACCGCCAGCCGCGCCATGCTGGGTTACGGCCCCAGCAGCATTTTACGCAATACCCGTTATTTTGAGCTGGTGGAAAAATACCCGGTAGTAATGGAAATGCTAGACGAAGCTGATAAAATAAACGGTTTTATGGAAAGAGAATTGCTCCCGTTACTTAAAGAACAACCGAAAGGCTGCTTGGTGTATTCTTTAGATGTAGATATGCACTTAGCCAAAATGGGAGACACCAAAAAAGCTCCTGCAGAAAACTAAGCAATGCGTTTTAACCCAACACACCGCCTGATTTTTGGGCGGTGTTTTTCTATAAAACAAAAGCATTCTAATATGGGCATAAAAAACCCCCGCTACGAAGGCGGGGGTTTTTATCCGTAAAAACTTCTTACTGCATAATATAGCCGTTGGCATTACCATTGGCAATACTTTTGCACATTCTGACAGCGTCAGACGTACCGCTTAAAGCCGGGGCAGAGGCAGCTACAGTGGTAACCGTACCAGGCTGGCACCACATTTTTAAAGACTTGCCACGTTCCATACGCGCCACAATGGTGTAGTTATAATTGGCCGTACCTGCGTTGGAAGAACCTCCGCGCGTAGCCGTAGCCTGAAAGACAGAAGCATTATTGGCATTGCGAATGGTAATGGTAAAAGAGTTGGTCTGCATAGAGCTGACCACCCCTGTGCCAGTAATATTAGGCATTTGGATATCCAAAGCGTTCATATCGTTGGTGTAGGCATTGGTGGCTAAAGCATAAATTTCTTCCGCTTTGGCCAAGTTGCTCAGCAAAGAAATAGCTTCGGTAGAGCGGGATTTTTCCACCGCTTTGGTATACTGGGGCAAGGCTACGCTGGCCAAAATACCAATAATCAGCACCACCACCAGCAACTCAATTAAGGTAAAACCTTTCTTATTCATAAATATTCTCCTATTTTTATAAATCATGCATGCCGCATCATCACGCGGAAGGTTTCAAGTGACCCCTAAAACCTTCTATTAGATAATATACTTTAGTTTATGATAAAAAACAAGCTCTTTTTTATAACGAAAACCCGGCCTTCAAAATGGTATAATATGCTTATGATAGACAGAATAAAACGCTTGGAAACCCTTTTTTTAGAAGAAATAAACACCCATGTAACCAAAATGTCGGCCGACGGGGAATTGGGCGGCTTTGTGACTATTACCTCGGTACATGTATCTAAAGACTTGTCTTCCGCTAAGGTATATTTTTCCGTATTCGGCAGCCCGGAAGACAAAAAGAAAACCCAGGAAGCGTTATCTTTGCTGCGCAAAGAAATTGGGGCTTTACTCCGCCACCGCCTGCATTTAAAACGCATTCCTTCCTTTAGCTTTGAGTACGACAACACCCCGGAGCAAGCCTCCCGGGTGGAATCTATTTTCCAAATTATAGAGAAGGAAAAACATGAAGCAGAAAACTAGAGAAACCATTTTTGCCTCCATTTGGCAAGCCTTAAAAAACGGCAAAAGTTTTTTTATTGCCGGGCATCAAAACCCGGACGGGGACTCCCTAGGATGCACCTTAACCATGGTTTCTTTGCTCAGCCGCTTAGGCAAAAAGTCTTACGCTTACGCCACCCCCGCCATTGGCAATGATTTGCAATTTCTGCCCGGTTTGCAAAACATACATGTAAACAAACTGCCGGCAAATCCTAAATTTGACACCGTTATTTTGCTGGAATGTTCCGACCGCACCCGTGGCGGAGATTTGGAAAACGTTCTTAAAAACGCAAAAACTATTATTAATATAGACCACCATTTAATCAGCGATGAATACGGTCATATTAATTATATAGATTCTTCAGCCAGCTCTACGGCAGAAATTATTTTTCAGCTTTTTGAAGCCAATGAAGACGGACTCCTCCCCACACAGGACGAGGCCACCTGCCTCTATACCGGGCTGGAAACGGACACGGGCCGCTTTCTGCACAGCAACACCAGCGCAGAGGCGCTGCGCGTGGCGTCCGCCTTGGTAGCCTTGGGGGCGGATATTGCGCAAATCAACCAAGTCATTTACTTTACCAAACCCTATATAGACTTAAAACTCTTGGGACGTGCGTTAGAAAAAATGGAACTGCGTTTTGACAACAAATACAGCCAAATCGTGCTCACCAAGCGGGATTTTGAAGCCTTGGGCGCCACCCCGGCCCAAACACAGGGGATAGTCAGCCAGCCCACCATGATACCCGGGGTGGAAGTTTCCGCCCTTATCAAAGAAGAAGATGATAAAGTTTCCGTCAACCTGCGCGCGCGCAATGCGGTAGACGTAAGCCAAATAGCCCAAAAATTTGGCGGCGGGGGCCATGCCCGCGCTTCCGGCTTTAAAGTAACCGGCAAAGCGCTGGAAGACGTTACCGGAGAACTGGCCGAAGTAGTGAAAAATGTCGTCAAAAAAATTCGGTAAGCCGCTTATCAGCGGGCTGTTTTTGGTGGATAAACCCCAAGATTACGCGTCCCATGATATTATTATCTTAACGCGCAAAGTTTTGCACGTTAAAAAGATAGGGCACAGCGGCACGCTGGACCCTATGGCCTCCGGTTTATTGTTGCTTTTAGTGGGCAGAGACGCCACCAAACAGCAAGACTATTTTTTAAAACAAACCAAAACGTATGACGCCGTCCTTCAGCTGGGAACGGAAACGGATACCTGGGACGCATACGGAGAAGAAACCAAAACCGCCCCCATCCCCCCCTTTACCCTGCAGGACGTTCAGCAGGCAGCCCAAATCCTAACCGGGGAAGTGGAGCAGCCTATCCCCTTCTTCAGCGCTAAAAAAATTGGCGGGGAACGCATGTACGACCTAGCCCGCAACGGGCACGAAATAGAACGCCGCTATAACACCGTGCGCATTTTGGAGTGGAGCAATATCAAACTGCTCCCCAACAACCAAATTGCCTTTACTCTTACCTGTTCCTGCGGCACGTATGTACGTTCCATGGGGTGGATGTTAGCCCAAAAATTAGGCACCACGGGGCATATTTGCGCGCTGAGAAGAACCCGCATAGGGGATTTACACGTAAAAGACGCTTTTGACGGAGCCTTAATAAAAGACAGTACGCCGGGAACCATTTATTCCCGTTTTATTCCCGTCCCGCAGCGCCAGCCGGAGCCGCAAGTCCATGAAAACTAAACATTTTATTACCATAGGCACCTTTGACGGCGTACACGCCGGGCACCAGTTTTTGTTTAACCGTTTAAATGTACTGGCGGCGCATGCTTTGCAGCAGCCGTTGGTGTTGTATTTTCCCCTTCCGCCCAAAACTCTGCTGGCCCCTCACCCGGAAATGACAATACTCTCCACCCCGCAGGAAAAAAAAGTACTGTTGCAACAAGCCAGCGCGGCAAAAACCATTGCGTTGGATTTTGACAAAATACACAATCAATCCCCGTCTGATTTCTTTAACGAATTATTAATCCGTTATCAAATGGGAGGCCTTCTAATAGGCAAAGATTTTGCCTTTGGCAAAAACCGCCAAGGCTCGTCCGATTTTTTGCGCACGGAATGTTTGAAGCGGGATTTGCCCTTTGAAGTGTTGGATTTTCTCTCCTGCCAGGAACAAAAAATATCGTCCTCTTTAATCCGCAAGACGCTGGCGGCCGGCGACATTGCCCAAGCAAACGCGTTTTTAGGCCGCCCGTATGAAGTAAGCGGCACCGTGATTGTAGGCAATAAATTGGGGCGCACGCTGGGCTTTCCCACCGCCAATTTAGATACGGGAATATACAAAATACTGCCTTTGGGAGTTTTTGCGGTAAAAGTTTTGGCGGAAGGAACAGTATATCAAGGTTTTTGCAATATAGGCTTTCGCCCAACGGTAAATACCATACAGTCCCTCATTCCGCTGGTGGAAGTGCATATTTTTGATTTTAACCAAGATATTTACGGCAAAGAAATCACTGTATACTTCTATGAAAAGCTGCGCGATGAAACCAAATTTAACGGATTGGACGCCTTAGTAAGCCAATTAAAAAAAGACCGGGCAGAAGCCCGCCGCATTCTGCAGCAAATAAACTAATTAAGCCGTTTTGCGGGAGCCAAACAGCTTGCTTAGGCAGTTTCCCCCTTGTGCAATTTTTCCCATTCTTTTTTTAAAATGGCGTATTGCAAAGTATTCTCATACACAGGGGTACCGTCCGGCAATGAAGTAAAAGAAACAAACTCCTTAAATACCCCTTCCAAACGAAGGCCTAACTTTTCACATAGTTTTTGGGAACGCGTATTGCCTTCCTGCACATAAGCGTACACCCGCCGCGCGTTTTGAGCAAAAAACAAGAAGGACAAATACGCACAAGCCGCCTCAAACGCGTATCCCTTCCCTTCATAACGGGCATTCAGGCACCACCCCACGCTATACGTATCCGGGCTTTCTTTCCGGGCAAACACATGGCCTATAACGGTTTGCTCTTCTTTAAGAACCAGGGCTAATTGCAGCGGGTCTTGGCTGCGCCCGGCGATGCTTTGCCGGGCTTCTTCTAAAGAGAGTAGTTTTTCATCTAAAAAACAATTGGAACGGGGACAGGCTAAATAAGCCAGCAAATCCCCGGCGTCCTGCGGTATAAACCCGCGTAAACAGAGGCGTTTTGTATAAATAGGTTCCATAGGCTTAGTATAAAAAACGGCGCAAAGCCGTTAGCTTGCGCCGGTGAATAAAAAGAGTGGGGTTTATTCATCTTCCTCGTCGTAAGTGCGTACAAACAACAAAATATACGCCAGTAACGTAGCCCCAAAGAAAATAAAAAAGCAGTAAGAAAACCACCACAGTTTATTTAACGGGTTATAATCAATTAACAAAGAATTAAAAAACAGGGAACACAACACCACCGTTAAATATCCCCAAACAAACACCGTAACCGCTTTTAAGCAGGTGTCCAGCACACCAATTACCATGCCTTTGGCTTCAAACGGCTTTTTTAAATAAGCTACAATTTTTTGCATAAGAAAATCTCTCACAGCCCGATTGGGCGCCGCTCCTTTATTTGGATTTAAAATAGGGGTTTCCTCTGGTAGTGCTTAAATTAACCGAGGGTTGATAATACTCCACGGTTTCTTTATTTTCCGCTCCGGTAGGGTCATAAGCAAAATAACCGGTTAAGGGTTTTCCGTCTTCCCCTTCCGTACCCGGGATAGAAAAAGTACCGTCGCCATTATCACGCAAGGCTATTTCCTTACCGCCGTAAAAAACGGTAAGAGGCGCATCTTCCGCCCCATTGCGGTACATAATAATACGCGTAGCCGTAGGCGGCGGGACAAAAGTGGACCCCGGGAATAACTCCATTACGGCGCAGTTCACTTCCCGTTCATCTTCAGAAGACGGAATATCGTTAGTAAAAAGCGGATAATGTTTGGCTTCCCAGTATTCTCTGTTTTTAGAAAGAGAAGCGCCGTTATATACAGCCCCTTCCGGCTGGATAATTTCCATGGGGATTCTGGGCTTTTCTACCGGGCGCGGAGCACGGGAATCATACGCGGCAAAATAAATTACCTGGGATTCGGGTTCTTCAGGTTCCTCTTCCGGGAATAAACAATAATGCACTTTTTGCATCGTTGTTTTATCCAAATTACGGTCCACCCGGATCTCACAGGTGGATTGGGCACCCAGCGGTAAACCGGCCGCTAACAATAAAAAAAGGACAGAAAGTTTTTTCATATAAAGTTTCTCCGTACTATATATACTATAATACATTTTTTTATTTTTTGCACTGGTTTTTATACATAAAAAACCCTCCGTTTCAGCGGAGGGTAAAAAATGTCACCGGGTGGGCTCGAACCACCGACCTAGCGCTTATGAAACGCTCGCTCTAACCAGCTGAGCTACGGTGACTTAAATCTGACAAGAATATTATACCAAAACCAATATTAACTGCGCAAGAAAATTTAACTTCCGACGATAAAATTTATTCAATCATGGAATATTCATTTAATGTTTGCGGGAACTGCCCCCCTTTAGCGATATTAAAATCATCTTGGGCTTTGGCCTCATCCCCTTTCTTTAAATAAGCCGCGCCGCGGGCATTATACACTTCGGCGGCGGGAGCTAACAAAATGACGGAAGTATAATCCGCAATGGCTTTATCATATTCCCCCTGCATAAAAAATACGCCAGCGCGGGAGAAAAACGTCTCCGGCTTAGCGGGATTTAAGTTAAGGGAAATGCTAAACATTTTTAACGCGTTGTCATAATCTCCTTGGGCGGCCAAGGCCGAACCCAGCGCCGTATAAGCATCCGCCTGATAGGGATTTTTTTCCACCACGGTTAAAAAGTCATTTTGGGCGGCAACATAGTCCCCTTTAAAGAAATAAGCCGCGCCGCGGGAAGCGTAAATATCGGTGCGGTCTGGGTTTAAGGCCAAGGCTTTATCATAGGCTTTCAGCGCCTGTTCTATTTTTCCGTCTTTAAAATAACCGTCCCCCCGGGCTAAATATTCCGACGAGGTAGGCAGCGTCTGGCACGCCGCCGCAAATAAACAAACTGCAAACACTAAAATCATTCTTTTCATATTTTCCCCCTTTTACCAGGACCTAACAAATTATACAACAAAAGACCCAAAATCTTCTAGGTACAAAATATTTTTTATTTTGGGTCCAATGGCCCTGTTGAAAACCGGATAAAAGTTATATTCTAATAATATAGAAAGACGATAGATTTCCATTTAATCCCCCAAACCCCTCTGGTCCCAAACCCTGCCAGAGGGGTTTCCCATTTAAGGCTATTTCTTTTAAGCGGGCTAAATGATAAAATAAAATTTATGACGACGCAAATCACTTTATTTATCATCACACGCAACGAAGCCGATAAAATTGCCAAATGTCTATCCAGCGCGAAAGACTTGGTAGACGAAATTGTGTTGGTGGACGATTCCGCCGATGATACCGCCGCCATCGCCAAGCAATTTGGCGTGCGCGTATTTACCCACGCTTTTGAAGGGTTTACCGCGCAAAAAAACTTTGCCCTGGACCAAGTAAAAACAACCTGGGCCCTTTCTTTAGACGCTGACGAAGTGCTTACCCCGCAGCTGGCGCAGGAAATCCGCCAAGCCGTACAAAATACGGATTATGACGGTTTTGAGCTGACCCGCGTCAATTGTTTTTTAGGCAAACGCATGCAGCACGGCGGGCTGAAAGAAGAACACATTTTGCGTTTGGTGCGCACCCAAAAAGCCCGCTATGAAGGAGGCCTGGTGCATGAGCGGCTTTGCGTACAAGGCCGCACGGGCCGCTTAAAAAATGTTTTTATGCATTATTCTTATAATGATATAGAAACCTATTTTGAAAAATTTAATAAATACACTACCTTAGCCGCCCAAACCATGTATGAAAAAGGAAAAAAGCGCAGTTTTGCCGCCGTATTGTTTATTATTCCCTTGGAATTTTTGCGCCGTTATGTGTTAAAACTGGGTTTTTTAGACGGAATACGCGGCTTTATTTGGGCTTCTTTTTCCACCTTTTATATTTTTGTGAAATACATGAAACTGTGGCTCTTGCACACGCGGGATAACCAATAATGCTTTACGTTATGATCACTGTTTGCCTGCTGCTGGCGGGCGGTTTGTTTTTTTGCGGGTTGTATTTCCCCTTTTGGAAACACAAAACCCCGCTTTTGCCGGTGCTTTGTTTTGGCAAAGTGGGGAAGACTCCTAAAGGGTCGGCCCTTTATAAAGAATGGATATCCCCCCAAAAACTGGCCCAAAAGCTGGATTGGGTATTAAAGCTGGGTTTTACCCCGGTTACGCCGGAGGATTTACTGGCCTTTAAAGAAGGGGTTTCGCTTCCCCCAAAACCGGTTATATTGGTTTTTAAATACGGGTTGGAAAGCTTTTATAAAGAGGTATTTCCCCTTTTGCAGGAACGGGAAATAAAAGCCTGCGTATGCCTGTGCGCAGAGCACATCGGCCAATACAACGCCTGGCAAAACCCACAGCGGGAACCTTGGCAAAACACCCTAAATGAAAGCGAACTAGCCGAACTGAAAAAAAGCAAACGGGTTAGTTTTGTTTCTCACGGCTTGTCCTACACCAATTTGAACGAACTGGACGCCCAAAAAGCGCTGTGGCACGCTGGCGAAAGCAAAACCCGGCTGGAAAAATTAAACAAACTGTCTATAAACGCTTTCTTCTATCCGACAGCAGCTCCCTCAAAAGAATTAGAAGACGAACTGCACCCCGTGTATGGCGTTACTTTTTCCCCAAAAACAGGAGTAAATAAACTCTCTTCCCCCCTTTCTATGCCTTTAAACACACTGCCTGCTTGGAAAATGGGTTTGTGGCGCCTGCGCGCCAAAATGACGCGCGGCTAATCTCTTGCTTCCGGCCGGCATATTTCCCCGCCGCACACATACATAAGCACAGCGGCTTTTATCAGTTCTGCCAGTTATTACAAAAAACCCTGCGTAAAAAATTGAAACCCCGCCAACTCAGACAGGTTTTTATATCTTGTTTCACCCACTCTTTAAGCGCTTTTCCGGCAACAAAAAACCGGGCGCCTCAAAGACGCCCGGTATGGAAAGTATTGGCAAGGATTAGGCTTCTTCTTCCTCGCTGGCGCGTTCGCTGCGTTTGCGAAGCAAGTGGGACAGAATTTTCTTGCGCAGACGCAAAGAGGTGGGCGTAATTTCCACCAGCTCGTCCGGCGCAATATATTCCACCGCTTGTTCCAAACTCATCACGCGGGGCGGAGTGAGGGTGTAGGATTCATCGCTTGCTTTGCTGCGCATATTGCTTAAATGTTTGGCCTTGCAAGGGTTTACCACCAAATCATTATCGCGCGAGTTTTGGCCTACAATTTCCCCGGCGTATACTTTTACATTGGGGCCTAAGAAAAGTTCCCCGTTGTTTTCCAAAGCAAACAACGCATAGGGGGTGGTTTCCCCGTCTTCTTTGGCAATCAATACCCCGTTGTGGCGCAGCGGAGGCACGTTCACTTTAGGGTAAAAACCTTTAAAGCTGTGGTGCATAATGCCCGTACCGCGGGTATTGGTTAAAAATTCATTTTTAAAACCAATCAGCGCGCGGGAAGGAATCAAATATTCCAGACGCAGGCGGTCTTCGCCTTCCGCCACCATATTTTCCAACTTGGCGGCGCGGGTGCCCAGCATGGTGAAAACAGCGCCCTGGAATTCACTGCGTATATCCAAAATAAGGTATTCCATAGGCTCAAGCACCTGTCCGTTTTCTTCTTTATAAATAACTTCGGGCGAGGATACCGCCAGCTCAAAGCCTTCGCGGCGCATATTTTCAATTAAAATAGTCAAGTGCAGTTCCCCGCGCCCGTATACTTTAAAGCGGCCTTCCCCTTCCAGCTGTTCCACCTTTAAACCCACATTGGTTTGGGCTTCTTTTTCCAAACGGTTTTTTAAGTGGCGGCTGGTTACAAACTTGCCTTCTTTGCCGGCGAAGGGGCTGTCGTTCACCATAAAGTCCATAGACATGGTGGGCTCGTCAATAGCCAACGGCGGCAGCGGTTTTAACGCGTCCGGCTGGCAGATGGTGTCTCCCACGTCCACGCCTTCCAAACCGGCTATGGATACAATATCCCCGGCGCAGGCGCTTTCCAAATCCTGTTTGCCTAGCCCCATAAAACGTTCTATTTTAACGGCTTTGGCGGGCGTGGTGGAACCGTCGTGGTGAATAAGCACCACATTTTGCCCGCGGGTTACTTTCCCCGCCAAAATACGCCCAATACCCACATGGCCTAAAAAGTTATTATAGTCCAGCATGGTTACCTGCATCTGCAAAGGCGCGTCCGGCATGGCTACCGGCGCAGGTACATGGGATAAAATGGTATCCAACACGGGGGCAATATCCTTGCCGGGTTCTTCCATTTTCAAGCTGGCCCAACCGGCGCGGCCGGAAGCGTAAATAATAGGGAAATCCAGCTGCTCGTCCGTAGCGCCCAGTTCCATAAAGAGGTTGAACACTTCGTCCACCACTTCGCTGGGGCGGACGTGGTCCCGGTCCATTTTATTAATTACCACAATCGGACGCAGCCCCAAAGCCAACGCTTTGCGAAGCACAAAACGGGTTTGCGGCATGGGGCCTTCTACTGCGTCCACCATTAAAATGGCGCCGTCCACCATGCGCAGCACGCGTTCCACTTCACTGCCGAAATCAGCGTGGCCGGGAGTGTCCACAATATTAATGGTGTGATTTTTATATTCAATGGAAGTGCATTTGGCTAAAATGGTAATGCCGCGTTCGCGCTCCAACGGGTTGGAGTCCAACACCGTTTCCTGCGCTTGGCCTTCTTTTACGTTAAATTCTCCAGCAAATTTTAACAAAGAATCCACAATAGTGGTCTTGCCGTGGTCTACGTGTGCAATAATGGCCACGTTTCTTACGTCCTGACGGGTATTGTTCATATGAATAATTGAAGTCCTAAAAAATTTTCCCATACGGTTTTAGAGCAAAACCATATTGAGGGATATAAATATTTTAGTATTTTTTAAGGCTTCTCTCACAGGGCCCAAAAATTACATAGGTCCAAAAAACATATAAAAATAGGTCCTTTGGCCCTTTTAAGATAATGGTAAAATTAAATAGATTTTCTATATGTTGTTTATTATTCAAAATAAGGAGCCTTTATGAAAAAGCAAATCATAGCTGTTTTTGGCTTACTCATTTTCAGCTGCGCCGCATTTGCCCAGCCTGCGCCCGTTTCCGCAGAATTAAACCCTATTAAAAACGCGGCGTTAAAAGCCAGCCAAACGCTGCCTCAAGAATATTCTTTTTCAGACTTATATCAAGCCGTAGAAAAAATTTTAGAAGAAAACGCGCAAAGCATTTTAGATTCCGCTTCTAATTTTTTGGCAAAACAACACCCTTGCCTGCAAGGCACCGAAGAGTTTGCCGTTATGCGCCTTTCTGAAAACATGATGGCGCGTTCTTCTTATAAAAGAGTGCAAAAACGTAATCAAGAGTTATTGCAAGCGTTTGAACAAGCCGGGAAAATGTTGGAAAAAGACGGTGTAGTGTTTGATGCTTCTAATTCCAAGCACATGTTCCTGGTTCAAACCCAGTTAAATAAAATGCGCGAAGCCGCCAAAAAACAAAAAGCCCAACGCGCCCAAGCCCGTATGCAAATGTGGTTGGAAGCTTTGCAAAACATCAGCAAATACGGATTGAAATAATTATACTTTTATCTTGAAATAGACCCCGCTTCCTATGCGGGGTTTATTTATTAGCAATTCAGACCCAAGTTTAAAATAGGCCCTAGGGCCCTTTTAAGAAACAGACTATTTTTCTATCCTGTGTGTAAGGAGATTTTACATCATGCGCCGCTCCATTAAAACCAGCTTCTGCGCCGTTCTGCTGCTGTTTGTTTGCCTTGTTTCACAAGCCCAAACATGGCGCGACGCCGTGCTGCAAAAAACAAAAGCGGCACAAACGATTGACGCCATCAAAACCAATCTTGCACAAAAAACAGAAGCCCGCCCCCCTAAAACAATAAACGCGCAACATCAAAAACAAATGCGGGAAAGTTTTGCATATGCCGTAAAACAAGCTTATCCATCGGCAAAAATTCAAAACATTCTTTTGGAACGTTACCAAACTTTAAACAAGGCATTACACTCCATACCTCTGTTACGCCATTACGCACTGACTGTTCAACACCCGGCAGATTTGTATACGGCCACCCCAGAAGAAATACAAATACTTAAAGACATTCTCCTGTCTTTTAATACCCTGAAAAAC
The DNA here is from genome assembly GCA_949298795.1 of uncultured bacterium. Taxonomy (GTDB): domain Bacteria; phylum Elusimicrobiota; class Elusimicrobia; order Elusimicrobiales; family Elusimicrobiaceae; genus Avelusimicrobium. The sequence continues at coordinate 20,789 of CASFXV010000017.1, forward strand.
CCCTGCCCCTTTACGCCCTATCAAACTGTTAAGTTCGCTTCCGGGGCGGTAGTAGTTTCGTTCCAGCCGGAAAAAGATAACAACGCCCTGCATTTTGCCTTTAAACCGCAAGAAAACACATTAAAAATAGCGGTGGGAGATTTCCCTCTTTCCCAGCAGGAATTTGGGCCGTTGCCTAACAAACAAAATGAAGATTAAACCCTTTGCTATTATCAAGACGGTCTTTATTTATTTGTTAATAGGGAGCATTTATTATGCTCCTTTATTGGCAGGACCCCTTTTTCCCAACAAACAAGAAAGACTAAGAACCCTGTTTTTAGAACATTTTTTTACTCAACAACCCACCCTGACACGTTTAAAAATTAAGAAAGAACTAAAAGCATTAATAGCACAAGAGTTAATCAGTATTCGTTTTGGGCAGCGCCTGCTTCCGCCCGCATCTGCCGCGGAACAAAACCTGCTGGACCAAATAAACGGACTCGTTCCCCAAACACATCCCCCCGTTTTGCTTCAATCTTTTAAACGGCATTATTTGCAGCGCTTAAAAGAACCCCTGCGTTTTTATCAATTGAAATTAGACTTAAATCCTGCTTTGCAAGTCTATACCTTTCGTCCATCCCCCCATGCGCTGTACAGCAGGGAACAGTTTATTATTAATTCCCAAAACCAAAGCGCCGGCATGAAAGAAATACTAGGCCAATTATTTGAGCAAAAAACGCTTAAAGATGCCCTTAAAAATTGGAAATACGAACCCGCCGCCTGGAAACTGTCTGAAAACGCGGCGGTTATGTGGTTTTCCCCCGAACGGATTGGACAACCGGGGCTAAGAGTAAAAATAGATTTTTCTTCCCGCTTGATTTTTGCCGACTTACAACCCGCCCCTTAATTGCTATAATAAGCCTATGGAAAGATGGATGGATTTTGTGTTGGTTTTTGGCGGCTTGTACGCTATTTACTTTTTTACCCTGCGCCGCTGGGATTACACCTCCGAAGCCAAACGCAAAGCGGACAAAGACTCCCTTAAAAAGAAAGGGCTCAGCAACGCTTATTATTTCAGCGGGGCGGGCAAATTATTTGCCTACCTGCTGATAACAGGCGGGGTATACGTATTTTACTGGCTTTATAAACAATGGAAGGCCATTGCAAAAGGATATTTAAATTCCACCCAAACCCCGCTTAAAGGCGGGCCTGTTTTGCGGGCCGCGTGCGGGCTGGTAACTTTTTACCAATTAGCCGGAATTATGAACCGCACCTGCAAATACATGCGAAAACCCCCTGCCGCGGCGGCGTGGTTTTCCGGCACGTTATGGTTAGTCAGCCTGGCGGGGATAATAGCCCTGCCCAGCTGGTATAAACTGGCGGCTTTGGCTGTTTTTTGCGCAATTCCGGCCCGGTTGCAATCCCGCGTAAACGCTTTAACCGGGAAAGAAGTCCCCAACCAATTTAAAACAAGCGATATTTTACCGCTGGTCATTACTTTGTCAGCCGGCATATGGCTTTGGCTGGCGGTTGTGTGGAAAATAGCCTTTATCTCTTTTAAATAACCTATTTTCCTTACCCGCATGTCCATAAAAAACGCCCCAAAACGGGGCGTTTTTGTGTTAAATTATCCTGTTTATTTCTTTTTACTGGCGTCTTTGGCGGCTTGTCTTACCGCTTTTTTAGCCTGCGCCTGGGCGCGGCTTTGGGGATTCATGCGCTTAGCCAAGCCAATTACCTCCGCCAAGGAAACATCTTCCATGTTTACCAATTCGTCCAAGGTTTTAAAGGTGTTTTCCACCCCATACTGTTCCTGGGGAGCTGAAGCCAGCAGTTTTTTAAACTCTTCGTCCCGCACCTGCTGCATAGCCACCGGATTAGAGGCGTTTTCAATAGCGGCCCCCATTAAAATGCCCAAGGAACGTTTTTGGGCGTAGTCCTGATAGGCCAGCACGGTGCTGGATACCGCCAAGGCGTCTTTGGATTTAACGGACATAACAAACGCCAAACTCAAATCCACGCCGCCCAATTTATCCAAACGCTGGCGTAACACCTCCAGCTTGGAGGCCACAGCCTTCTGCTGGGATTTAAACTCCTTGGCGTCTAAAACGGCCGCGGAAGCAAACACCCCAGCCGCCGCCATAAAACCCGCCAATAACAAACTTTTAAAACAAATCTTTTTCATAACTCCTCCTTACTGCTTACTATAGTATTTAGCGGATATGCCCCTTTTTCAACCAATAAAACGCATTAGTCTTTTAGAGTGGTTTTACAGAACAAAACAATAAAAAACCCGGTTAAAAACCGGGTAAATAACTATCGGATAGGCTCGCCGTATTTTAGTAAATCGGCCGGAGGGATTTTACCTCCTTGTTGCTTGCGCTTTTGGTTACAGGCGCGGTGAACAAAAGCCCATACCTCTTTTTTGGGATAAGACAGACGGACAAAATCCGCCTCTGTTATCTCTTGCCCGCATACGGCGCACCGGTGAGGCGCGTGTACAGACGGCGTTGGCTTATTAGACTTTAAACTTAACCCCTGTTTTAAAGCCTCACGGGTTTGGCTGGTGTGCCGTTGCGCCGCTAAAGATTGCGCTTCGGCACGCAAAGAATCCGCTTTGTGGCGGGCAGCACTCAGCGGCGCCGCTATGGGGTTCTTACCTTCCCAACCGTTTTGGGCAAAAGAACGCAACTCTTCCATTTGGGCAGAGGTGATTTCAACAGGCAGCGCATGAGCATAAGCGATATGGCGGCCGGGGCAAAAACTTATCCATCCTTTTTCCCGGCGGGAAGAAGACGTGTGCCCGGCAAAAAAGTCCAATAAATTGGCCAACCCGTCGGCGTCATCACAGGTTAAATCCGCCTCTTTATTCATAACAGACGCAATAGACTTTGCCGGATAAAAAGCCTCTAAAGTATAAATAGAACTATTTTCCGGGCTGGCGTTTGCGATATATAAATCGCCCAAACCCAATGTGTGCCCCGCTTCATGTCTGGCTATTTGTAAAGAAGAACGGTCTTTTATAACAAATTGCGGGTCATTATCCTCTGCTAGGCCCGTATTTTGTGGCTGCAACCAAAATGTAAAAGAAGCCCTGCCTTGCTGTACAGCGTACCCGCCGGAGGACTGCTTAAACAAAGTGGCCCTTATACGCAGGTCTATCTCTTGGGCAGGCAATTGTTCACAGCTGATATATGGATATTCACCTTGAGGGCCGTTGATAAAGGAAAAAGCAACCCTTTCCGGCATCAGAGCAAGCAAATCTTTAAATTCTTTTTTGCGTTTTGTTTGGCGGATTTGGATTCTCAAGTTATCAAACCAGCTTTGGTAAGCGGCTTGAGTTACCTTCGCCGCTTGTTGGTAGTATTCCGGAAGATGCTCCCCTGCATACGGCACCGTCTGGCGGCGGTGCGAAACGGGGTTTGTTTGCCGGTCCACCACGTCTATACAGACATGTACGGAACGGCCGGAAATGATTTTTGGCAAAATCCAGCCGGAAGCGTTCGGGTTTACAGAATCAAGAAAAACCCACGCTTCTGAATGAGCCGCAAAAAAACAAAACAACAACCCCCATACCAAACGTTTCATAGATTTTAGATTAAAATTCCGCTAATCTTTTGCGGGCTTCGCGCAAAGCCACTTTAAAGTTTTTGTCCGTCAGCCCCGCCAACCAATGGGCGCGCTCTAAATAAAGCTGTGAAAAATCCTTTTCCTCCGGCTGCGGAGAGGCTATGGGGACAGAAGCCACCACCGTACACGCCTCTGCATAGGCCATGTCCGCCCAAATGAAAGCGTCTTCGGATTTATTGGGGTCATAAAGCAATTTTTTAAGCGCCGCCTGCAATTTTTTACCCGGGTACAGTACTACCAACATACGCGGGGAAATTTCAGTTTCGCCCATTTCTTCCAAACGCTGCGCCAATACATCCATTTTAAAATGGTCTTCGCAAGCGCCCGGCATATCAAAAGCGTGGCTGATGGCCCCTTTGGTTATTTGGGTGCGCGCTTTGTTACGCCCGCCGTATAGCAGGCGCTCGCGCGCGTCATAATTTTTATCCACCTGTTTTAATAAAACGGCCATATCGTTAGAAACGGCAACAGGCCCTTCATGGGGCGTTTTTACTTCTATTTGGCCCCATGCAGGAAAAGAAAAACCAATAACAACAGCCAATAAATAAATTTTTTTCATAGTATTATTCTAAGCCCATTTCAAAACTTTGCAAGAGGCAGTTTAAAAAACAGCTTTTAACGCGGGAACGATTTTTTGTAAAAGATCCCCCTTCTTCTCGGCAAATCCTTCCACCTGCCATGTGCCGTGTTTAAACTGCGCGTACCACCCCCACTCCCACGCATATACTAAATTACGCCGCACATCTCCATGCGGCAGGGGGGCCCAGGTAATGCCGTCCTTGGTAATCAATACGCGTTTAGCGTCCAACGCAAAACCTTGTTTGTCTAAACGGGCGGCCAGCTTGGGGTGTTCTTTGCGCCACGCCTGGCGGCGTTTGGCGGCCAGCCGGGCCAGCGCGCGCCCTTGGCTTTGGTGCAAGGAAATGACACGTTCCCCTTTAATATCTAAAATCAAAATATCACGCAATTTTTTGGCCCCGTTATCCACCATAACAACCGCATACCCGGGCATGTGCAAGCAGGACAATTCATCCAATCTATCCAGGGCCTTCGGCAAAGAAACGCCTTGCATGCGTACCCCGCGTTCCAGTAGCAGCACCTCATCAAAAGAAGCCACAAACGCCGCCGAAAACTGCGCATTGGGATACATAGCCGATATCTGCGGCTGAACATCAGCAAAAAATTCTGCCCCATTATGAAGCTTAGAATAAGCTTTCATGGCTTTGGGCCAACTGGAAACAAAACCGGGAATGTTGGTTTCCAATTTTTTCCACCCGCCGGAGGTGTTGGGATACAATCCCCCCGCCAAATGGCCTTGGTTTTTTACGCGCCCGGCGTGTACTTTTTCTTCTAAAATTTGTTCCAAACGCTCTTCCCGGCGCAGCAACGCGCGGTGTTGCGGGTTGGACAACGCCGCCTTGCCCACTTTATTCACCACCCCCGCCCGCCTGGCCGCCTTGGCCGCTAAACGATTGGCCCCTTGCTTAGCCATATTAGCCTGCGCCCACCCCCCGCCTGCGCACAGGCAAATACAAATAAAAACGAAAATATATTTTTTAATCCACATAGCCAGTTCCTCTGCAAACGATATCACTTTATTGTAAACAAAACCACCACTTACCACAACCCAAAACGGGCCGGCACAAAACCCGCCCTTTTTAACTATGCAAATGCTGAGCCCGGTTATTTTACCGGCAAAGACGCATTTGCCGGCTGAACCACCTGCCCGGACCAAGAACCCCGGTTAAACTTTACCTTTAGGCCGTTTTTCCAAACATACCAAAAGCAGGCGGCATTGGGCAGCGTGTTTAAATCCGTCCAAGTAACCCCGTCTTTGCTGATTAAGTGTTTTCCCTCGTTAATTACAAAACCTTGGGTTTTTAAACGTTTTGCAGCCGTTTTGTGCCAACGGGCCCAAGATTGCTTGCGGGATTCATACTCCTGCGCTACGGCAAAGCCTTGGCTTTTAAACAGGGAAAAGGCTTTGCCTTGGGCGATATCCAGTATTAACACGTCTTTTGGACGGTTGCCTTTCCCCTCCACCCGCACCACGGCAAAACCGGGCATGTGGGCTGGAATATTTTTATCATTCCAAGCGGCTAAGAACTGTTTGCCTAAACGCAGTCCTTTTTGAGGAGGCAGATAAGAAAAGGCCAGCACGTCCGCTAAACAGCCCGCATATTGAGGGGTAAAACGCGCCCCAGGATAAATGGAGCTTAAAACGGGAATCATGTCTTCAAAGAAATTGCTTCCTTCATGTTTTTTGGCGTATTGTTCCAGGGCAAGGGTCCAATCTTCTTCAAAACCCGGCAAGGCGCTGTCTAACAGCCAATAGGAAACACCCTCTTTATTATCCATCCGCCAGTCTAACAGACAGCCTTGGGCGCGGCCTTTTAAAATTTCAGCCAAACCGTGCAAGTCCTGCAAAATGGCCCGATTGGTTTTATCGTTCACTGCGGCAAACCCCAACGCCTTAGACACTTCTGCCTGCTGCCTGGGGAGCATTTTTTTAACGCCGTTTTTAAGCAAATTTCCCTGCCCATACACAGTTAGAGAACATACAAACAAAATAAAAACAAACCCATATTTTATATGAAACATTTTTTCCTCTTTAACCATTACTTTTTCTTGCGGTGTTCTTTCTTCCAAGCCTCATAAGCGGCGCGGTTTTCAAACACGCGTTTTACGGCCAAGCCCTTATGGGTAAATAAAACAAAATTCTTGTTTTTCATCCACTCTTTAAATTGTTTCTTCATTGGGCCGGATACAGGCACCCAGTGAATCCCGTCGTACGACACGGCTTGGCGTTCCCCGCTCAGCAAAAAGCCGTACGTATGCAGAAGGTCTAATTTTTCCGGATATACTTGCTCCATGCGCTGTAAAGCTTGGGCACGTTTGTTGGCCTGATAAAAAGCCTGGCTTTCGCGCACGGACCACCATTTTTTATTTTTTAAGTCCAAAAACAATATGTCTTTTATCGGGCGGCGTTTTCCTTTCGCCACGGCCACAATATACCCGTTTACGGTAAAAGAATCACGCCCGTACCAATCTTTCCCCTCCAGAAACGTTTTTAAGGCGGGGGCGGCTTTCTGTCCGTTTTTATGCCATACGCCAGTTAATAGCTGCTGGGCCTCTTCCACGTTTTTTACCATCATTACTGTAAAACGGCCGGAAGGATACATTTCTTCTAACTTGCGGGCGAAAACTTTTTTAAAATTATCTTTTCCAAAATCCAAAATGGCCTCTCTCCAACCAACTAGGCCAAAAGGAAAAACAAAACCGTTGTCTTCAATAAAACGGTCTTGCAAAAAGTTACCTAAGTCTTCATGTACACGGCCCGTTTTAAGCGCTTTTTGGCGGGCTTTTTGGGTTGCGCCCCGCTGAACCGCTTGCTGCACACGGGCGTTAGCCAGCTGGATTTGCTCAGCTGAACAAGAGGCCTTTTTCTGGCAGGATTTTAATAATTTTTGTAAAGGTTTAGCCTTTTGTCCGAAAACCAGATTCGGAAACAGCAAAAGGGCAGTTAACGCGATAAATAGGGTTTTATTCACTTTAAATACTCCTTAATAACACATAAAAATACTATATAAATCCCCCCCGCTCTGTTACAAGAGTCAAAAGACCCATTACACGCCTAGGCCTTCTATTATCCCGCCAATAAATATTTTTTGCACGGACGCCACTCTTCTAAACACAAAAACAAGCCGCCCCGGTTTACAGGGCGGCTTGCTAACAGCTAAAACAACTTTTATTTAGCCTCAGACACGGCCACCGCAACGGCTACCGTCGCGCCGACCATCGGGTTATTGCCCATGCCGATAAGGCCCATCATTTCCACGTGCGCAGGCACGGAAGAGGAGCCGGCAAACTGGGCGTCGCTGTGCATACGGCCCATGGTGTCGGTCATACCATAAGAGGCAGGGCCGGCGGCCATGTTGTCCGGGTGCAGGGTGCGGCCGGTGCCGCCGCCGGAAGCCACGGAGAAATATTTCTTGCCGTTTTCGGTGGCCCATTTCTTATAGGTGCCGGCTACCGGGTGCTGGAAGCGGGTGGGGTTGGTGGAGTTGCCGGTAATGGAAACGTCCACCCCTTCGTGGCGCATAATGGCTACGCCTTCGTTCACATCGTCAGCGCCGTAGCATTTTACTTTGGCGCGGTCCCCGTCGGAGAAAGCCTTTTCGCTTACGATTTTCAATTCGCCCGTTTTATAGTTGTATTCCGTTTCCACGGAGGTGAAACCGTTAATGCGGGAAATAATATAAGCGGCGTCTTTGCCCAAGCCGTTTAAAATAACGCGAAGCGGGGTTTTGCGCACTTTGTTGGCGGTGCGGGCGATGCCGATGGCGCCTTCGGCCGCGGCAAAGCTTTCGTGCCCGGCCAAGAAGCAGAAGCATTTGGTGTTTTCAGACAAGAGCATAGCGCCCAAATTGCCATGACCCAAGCCCACGGCGCGCTGATCGGCCACGGAACCGGGAATGCAGAAGCTCTGCAAGCCCACGCCGATTTTTTCGGCCGCTTCCGCCGCGGTTTTTACGCCGGATTTAATGGCAATGGCCGCGCCTACGGTATAGGCCCAAACGGCGTTGTCAAAAGCAATGGGCTGAATGCCGCGGACGATTTTTTCCACGTCAATGCCTTTTTTGGTGCAAATTTCTTTGGCTTCTTCCAAAGAAGCGATACCGTTTTCTTTCAAAACGGAGTTGATTTTATCAATTCTTCTTTCGTATCCTTCAAACGTAATCATAATTCTATTCTCCTGGGCTTACTCTTTGCGGGGGTCAATTTTCTTGACGGCTTCGTTAAAGCGGCCGTAGGTGTTGACGTTCTTTTCAAACGCGGCTTTCGGGTCTTCGCCTTTCTTAATGGCGTCCATCATTTTGCCCAGGTTGACGAATTTGTAGCCGATGATTTCGCTGTTTTTATCCAAACCGATTTCCAACACATACCCTTCAGCCATTTCCAAGTAGCGGGCGCCTTTGGCTTCGGTGCCGTACATGGTGCCGATCTGGCTGCGGTGGCCTTTGCCCAAGTCTTCCATACCGGCGCCTATGGGCAGGCCGTCGTCAGAAAAAGCGCTCTGCGTGCGGCCGTATACAATTTGCAGGAAAAGTTCGCGCATGGCGGTGTTGATGGCGTCGCACACGAGGTCAGAGTTTAAGGCTTCCAAAATGGTTTTGCCGGGCAGAATTTCCGCAGCCATGGCGGCGGAGTGCGTCATGCCGGAGCAGCCCAAGGTTTCCACCAACGCTTCTTTAATTACGCCGTTTTTGACGTTAAGCGTCAGCTTGCAGGCGCCCTGTTGCGGGGCACACCAGCCTACACCGTGGGTAAGACCGCTGATATCGGTAATTTGTTTTGCTTTGACCCATTTGCCTTCTTCAGGGATAGGGGCCGGATCATGCTTGGCGCCTTTGCAGACGCAGCACATATTCTGTACTTCAGGGGTGCATTTTTCGCAGCTCATGAGAGTCTCCTATATAAAATTAAATCTT
>CASFXV010000018.1 GCA_949298795.1 uncultured bacterium
TTCCATATTGAGATGGTACTAAATATGAAGATTTGGGGATACACACTCCATCCCTCGGGCTTACGCCCGGGGTTTATTGTGAGCAGTAGTTATAAAACAACACCCCGGCCATTTATACAGCCGGGGTGTTTTCTTAGTGGGCAAAAGCTAGAACTCTTATGCTTTTAAAGCCGTACATTTTAGGCTTTCTGCGCCATTTCTTTCAGCTTTACGTAGTCCACCTTACCCGTACCCATGAGGGGGATTTCATCCACCACGCAAATGGTTTTAGGTACGGCAAGCTCGCTCAGGCCGTTTGCTTTAAAGTTACTTAACAACAAGGAGCGGTCTACATCGGGCTGGGTAGTAAAAAGAACCAGCTGTTCGCCTTTTTTGTTGTCTTCAATATTTACCACCGCATGCATTTTGCCGGGCCACAAAGCGTTGATTTGTGCTTCCACTGCCGCCAGGGAAATCATCTCCCCGGCAATTTTGGCAAAACGTTTGGCGCGCCCCAAAATAAACACAAACCCGTCTTCATCCACACGCACAATATCGCCCGTATCATACCAGCCTTGCTGAGGCGGCTCCAACACGCCGGGGTTTGTATCGCGCAAATACCCCGCCATAATGTTTCCGCCTTTCACAAGCAGTTTACCGCCTTCTTCCACCCCGGGGACAGGCTCCAATTTGTATTCAATACCCGGCAAAAAACGCCCCACGCTTGCGCGTTTGAAATACATGGGCGTATTAACCGCCAGCACGGGCGCCGTTTCCGTGGCGCCGTATCCTTCCATAATGCGCAGGCCGAATTGCTCGTAATATTTACGGCTGGTTTCCTCTTTGAGTTTTTCCGCCCCAACCACCGCCAAACGCACGGAATAAAAATCATACGGATGCGCCATTTTGGCATAGCCGTTGAAAAATGTATCTGTACCAAAAATAATGGTGGAGTTGCTTTCATAAATCATTTCCGGCACAATGCGGTAATGCAGGGGGGACGGATAGAAAAATACCGGCACGCCGCATAACAGCGGAAGCAGCGTCCCCACCGTTAAGCCAAAGGAATGAAATATAGGCATCGCATTAAACACGCGGTCTTTTAGGCCAAAATCCAACACGCTTTGCATTTGCAGGCGGTTGGCCTGTATATTCTCGTGGCTTAGCACCACCCCTTTTGGGGTGCCTTCACTGCCTGACGTAAAAAGCACAACCGCAGGATCCTTTGCGGTTACGTTTCCGCGTACCAATTTATAATAATGGCACGGAAAATAAGAGGCCAGCCAGCCTACGGCTTTTTCACGCCAGGTAATTTCTCTTTTTAAACTTTCCAAATACACCAGCTCTATACCCGCTTGTTTCAACGCAGCAGCCGTTTCCAACAATCCGCCTTGGGCCAAAAAAGCTTTAGATGTAAACACCTTGGAAATTTTAGCCGCTTTACAGCAGGCCAGCATATTCTTTACACCAATGGAAAAATTCAGCATGCACGGCGTAATATTAAACGCCCGCATACCAAAAAAAGCAATTACGCTGGCCGTCATATTAGGAAGCAAAAAACCGGCCATTTCGCCCGGCTTTTGGTGCCGGGCAATCTTGCGTCCCAAAACAAACACGGCCGTAAGAAATTGCCCAAACGTAAGCGGGCGGCGGGAAGCGTCGTTTATAATCTCTTTGCGGCGGCCTACCAGTTTATAGGCGTCCAATAAAGAATCAAACAATGTTTCCTGCATATTGCCGGCTTGGTACTTCATATTAATCATAATGTCATACAAGCCGCGGGCGGCCGCCAAACGGCGGGCTTTCCCGTTTATTTTTGGGGAAATCTTTAAGGTTTGGGGGGGAAGTACGGTAAGGGTGATTTTACTTTGCGGGCGGGTTTTTAACTGCGTGCCGAAACGGGAAAATAATGAATACTGGCTCCCTTCCAAACAAATGGGCAGCAGCTGGGCGTTGCTTTTGTCGGCAATCATGGCCGGGCCGGGATAAATTTTCATCAGCCCGCCGGTGGTGGTGATGCGCCCTTCCGGGAAAATAACCACCCGCTTGCCGGCTTTCACTTCTTCAATAATGGATTTAACCGCCATGGGGTTGGTGGGGTCAATGGGGAAATATTTAACCAAATGCAAAAACGGCTTTACCCACCATTTCCGGCTGACGTACGTATCAATGGCAAAATATAAATTGCCCGGTATATATACCCACAAAAGCACGGCGTCTAAAAAAGAAGTATGGTTAGCGATAATAAGCGCATTGCCCTGTAAATTTTTCCAATGTTCCAAACCGTTTACTTTAACGCCGTACATAAAATTAAGCAGGCGGGTCATAATCATGCGAATAATGTGATGCGGCAAGAGCCCGCAAATGTAAACGGCGGCCAGCGCATTGGCAAAAGCAATGACTGCAAATACGCCGGGGATAGTCATGTCCATCATCAGCAGAAACGCGCAGCAGCCGCTGCCCACCACCATAAACAAAGCGTTCATGATATTATTGGCGGCTATCACGCGGGAGCGGGTATCTTCTTTGGCTAAAGCCTGCAGCATGGCATTAAGCGGCACGATATACAGCCCGCCGCACACGGCAAACCCCAGTAAATCAAGCGTAATGCGTTTGCCGGCGAACGTCATTAAAAACGCCTGATAATCCACCGCCTCCTTCCCTGGCGCATAGCCCGAAGAAGCCAAAGCCAAATCCGCCAAAAAAACCGTCATTAACAGCGCGCTGACCGGTACGTATTTACTGGTAATTTCACCCTTAACCAAAAACTGGCACAAAAGAGAGCCCAACCCTATCCCGCAAGAAAACAACGTAAGCAAAAAGGTAAATAAGCCCGGCGTGCCGTTTAAAATATCATGCGCCAAAGACGGCATTTGCGCAACCAGCGCCGTGCCCAACATCCAAAACCAGGATATACCCAAAATACACAGAAAAATATCATGATTTTGCTTGGCAAAAGACATGTTTCTCCATGTACTGCGCAGGAAGTTTTTATCTACTTTTAAAGCCGCATTGGCGGGCTTTTGCTCCGGGATAAACAAACTGGCCGCCAGGCCCAACACCGCTACGCCTAAAATAACGCCGGGCAGCAGCATTTCATGCGCTAAAATAATCATGCCGCCAAAAATAGTGCCCTGTAAAATGGAACCATATGTGCCGGCCTCAATAATACCATTGCCGGAAATAAGCTGTTCTTTAGGCAAAATTTCCGGCAATATGCTGTACTTTACCGGGCCAAAAAAGGCGGACTGGGCCCCCATTAAAAACAACACCCCCAAAAGCAGCGGTATATTAAACGTTAAAAACCCCATGCCCGCTAAAAGGGCGATAATCACTTCCAACCCTTTCGTGGCTTTAATTAAAATATCTTTGCGCCATTTATCGGCCAGTTCCCCGGCGATGGCGGAAAAAAGAAAAAACGGCAGCATAAACAAACCAACCCCCAACGCCACCACTATGGATTTGTTTTCCGCCGACATTTGCGTCACCTGGTACGTAATAAACGTGGCGATAGCGGTACGGAAGAAATTATCGTTAAACGCGCCCAAATACTGCGTACAAAACAACGCTAAAAAAGAACGGTTAAAAAAAGTTTTTAATATAGATAACATTTCTTTTTCTCCTTACTTGATACGGCAACCCAACAATGAAACATCATTCTTCTAATAATGGGTAAAAAAGGCAATAAATAAAGTACACCTCGTATCAGTGTATCATATCTAGAGCAACAAACTGCAACCAGGCATTTATTTTTTCCTTTGTACGCACAGGCCGCCTTGTTTGTATCGGGCGCCTTTAAAAAAAGCCCACAAATTTTACAAAGACATTTTGTATACAAGAATTTACTGAAAAGCATTTTCAGCGCTTTTAAAAACACCTATGCAAAGGCTCGGCTAGATACGCATGGATGAAAGCAAACGGGTGTACAGGGCGGCGTCCTGCGGGGTAAAACAGACAAATACCACTTCTTTTACAAAAGTTAGTTCTTTCTCCTTCTCTTTCACGGCGGATAATGCAATCCGCGCCGCCTCTTCTTTAGGAAACCGGTACACCCCGGTGGAAATACAAGGGAAAGCCACCCGGCGGCAGCGGTACTGTTCCGCCAATTGTAAAGAATGAACATAACAACTGTGCAGTTTTTGCGCTTCGCCGTGCTCTCCGCCATGCCACACAGGTCCCACCGCATGAATCACATACCGGGCCGGCAAAAGGTACCCGCCGGTTATTTTGGCTTTTCCGGTTTCGCAGCCGCCTAACGTGCGGCACTGCGCCAGCAGGCCCGGGCCGGCCGCGCGGTGAATAGCTCCGTCCACCCCGCCGCCGCCCAGTAAAGTGCAGTTTGCCGCATTTACCACGGCGTCCGTCTCCAAGCGGGTGATATCACCCGTCCATACAGTTAACTGAAGCATAGTTTAATTATACAGTAAAAAATACCAGTTATTGACCAAAAAACGGCAAGTATAAGCTTAGACGGTAAGAATATTTACCCATTTTGCGCCCTGCCCAAACCTCATGCCTAATGGAAAAATTCTTTATAACCCAGTTAAGGCCAGCCGTTTTTTATATTTCTTTTCATTCAGTCTGCTTTTTAGCTGTTGGCAGAACATAAATTTTTTCCACTGTTTACCCTTTTTTAACAGATTGCTTTCAGTTTTATTTAATAATACAATATAGCTATATTGTTTATAATTATTTATATTTATAAGGAAGTTAAAATATGAACAAATACACAGTATACCATGGTGAATATACTTTAAATCATTGGATAAAATTATTATTAAACAAAGAAATAGAACTTCCTAACTACCAAAGAAGCTTTGTATGGGCGGAAGAGAATACCAAAAGCCTTATCAAATCATTTCAAGAAGAAATGTTTGTCCCGCCTGTGATAATTGGCGCATACCAATACGAAGGTATTTGGCATAACTATATTTTGGACGGACAACAGCGCTTAACTTCTATTTTATTGTGCTACCTAAATATTTTCCCTAAAAAAGACAATTTTCCGCCGCTCTCCATTCCCAAGCTGGCAGATGACAATGATGATGCTCCGGAAGATGAGGAAAATACCTTTTTGGAGTGGAATATAAACACGCTGTTGAAAAAAAAGATTGGCAAATTGCGCTCTTGCGAAGAGTTAAAAACCATATTATTTGCCAACGGGGAAGAAACTTCTTATTCCACTCTGTTTAAAGACGCAAGACCAAACCCAGCCTTTTTTGAGCATACTTTTTTAGGTTTCTCGTTTATTACGCCAAACAAACTTGCTGAGAGTATGCGGGAAGAACAAACCAAATATTTTGCCAAATTATTCCGCTCCATTAATACTTCCGGCCGGGTACTAAACAACCAAGAAAGCCGCCGCGCTTTGTATTGGTTAAAAGAAGACTTGGCTGGTTATTTTGAGCCGGAGTGGAATAAAAATTTGCTTATTTCAAAGGGGCAAGTGGATATGGTGCGCTACTTAGCTTTACTTTCTGAGCGCGCCAAATTGAACTTACATCACGAAACAAAACCGGTGGCACAAGGCTTTGGGAGTAAAACCGGCCCTAAATCTATGGAGGCTTATTTAGAATCCTACATATACCATATCGTTAATGAAGAAAATGGGCGTTTTCTTTCCCTCAAAGAAATGGGAGAAACAGCAGAAATATTTTCCAGGCTTAATACAGTGAACAGTTTGATTGAAGAATTAAATATTCCCTCCTCATTTTCCTCTATTATTGACGCGGATTACTGGTTATTTGGGCTTATTTATTATACGCTGTTTAAGCCGGAAAATCTTCAACGCATAGATAAAACCGCCCTGGCCGATAAAATAAAGCATGAAATTGAAATTTCCAAAAAGGATGAAAAGGAAAAGAAACGCCCCTCCGCTTTAAAATATATTAACAAAAGGCTAAATGCTTCTTTAACTATCTACCAAGAGGCAATAGAATCCGCATATGAAAAATAAAAATTTTATTCTACAGCCTGTTGAAAGCATATTGGAGGAAATGCAGTTATCCACGGCCCGCCTGTCAGCCGATTTTAACACTTTGCCCGTGTATAATTATATTTTGCAAGCGGTGTTGTTAAAGATGACGGGGTTTATGGAACAAAAAATGAAACTGATATTTTGGGAAATGGCAACCAATTCCCCGGAAATACGCCTGAAATTATTTAAGAATAACCAGAACGAATTTTCCTCTTACAAAGACAAGAAAGGAGTTTTTACCTCTCTATATAAAGAAGTAAAAAGAAAAATGGGGGAAAATAAAATAAAACTCAATTACTCTCAGCATGTTAAAGACACAAAAGAATTAATATCCCAACTATTTGAAGAGTCTCTAATAAAAGATTTTTCGGCAAGGGATTTCTTCTTTTGGCAAGAATTTATAACAGAACTGAGCAAAAAAGAATATATTCCTTCTGAAAGTAACTTCTTACCCAATCATGTTCAAAATATTTACGAACGCACCATTAGGTTTAGGCATACCATCGCCCATAATACAAAGGCGCCTCTTGTGATTACGGCGGAACTGAAAAGTTTACAAGAAAAAGAGTATAAATACGAGAATTACTTCGTTCGTTTTTCTGTCATCATATTAGTGGATAAAATATTTATAGAGCTGTTTAAGCAATATTTGGAATATTACGAAGAATAATTTTTATTTTGCTTACATAAACATCAAGCAATAAAATAAGCGTTTCATTACTGAAACGCTTATTTGCATATTCCACAACAAAACGTTATTTTTCCGCCAGTCTGGAGAAATTGCTGTAAGTTACAAATTTCTCTTCGTAAGCGATAAACGCTTCCTGCAAGATTTTAATGGCGGTTTTCTTGTCAAATATCTTTTCCACCACCACCGTTTTGTTTTCCAGCTTTTTGTAGTCCTCAAAAAAGCTCATCGTTTCGGATATTAAATGCTCCGGCAGCTGTTCCACATCCGTATAATGGCTTACGTTAGGGTCGCCCTGCGCCACGCCGATGATTTTATCGTCCGCTTCGCCGTTATCCAACATGCGCATAACGCCGATGATACGCGCCGGCACAATGCACATAGGCACCACTTCCGCCTGGGAAAGAATTAAAATATCCAACGGGTCTTTATCTTCGCCCAAGGTGCGGGGGATAAAGCCGTAATTGGCCGGATAATAAACGGAAGAATAAAGCACGCGGTCCAAACGTAAAAGCCCGCTGGCTTTATCCAGTTCGTATTTGGCTCGCGTTCCTTTGGGGATTTCAATAATCCCGTTCACCACATAAGGCAACGAGCCTTTATCCCCGGGAGATACGTGGTGCCACGGGTTAAAATTTGCAAACATTTTTTCCTCTTTTTTCTATAAGATATTACGATTATAGCAATTCTAGCCGAAACTTTCAGTTTAAAGCGTCCGCGGCCTAACCCAAATATCGCGTCTGCACGGCCCAATATATTTGATAAAATCTAGTACGTCTTACCAAGGAGAAAACATATGGAAAAAGAATTTATTAATTTTAACAAAGTGGGCATTATCGGCTGCGGTTTTGTGGGGGCGGCCTCCGCCTTTAGCCTTATGCAAAGCGGCCTGTTTACGGAAATGGTGCTTATTGACAGCGACAAAGCCCGCGCCGAAGGCGAAGCCTTAGACATCAGCCACGGCGTGCCCTTTGCCAAACCCATGAAAATCTACGCCGGGGATTACGATAACATTCAAGACGCGGGGCTTCTTATCATCACCGCCGGGGCCAACCAAAAACCGGGGGAAACCCGCCTGGATTTGGTAAAAAAGAACATCGCTATTTTTAAATCCATTATCCCGGAAATCACCAAACGCAATTTTAAAGGCATTTTGCTTATTGTAGCCAATCCGGTGGACATTTTAACTTCCGTAGCCATTAAATTAAGCGGCTACGCGCCAAACCGGGTGTTTGGCTCCGGCACGGTGTTGGATACGGCCCGCCTAAAATACAATTTAGGCCAGCATTTAGACGTAGACAGCCGCAGCGTACACGCTTTTATCATCGGCGAACACGGCGACAGCGAAATAGCCGCCTGGAGCTGCGCCAACGTATCCGGCATTAAGTTGGACAAATTCTGTGAAATGCGCGGGCATTTCAATCACCAAGAAGCCACCAAACGCATTGCCGAGGAAGTAAAAAACAGCGCCTATGAAATTATTTTCCGCAAGAAAGCTACCTATTACGGGATTGCCATGTCCGTCAAACGCATTTGCGAAGCCATTGTAAGAAATGAAAAATCCATTTTGCCCATTTCCGCTTTAATGAACGGGGAGTACGGCATCAGCGGCGTAGCGTTAAGCATGCCCGCCATTGTAAACCGCCAAGGGGTGGAAACGCACGTTCCCCTGCAATTAAATGAAGAGGAAGTGGCCGCGCTTAAAAAATCGGCCGATACGCTAAAGAAAATTTTAGAGGAAAACGAAATTTAATTTTCTTTTAGTTTTTTCCTTCCGCCCGCCTTTTTCAAAAAAGGCGGGTGTTTTTAAACAAATTCTTCAGGCACAAACATACTTCCAAACCGAATATAAATCTTAACGCCATAAACTACGCCTTTCCTCCGGTGAAATAAGCAAACAAAGGTTCCCTTCTTACCCATAAGACCTACCCCAAAACAGGCCTTTTGACCTTTTCCCCGTTTCTGGGCGAATTTATAAAATACAAGATGATGAAAAACATTCTGGCGGCATTTATATTCATATTCATGTTAACGGCGCTTCCGGCGGCGGCGCAGAAACCCGTTAAAACGGGAGTCCGCATTGTAAAAAAAATGCAGGCTAATTCTGCTCCCAAAATAAAATCCGCCCCCATACCATTAACAACCAAACCCAATAAAAGCGTTAGCGCCGCGGCAGAAAAAGCGGCGCAAAAAATAAGAGCTAAAAGGCCGGCGCTCTTTTCAAAAAAAGACGGACATGTTTTTATGGCCGTTGTGGAAGCAGACCCCGATACACGTTTTTCCGGCACGGTATTTGAAATAGAATACAACGGGAAAAAAGAAATTTACGGCGCCATGGCCACCCACGTCATTCCTTCCAATTCCCATAACATGTTTGGCATTCCCCGCCATTTTAACGCTACGGTTTATCTGCCCGCAAGCCAAACGAACGGAAATATCCCGCAATCTTTGCTGTTCTCGTCCCCTATCCAAGAAGCAAACGATATATATTTAAAAGTGACAATCCCGGCGGAAATTGTGGCGGCGTTTCCAATAAGTACGTTTGATGTGGCGTTGGTTAAATTCTCCGCCGAGGGGGAAAAACTGCTTACCCCTTTTGCGTTGGCACCGCGCGTAAGCAAAAAAGAAAACCTCCACTCCGTAGGATACAACCGCTGGCGGTTTTCTTTTATTCCCCAAAGGCATATTCTTAAAAAAACGCCTACCACCATTTATACTTCCATGCCTCTTCCCCATGTGGAACGCGTGGGCATGTGCGGCAGCGCCGTATTAACCCCCCAAAATGAACTGGCGGGCATTCACACCGGAAGCCGGATAGATTGTCCCTTTTCAAATGACGGGCCTACCGTATCGTACGTGACACCGGCTTCTTATTTGCGTTTTTTGGTAAAAGCGTATCATAACGGGGGAAAGGCCAAGGTGCCGTTTTATTTGGCGCCGGGTCATTTTATGAAATTGGATATCAGCGAATACCCTATTTCTTTTCAGCTGCTGGATGAAAACCGCGCGGTTTTGTTGTCTGACAAAGTACACTTTCACTTTCCGCATACCCGCTTAAAACACCTGTTGCAAGAGTTTCCGCAAGCCCGTTTTTTGCGTGTAAACACCCACCGGGTAACCTGGGCAAAAGACGCCAAAGCCCTGCTGATGACGCCGGACAAGCAGCCTCCTTATAAAACCTACTTATATGATTTGCAAGAGCGAAAAGTGATAAATCACCCGGCAAGCAGCCGCAGTAAATAAAAGAGAGTTTTCTTTAAATGTTCCCCAAAAGGCCCAACAGTCTATAGGCCTTTTGCTTCTTGTTGGGCCGATACGCTCTTATATAAAATAAAAGCATGAAAGCGTTCTTGACTATTATTATTTTTATCAGCTGTTTTATTTTCTGCGCGCCACAAAGTTATGGCCAGCCTAAAATAACCCAAAAACTGTTACACCGCTATACCTCCGTCCAAAAAGCCGAAGCGTACACGGCGCGCGCCGCGCGAAACCTTACAAGGGGAAAAGCACTAAAAACCCAAGTGTCCGCTATGCTTGCGCAAAAAACACGCCAGCAACGCCCGCCCAAGGAAGAATTACAAAAAGGGCGTATCTTCCAAGCCGTATTTCCCAGGGACGAACGCTTCAAATTTTCAGGCGTTGTATTTTATACCTATTACAACGGCAAAAAAGAAATTTACGGGGCTATGGTGGCGCACGCCGTTTCAGCCTCCAGCCTGATGCCTGGAATTCCGCGCCGTTTTGAGGCCACTTTCTTTGTTTCAAAAAACCAAATTAAAAAAATACCGGCGGAAATTGTAGCCTTTTCCCCGGTAAATATACTGGACCTGGTACTTGTAAAATTTCCCGAACAGGCCGAAGACTTTTTAAACCCTTATCCTTTAGGAAAATTAAATAACGAAAAAAAAGTTTTTTCCCTGGGGTATAATGACAAAGGCTTTTTACCCGTCTACAACCGCCGGGTGGCACAAGATTTGCCCTATTCTATCCGCACTTCCATGCCCATTGCGGACAGAAGCCTCCGCCAAGGCCTGTGCGGAAGCGCGGTTTTAAACAGTCAAAACCAGCTGGTTGGTATTCACACCGGTTCGGCCGTAACCGAAAACCCCAAAAACACGCAACCGCTTTGTTCCTTTGCTACTCCGGCCCATTTTTTAAATTTGTTGGTAGAAGCCTATCACAACGGGGGGAAAGCCACCGTGCCTTTTTATATTGATAATGAACGCTTTATCAATTTAAATATGAATGAATACATTGTGTCCTACGCTCTGTTAAACGCGGTGGGAATGCCCTTGAAAACAAAAGAAGTGGATTTGCACCTTTCCCGCTCCGCGCTACAAAAACACCTGCGGGACTTTCCCCAAGCCAAATTTTTATTGGTTACCACCCATCCGTTGTCTTGGGACGTGAACAACCGCGCTTTGCCCATATTGTCATTTTTTGATGAAGCGCCCAAAACCACTTATTTATATAATTTGCGCACGGGCAAACAATATAAACTGCCCTCCTTTATCCACCCGCCCAATCCCCGCCGCCCGAAAGCTTTTTAACCATTTAAAAAGCTTTCTCTAAAGGCCGGTTAAAATTGTTACAATATCGGCACTGGGACAATGTATGAAATATGATTTTGATACGCCCGTTAACCGGGAAGGAACTTTTTCATTAAAATGGGACGTGGCCGGCCCGGATACGCTGCCCATGTGGGTGGCGGATATGGACTTTAAAACCGCCCCCGCCATTACCGAGGCGCTTGTCAAGCGCGCCGCCCACGGCATTTTTGGCTATACCAAAACGCCGCCGCAATACTACCAAGCCGTTACGGATTGGTTTCTGCGCCGCCACGCTTGGGCCGTGCAGCCCGGTTGGATACTTACGGCCCCGGGGGTAGTGCCCGCTTTGTGCGCTATTATACAGGCTTTAAGCAACCCGGGGGATAAAATCATACTGCAAACCCCGGTATATAATTGCTTTTTTTCCAGTATTTACGACAATGCACGCCGCGCCCTATACAATCCGCTTGTGTATAAAAACAACACCTACTATATGGATTTTGAGGATTTGGAACAAAAAGCCGCACAGGAAAACGTAAAATTTTTATTGTTATGCAACCCGCATAACCCGGCCGGGCGCGTGTGGACCAAAGAAGAACTGGTAAGAGCGGGGGAAATATGCCTAAGACACGGGGTAAAAATCATTGCCGATGAAATACACGGGGAAATTACTTCCCCCGGGCATACTTATACACCGTTTGCCTCCCTTTCGCCCGATTTGGCCCGCCAAACCATTACCTGCACTTCCCCCAGCAAGGCTTTTAATATAGCCGGTTTACAGGCGGCCAATATCATTATATCCAATGAAACCTTGCGCCAGGAAACGGAACGCCGCCTAAAAACCAATGAAATAGCTTCTTTGGGCGTATTTGGGGTGCAGGCCGCCATTGCCGCCTATACGCAGGGGGAAGAGTGGTTAAACCAACTAAACGCCTATATTTACCAAAACTATTTATACTTAACCGAGTTCTTTGAAAAAAATCTTCCCTTTTTGCCGGTTACCCGTTTAGAGGGTAGTTATTTGGTCTGGGTAAACGCCAAGGCGCTAGGGCTAACTTCCGCCCAGTTAAGCAACAAACTGCGCACGGAAGGCAAAGTATTTGTAAACCCCGGCCACTTATACGGGCCGGAAGGAAACGGATTTTTGCGCCTGAATATCGCCTGCCCGCGCGCCCTGCTGCAGGACGGGCTTGAACGTTTTAGCCGCGTGGTAAAAAACGTCCCTTTGCAAAACGCTTGACTTGGAGCCGGCTCCATAGCCTATACTTTTTATACAGACAGGAGGAAATTTATGAGATTAACCGCAAAAACCATTTTACTGGCCGCTTGCGTTTTGTTTATGGCGGGCTGCCAAGCGGCGCAAAAACCGCTCAGCCAGCCGCAACTGCTGGAACTTGCCAAAGGACATGACCTGGTGGCCGTATTTCCGGACGGGCATATAGAAACCTATAACGGCCGCGGGCTGGGGCCTTTAATCACCCATTTGCAGAAAGGGAATTTAAAAAACGCCCAAATGTACGATAAAGTAACCGGGCGCGCCTCGGCCCTGCTGTTGGCCTATGGGGGGGCGAAAAGCCTGCATACGGGTATGCTGTCCCAAGAAGCGGTTCCCATATTGGAAAAATACCACATCACTTATACATACGATAAGCAGGTTCCGTATATTTTAAACCGTTCCCAAACCGGCTCCTGCCCTATGGAAACGCTGGTCCGCAACTTAGATGACGCCCAAACCGCTTACCCGGTGCTTAAACAAGGCTTTGAAAATTTAATTTCCGGCGGCTATTCGGGCCAATAACCTTGACAATAAAAAACCCGGCATTAAGCCGGGTTTTTTATTGCGGGGAGTGGGATAAAATGGCAAAATATATAGGTTCTTATGTATCAGGCGGTTATTTTCCTATATAAAAAATTTACTCCCGCACAAAAACGCACCGCGCTTTTTTGCGGGGTTTTGCTGTTGGGCATGTTGGCGGCCCTAGTGCTAATGGGCATTAATTTACTGCTGGCAAAGGCCTATTTCCCGCATATTACTTTTTTGTTTGACCCGCGCTTTCACCTGAGCGATTTTTATGATGTGGCCTCTTTCACCAAGCTGGGCCTGGATGTATACAACCAGCCCGGGCCCAACTATTTTCCGTTTTTTATGGTTTTGCTTTTGCCGCTTAAATACGTAAACTGGCAGCTGACCTTGTGGTGTATGGAAGCCTTGTTTGTGGGGTTTTACGCATTGCTGGCTTACCGCTTTATGCCGCCTATGCCTTTTAAACCCGTATGGACCGGTATTTTTACGCTGTGCTCTTACCCTTTATGGTTCACGTTGGACCGGGGCAACGTGGAAATGCTGCTGTTTATTGTGTGCGGGCTGTTTATTTGGGCCTACCAAGAAGGCCGCTTAAAAACGGCAGGGCTTTTGTTGGCGTTAGCCATTAATATGAAACTTTACCCGGCGGTGTTTCTGGTTCTGTTTGCCGCGGATAAAAAACACAAAGAACTCTTTTATACTTTAACACTTACCGTATTGTTTTTTGCGGTAGGCTATTACTTAACCGGGGCGGGGGAACACCTGCAAAAAAACTTGGAACTCTTTGCGTTTTACCACCAACAGCGCCCTTTTGGGCTGCAGTTTTCCCATTCCTTAATGAACTTAATGCGCGTGCCAGTATTTATCAGCCTGGACGGGGGACTTCCGCAAACATGGGGGCCCTTTACCTATTTTTCCGCCCAAGTGGCATTTGGCTATATGCTGTTTATGTTTGCTTTGTTTAGCCTGATTTGCCTGTATGTTGTTTTTATTAATAAAGCATTTTGGAAAGCGGTGCTTTTGCTTACACTGGCGGAAATAGGTTTTCCGTTTGTGTCATCTGACTATACACTGATACACCTTGTACTGCCGGCGCTTCTTTTCTTAAACGCACGCGGGAAAACTCCCGCCCAAAACACGTTGTGCGTACTTTTGGCGCTGTTGTTTATACCTATCAACTGGTGGGCGCATACCTATTACATGAGCCACTACGCCATGATATTAAACGCGGGAAGCGTGCTCCGCCCGCTGGTTATTATACTGCTATTAGCGGTATTAATGCGTGACTTCAATTACGCCCGTTTAAAAGAGGGCATAAAAACGTATATCCGCCCCAAATAACAAAAGCCGGACCATTCTTTGAAACGTTTCCCCAAGTATTTTAAACAAAAAAACATTCCCGCCGTCCCTTAATCTTGCTATACTATAAGATGTGTTTTTAAAACACCTTATTATTTTATTCTTGTGTCCGCAAGTAAAAACAAGGAGTATGTATGACTGAAAGCCTTACCCAAATGGTCACATTGCTAAATGACCGTTTTTTGGGATATATTCTTATGGCCGCGTTGGTTTTCTGCGGTTTATATTTCACCCTAGCTACCCGCTTTGTGCAGTTTACCCGCCCCAAAGAAATGTGGCGCCTGCTTACGGAAAAAGCCGGCTACTCTAAACAAAAAGGGCATATTTCTTCTTTTCAGGCGTTTGCCATCAGCACCGCTTCGCGCGTGGGAACGGGCAATATAGCCGGTATAGCCATTGCCATTACCGTAGGCGGCCCCGGCGCCGTATTTTGGATGTGGGTCATTGCCGTTATTGGGGCGGCTTCCGCCTTTGCGGAAAGCACCCTGGCCCAAGTGTACAAAATAAAAAAAGGAACGCACTTTATAGGCGGCCCCGCTTATTATATGAAAAACGCCTTGGGAAAACCCTGGATGGGGTCCGCCTTTGCGGTAATTATCACGCTGACCTTTGCTTTTGTGTTTAACTCCGTACAGTCTAACACCATTGCCCAGTCTTTAGAAACTTCTTTTCAAATTACTCCGGCCGCCACCGGCCTGGTGTTGGCCTTTTTAACCTGCGCCATTATCTTTGGCGGGCTTAGACGCATTGCCAAATTTTCCGCGGTGATTGTGCCTGTTTTTGCCTTAGGCTATATTGCGGTAACCCTGATTGTGCTGGCTATGAACTGGGAAAAAATACCCGGCGTGTTAGAACTTATTGTGTCGGACGCGTTTTCCTGGCGCAATGTGGCGGGGGGAACCTTGGGCGCCACCATTATGACGGGTGCGCGCAGGGGTTTATTTTCCAACGAAGCAGGTATGGGTTCCGCCCCCAACGCCGCCGCTACGGCCAATATTGTCCACCCGGTGCGCCAAGGCTATGTGCAGGCGTTTAGCGTATTTGTGGATACGCTGATTATCTGCAGCTGCACGGCGTTTATCGTGCTGCTGGCGGACTATCAGCACATGCCTTCCGAAGGCATTGCGCTTACCCAGGCGGCTTTGTCCCAAAACTTGGGGCCGATGTTTGGAAACTGGTTTATTTCCATCAGCGTGCTTTTGTTTGCATTTACGTCTATCATAGGCAACTATTATTATGGGCAGGCTAATGTGCAGTTTTTAACCAACAGCCGTTCGTTTATGGTTATTTTCCGCACCCTGGTGGCTTGTATGGTGTATTTAGGGGCCGTACTGCAAATGAAGCTGGTGTGGAACATGGCGGATTTGTTCATGACCCTGATGGCCCTTTTAAACATTACGGCCATTTTACTGCTTAGAAAACAAGTGCTTGCTGTGCTGGCCGATTACCGCCGGCAGCGGGCGGAAGGGGTCAAAAACCCCACCTTTAACCCGCAAAATATACCGGATATTCATAACGCCCAAGCATGGGAAGAAGCCAAGTAATCTTACGCCCCGGCCAACCGGGGCTTTTTTGGGTCCAAAAGAATCTTTAACGGGCGGTAAAAAAATAGTATCATATATACAGAAGTAAAAAATCCATGGAGGATGTAACGTATGATTAAAGTAGGTATTAACGGTTTTGGCCGCATCGGTCGTTTCGTATTCCGCGCGGCTCAAGAACGCAAAGACATTGAAATTGTAGGTATTAACGATTTGTGCCCGGTTGATTATTTGGCTTATATGCTCAAATATGACACCATGCACGGCAAATTCAACGGCACCGTAGAAGCGGACGTTGAAAAAAGCGAACTGATTGTAAACGGCAAAAGAATCCGCGTAACCGCCTGCAAAAACCCCGAAGAATTGGCTTGGGATAAAGTAGGCGCCGAATACGTGGTAGAATCCACCGGTTTGTTCCTTACCCAGGAAAAAGCGCAAGCCCACATCAAAGCCGGCGCTAAATACGTCGTTATGTCCGCCCCGTCCAAAGACGCTACCCCGATGTTCGTGGTAGGCGTGAACGAAAAATCTTACGTAAAAGGCACCCAGTTTGTATCCAACGCTTCCTGCACCACCAACTGCTTGGCTCCTATCGCCAAAGTGTTGAACGACAAATGGGGCATTAAAGACGGTTTGATGACCACCGTACACTCCACCACCGCCACCCAGAAAACGGTTGACGGTCCTTCTATGAAAGACTGGAGAGGCGGCCGCGCCGCTTCCGGCAACATCATTCCTTCTTCCACCGGCGCCGCTAAAGCCGTGGGCAAGGTAATCCCTGAACTCAACGGGAAATTGACCGGTATGTCTATGCGCGTACCCACCTTGGACGTATCCGTGGTAGACTTGACCGTCAACTTGGCCAAACCGGCTAAATATGAAGAAATCTGCGCTGCCATGAAAGAAGCCGCCAACGGCGAACTGAAAGGCATCTTGGGTTATACCGATGAAGCCGTTGTATCTTCTGACTTCCTCGGCTGCCCGCTGACTTCTATCTTTGACGCCAAAGCCGGTATCGCTTTGACGGATACGTTTGTGAAAGTCGTGTCTTGGTACGATAACGAAATCGGCTACTCCAACAAAGTGCTGGATTTAATCGCCCACATGGCTTCCGTAAACAAATAAGCATTTAGCTTACTTAAAAGCGGGTCCGCAAGGGCCCGCTTTTTTTATTGTTTGGTGCGTTTACGGAAACACATAAAAAACGGCCTTCCGCTTTTTTAACTTCCGTATTCCGCCGGCCGCAACCATTTTACAAATAAAGAGGGGGGAAGCACCCCGCACTTTTTATTGCATTTCCCGCCAGTTAAAGATGTATAATAAAAGATAGTTTTTACAATAGAGAGGCGTATTATGAAAAAGGTTTTTTACATCAGTCTGCTTTTTTTACTCACTGCCCCGGCAAGCGTATTTGCCGCCCAGGAACGCTTTGTACGCGTTACGGCTGACGCAGAAGTCATGGCCCCGCCGGACCGCGTAACCATTACCGTAGGTCTTCAGCATAAAACGGATAACTTAAAAGAGGGGGCAAACGTTTTACAGCAAAATATAGCCAAAGCGCTTGCGTACTGCCGCGCCCAGCATATAAAGGATAAAAACATACAAACCCAAAACGTAAGCATTAATCCATCTTACTATACGGCTGACGGCAAACGCACGGATAAACCTGCCTATACATTGGCGCAGTCTTTCAGCGTTACGCTGGAAGATGTATCCCAATATGAAACCGTCCTTTACGGCTTGTTGAACAATGGCATAAACCAAGTGCAGGACGTACGGTTTTATTCTTCCAAATTAAAAGATTTTAGAAACGAAGCCCGCGCGTTAGCCATGCAAAACGCACGGCAGAAAGCGCAATTATTAGCCAAAGAAGCCCATGCCAAGCTGGGTAAGGTGATGACCATTACGGAAGAAAAATCCGCCGGGTTTTATGGCGCGTCCAACATCAGCCAAAATTCTTATATTAATACCGCTTCCGGTATACCGGCGGCGGGGGTAATCCCCGTGCGTGCGGAAATAACCGTTCAATACGCGTTAAATTAAAGAGGATAAACTATGTTAAAAAAATATGTATTTATATTATCTCTTGCCGCTTTAGCCGGATGCGCAGCCAACAGTACCATTACCGGCCCATGGGTACAGCCCATACCGGGTATGGAACAGCAAATACAAGGCTTTAAGCTGGAAAAAGGGGGAGAGGCCTCCTCCATCAACATGGCTACCTTGCTGTATGAAAAATGGGAAAAACAAGGCAATACTTTAACTTTATACGGCAAAAGCATAGGAAACGGCCAAACGCTTCCTTTTACGGAAAGTTACACTATTCAACAATTAGACGCAAGTACATTAAAACTTCTTTCCAGCTATGGCAGCGTATTTACCTATACACGCCCTAAATAGAAGGATTGCCCCGCAACCATTTTAAACCCGGGCGCACCAAGAGCCCGGGTTTTTATAGGCCCAAAGGCCCCCTTGAATATAGGCCCAATGACCCTTGTGAAAAAAGTGCATAATTCATAAATTAAAATTAATATTAATTAAGGCGAGAAAAAATATGAGAAAAATGAGTATAAAAAAATGTTTGTTTAGCCTGATAGCTGTAAGTATGGCAACCGGCGGTTTTTGCGAAAATGTAGAAGCCTTGGATTCTTTTCCCGTAGGGCGCGCTATTAGCAACCAAGTGGAAGTTTACCGTGCCGCCATGGCCGTGATGGAAGGCTACAACAACCATGTACGCCAAGTAAAAGAAGAAAATAAAAACGCGGAAGTTGCAAAAGCCTTTTCAGCCATTACCACCGCGGGGATATTGGATGTACCTTTCCGCTTTCCAACCAATAACTTGCAAAAAACAATGCGGGCGCATTTATTAACCATATCCAGCTACTTGGTAAAAAGCCAAGAAACCTTTAGCAATATCCGCCCGGATGCCGCTTTCTGCGTGTTACAAAACACTTTATATTTATATCCGTCCGTCAAATTTCAAAAGACGGAACTTGATAAAATCCGCCGGGATAAAGTACTAAACCGCTCTTTGCGTATGTGCCCCGGCAAAATGAAAAAAGTGCGTTAACCGTTTGCCTTTATCGTAAAATAATTCTCCCCGGGCAAACATAAACCCGGGGATATTTTTAATAAAATCTGTTTTTTATTAAAAAAAACACTATACTATAAAAGATATGAAAACATTATTACTTATTATAACCAGTATCCTTCTTTTACCGCAGGCGTTGCCGGCACAAGGCCTCAGCCGGGCGGTCAAAAGCATGGGCAAAGCACTGGAAAAAGAAGCGGTTTCCGCCTCTTCCAGTGCGGTCACGGCTGCGGGTGCGGCGGCGCTTTCCTCTAAAAAAGTAGGAAACACGCTTTCTACGCAAAGCCAAAAAGCCCTGGAAACGGCCCAAGAAAAACAAGCCCATGATGACGCTATATTGCGCGGCCAATTATTGGGAGAGGAAGCTTTTCCTTCTTCTTTGACGTGGAAAAACGCCAAGAACAAAAAACTTTTGCAAAAGCCCAATTTACAATGGGCCCCGGCCAAACGCTTAAGTAAAGAAGAGCGCCGGATAAATATTCCATTATCTACAGCACTGTTGTTGAAGTATAAGGAACCCATTATAAAATCTTATGCTTTAACAGACAGCTATTTGGAGGGATACTATCTGCGCCGTATCTATCCGTATTTGTCTAAACCCTCATTTATCGCAGAGAAAAACGGTTATATGTACCGCGGGGTGTTTATGACGGTGGACGAGTTGGCCTCCACCCTGGAAAACGGCTTTTTAACCTCTATGAATACTTGGAATGTAGGAGCAAAAAATAAAGGGGATCAGTTTATCAGTTTTTCCACTTCTACCGGGGAAGCCTTATCCTATGTGTTCCAAGGAGGGGGGAACCGCCAACATCCAAATGGTATTGGCGTTGTGTTTGAAGTGGACCCGGACATGAAAGGCTTGGAATATTGGGAAGATGAAGTGCATAACTCCACCCATACCATTTACCATTGCTATGAAAACGTCCCCCCGGAGAAAATACGCAACGTGTATATTTACGGGCAATACGGGCTGGAGAGCTTGCCTGAAATTATCATAAAAGCCCGCCGCAACGCTTTGCCCAACCGGGAAAGATGGATACATGACTTTGAAAGCCGTTTCCTGCGCTAAATACACATTAAAACGGCCCTGTAAAGGGCCGTTTATATTGAAAAAACCGCCATACAGGCGGTTTTTTATTTAAAGGGAAATATCCGGCTCCCCACCCTGCGGCTTTACAAAAATATGGCTAAAAGAGAGCGCCACCCCTATATATACGTTCTGCCCGCGGGGAGCGATATACTTGCCCTGCGCGGTATAGAAGTTAATAAAAGGCGCTATGGATAGGTTATTATACAGCTGAACTTCTAAGCGGGCGTCCAGCTCCAGCTCATAATCCAAGTCCGTATTTTGGGCGTGGGATTCGTGCAGATAGTCCCGCCATACCGCGCTAAATTTGGCCAAAACGCCTTCCCGCAGCGGGGCTTGCAGCTTTAAGGCAGCCTCCCAGGCCAGCTTTTCGGAAGAGGGGTCATACGTATGGTCCGCCTCGCCCACGGCGGCTACATAAAAATCTTTTATATAATCCCCGTCAAAAATTTTAATACCCAGCATGCCCCGGTACACCCGGTAACGGGGGGCATTGTACAGGCGGGTAAACTCCGTTTCATAACCTAT
The DNA here is from genome assembly GCA_949298795.1 of uncultured bacterium. Lineage (GTDB taxonomy): Bacteria > Elusimicrobiota > Elusimicrobia > Elusimicrobiales > Elusimicrobiaceae > Avelusimicrobium. The sequence goes on from CASFXV010000018.1 coordinate 20,605, forward strand.
AGTGGCAAAAGGGCCGGCCTCAAAACCGCCAAGCACGCTGTCCACCCGCCACAAACGCTGGGTATAACCGGTGGTAAAGGCTATTTTATCGGCATTTTCGTTTGTTAAAGTTTCGCCTTCCACGGGGCGGATGCGGGTTTTCCCGTAATTTAGTTCTAAAATATTGCTCCAAAGCCAATTATTAAAATAATAATTGCCCAAGGCGTGCAATTCCCCGCTGATGGCGGTTTGGGAATCCGCCGTCAGGCGCGCGTCTGAAAAATCTTGATATTCTTTGGCATAGTTTACTTGCGTGGAAGTAAAATTAAAAGCAAGCCGGTCCAGCTCCACCTGCCAGCCGGTGGCGTTTTGCGCAAACAAGACCCCGGGCATCATAAAAAAACCCGTTAAAATAAGGGGGAAAAACCTCATGCGTCCGCTCCTTGCTCCAACTTAAAGCGCAAGCGCAGGCGGCCGGGCTGCCAGTCCCAAGTGGTGATTTTAAAATGCCCGATTTGGGAGGTGTTTTCCACATGTTTGCCAATACAGGGGCAGGCGTCATACTCGCCCACAAACACAACGCGCAGCATATCCCCGGCGCCGGAGGGCAGTTTGGACGTATCACTGATTTTAGCCGCTTCTTCGCGCGTCATCATGCGGCAGGTAACCGGCAAATTTTGCGCAATAATTTGATTGACCTTCTGCTCTATTTCAGTAATTTGTTCTTGCGAAGGGGCGTGGTTCAGTTCATAATCACATTTAGATTTTGTTTTTTCTATATGTGCATTACGGCTGCGCGGGCAGCCAAACATGCGCACCATGGTTTGGTTTAAAATATGTTCCGCGGTGTGCATGGGCTCAAAATAATCTTTCTTGGGTTGAAAAGAGGCCGTTTCCGGCCCGGAGGTTAAGGTATCCATATATATATTTTATCCTATTTAGGGTGCGGAATACACGCCAATGTACGCCCGGCGTGACAACATGCCCCTAAAAATAATAAAATATATATGAAAGGAAAGACTACCCTCTTATCCTCTCCTCAAAAAGTTTGATATTACAAGGAAGAAATTATTATTATGCCAAAAAATACTGATTTTTGCAAAATTGTCGCGACCATCGGCCCCGACACGAGCAATGAAAAAGCCATTGAATCTTTAGTAAAAGCGGGGGTGTCCGTTTTCCGCTGCAACTGCAGCCACGGCTCCCTGCCGGAATACCAAGAAAGAGTCACCAACATCCGCAAAATGGAGAAGAAATACAACTGCACCTTGGGTATTTTGTTTGACTTGCAAGGCCCCAAATTGCGTATTGGCACTTTTAAAGACTACCGCATTAAACTGGCCGAGGGGGATAAATTCCGCCTGGATATGAACCCGGAACCCGGGGACCAAACCCGCGTTTGCCTGCCCCATAAAGAAATTTTCGCCGCTATGAAACCCGGGCTGGAACTGTTGCTTAACGACGGCGTCGTCCGCCTGCGCATAGACTCCTGCACCGCCGACACGGCCGACTGCACCGTCATCGCCGGGGGGGAACTTTCCAATAAAAAAGGCGTAAACGTGCCGGGCGTCAAATTGCCGCTTTCCGCCTTAACCGCCAAAGACAAAGAAGATTTGAAAATCGCCGAAATGTTGGGGGCTGATTTTATTGGCCTTTCCTTTGTACAGGAACCGGAAGACATTATTGAATTGCGCAGCTTAATGAAATCCAAAGCGCACATCATCGCCAAAATTGAAAAACCTTCCGCCATTGAGCACTTGCGCGAAATTATTGATTTGACCGACGTCATCATGGTGGCCCGCGGGGACCTGGGCGTAGAAACCAGCCCGGAACTGGTACCCGTACTGCAAAAGAAAATTGTTTCCGGCTGCCGCAAAGCGGGCAAACCGGTTATCGTAGCCACGCAGATGTTGGAATCCATGGTACACAACATTATGCCTACCCGCGCCGAAGCGTCTGACGTAGCCACCGCCGTATACGACGGGGTAGACGCCGTTATGCTCTCTGCCGAAACCGCCCAGGGCGACCACCCGGTAGAAGCCGTAACCACCATGCGCCGCATTATTGAAACCGTAGAAAACGACCACCGCTACCGCAAAGGACTTTCTTTATTGGAACGCCGCAACGAAACCACCAAAGAAGGCGCCATCACCGTAGCGGCCGGCGTAGTAGCCACCAATATGGATACGGCAAACGTGATTGTAACGTTTACGGATTCCGGCTCCACCACCTTGCGCGCTTCCCAGCAAAGAAACGGCGGTTTGCCGATTCTTTCCTTAACGCCTAACCTTACCACCGCCCGCCAAATGACGGTTGTGTGGGGGGTAACGCCTATTGTGGTGGAAAACCTCCGCAATTTTGACGATATCGCCACTGAAGCTAAAAAAGCCGTGCTGGACCAAAAACTGGCCCACCCTGGTGACAACATTGTGGTAACGGCTGGTATCCCTTTTGCTCAAAAAGGCACCACAAACCTGCTGTATGTGGTAGCTATCTAATAAACTAATGTCCCTTAACCCCCAGGCAAAACAAGCCTGGGGGTTTTTTGTTTCTTTCTTTGTAACGGAAAGAAGCGGTTGCTAATCGTTTTTAATGCAGTTAACTACAAATCCCTCTGTTTTTTGTAAAAATCCCGCAAAACCGCATTTTTGGCGGGTTTAAAACGTTTTATATTATCTAAACCCTACTACTTTCTTTAATGGGGGGAAGATATATAAAAGGCTTCATGCTTTATGGAAAGTTTTGACTTTATAAGGATTGGATTACCCCAAACAACCATTAAAAAATCTTTACAATAATATAAGCAGGCATACCCTTATTTTAAAATGTTTGTGCCATTACTCGTTCATACCCATTATTTCAGAATTTAATGGAGGGGAGATTTTCAACCCCGGCGCAGCATGAATGGACCCAAGCAAAAACCCCGTGCCCTTTGTCAGGCACGGGGTTTAATTATATGAAACCAAATTACTTGGTGTACTGCTTTATTATATTTTGCAAGTTTTGAACGTCTTGCTCAGAAGCGGCCGGGTTAGCTGTTTTTAAGTCCATAGATTGCAACTCTTTAGCTACATCGGACAGACGGTCAAACTGAACCTTAGCGCGAGGCTTATCATCGGCATTTGCATCAAAGTAAGCATTTAACACGCGGTAAGCCCGTTCATAATATTCAGTCAGCAATACATAAGTGTCTGAATCCGCACGCCCGGTTTTTACCTGATAAGCAAGCTGTTCTATTTCATTTACCAATACAGAACCAAGCTCATACAATTCATGGTTCTTAGGCATAGAATAGGTGCCTTCCGGTATATAGCGGGTTTGCGTTTTGGGCGTTACGCCGTCGGCTTCAAAGAACATTCTGCCAAAGGAATTGATATTTTCTTTGAGCTGAACGGACAAGTCATTATGCTTAATCATTTCCACCAGCGGGACCGCAATTTTAGTGCGCAGCTTATTGACGGATGAAGCTACTTCTGCTTCGCCCAAAATCTCAGTCAAGGCGTGCAAGCGGTTGTTTAATACCACCATGGAGTTAAACAACCCCGTTACCTTTTGCTCAGAACTGGCCCCGTAGGCAATAATCTTGGAGGCGATATCATCTATTTCCTTATCCACCGCGTTCCAGCGCATTTTGGCGTTTTTCTCATTAATGCCAAACGTAGAGGCTTTTATTTTGCCCGCGGCAATGGCTTCCGGACTAATAGACAGCGGTTTCACCAGCTTCTTAGCGTCCAGGATTAAGTGGCGGTTCGTCCAGCCCAGCCAGGCGGCTACCACGGTTGCGTAAGCCAACACCATACGGCTAAAAGCAATGGAGTGAGACTCTCCCTGCGTGCCTACCAAATTGGTAACCGTATCCAAAATATCACCTTGCCAAGCGGTGCCTAACATAGAAGCCAAATCCTGCATTAAAAATACGCCCAGCACCGTTACGCCGATACCAATTAACCCGCAGCCGTTCATATAGGAATATAATGCGGCGCCTTTGCTGCTGGCAAATTTTTCGCGTATTTCCAAAATTTTCTTTTCATGTTCTTTTTGTTCCGGCGTTAAGTCCGTACGGGCCTGCAGATCTAATTTTTCTTGCTTAAAGATAGAAGAAATAAAGTTCTGCATACGGGCCGCGTCCAGCTGGCCGGGAACGGCGGTGGCCGCGTATAACACCAAAACAGTAGCCAAAGAAACCAAGGCCCCAAGCCCGTCTGAAGGCAATCCCACCAAAAAGCCGGTGGCAATAGGCAGCAACAACAAGGAAGCGCCTGTTAATTGGTCATCGGTCGCTTTATTGGTTTTGACCCATTTGGTAGCCAAACCGCGCACTTTGGTGGTGGTGAACAAGCACAACGCCGTTAAGAACATGCCCAACGCTTTACCTGCGTCCGCCGCATTTAAATCCAAGAACGGCATATAATTTTGCATAAATGTGGTAAAGGAAGGCCATTCCATTACAACCTTTTTACCTACTTCAGTTAATGCCTGGCCCAATACCAGCAAGCTGGCGGCATAGCTGGCGTAAACCTTGCTTACGCGGCCGGCAATTTCTTTCACTTCAGGCATTTTTCTAAAGGTTTTCTTATACCATTTTTGGTTTTCCTTTTGCAGCTGAGCCATAAAAGCCGCTTCCTTTTTGGCGGCTTCAGCTTCCGCCGCGCGTTGGGCTTCGGTCTTGCTGGCTTCCTCGGCTTCCTTTTGCTGGGCGGCCTTGCGGCGGTTCTTTAAAGCCTGCAAGTCTTGTTCAAACACAGGGGTATTAAAATACAGCAGGGAAGCTATCGTTAATAAAACGATGGCCGCCGGTACCACAACGGACCAGTTCAGCGTTTCCCCGTGAATTTTTAACCCGGACACAAAAGCCCCAAAGGTAAGCGCCGCAATTGCCAAGCGGGAATAGTTCTTATTGTTGGCAAAGTTTAAATGCGCACCGGTACGGGCAACCGGGTCTTTATAAAAGTTAAGCAAAGTTTGGGTGCTGGTGTTAAGCAAGCTGCCGCCTAATACCATGGTAGTGGTAGGGATACCCAAAGCTACATAATCCCACCAAGTAGCGTCTTTGGGGAAGACGAAGGAGCCGTCCATTCCCAACCCAAAGAAAGAATACAACAACGCTACCAACGCCAAACCGTATACGCCTAAAATGGTGGTGCTGTGCCCAATGCGGGACATAAAGCCCATCAATTTACCCGCAAAGAACGGGGTGGTATAACCAATACCGCCAAACGTATTAACCAGCCAAGACCAAGCCCCATCCAAAGATTTTACAGTATCTTTGAACGGACCGGTTAAGGTTTGCCCGGCGTCGTTCCCCACAAACAAAGCGTGGAACGTAAGGAATTGTTTTAAAGAATTGGGCTTATTGAGTTCCAGCTCTATGTTTAACTTGCCTTTTTGGGTTTCCAACAAATTGGCAAGAGTTAATAAGTCTGTTGTGCTGTAAGGGGTATCCACCGCTACACGCCCGGATTTACGCGGGCGCACACGGCCCCATTTACCGTATTTCTTCCAGGGCTGGGAATAGCGCATAGAGTACTTATTGCCTTCTACTACCGCTAAATTCCCGCGCGGCATGGCGTATTTCCATTTACCCTCTTCATCTAACAGCAGCACGTACCCTTCCGGAATGGAAAAACCAATGTTGGAGCTTAAGCCCACCAAAGACAACAATCTATTATATACCCCCGGCATGGTTTTGTAAGAAAGAATTCCTACAGGGCCGTCGCTAATGCTTCCGTCAGTATAACGGTAATAGAAAGGAATATTATTTTTATAGAAGTTTTCCTGCTCCTTGCTAAAAGGATTCCACCAATGCACTTTGCGAGATTGGGCTTGGTAAGCGTTGTCACGCGCAAAGGAAGGAACACGCCAAGTTTTCTGTATTAAATCCAAATCCAACTTAGGCGCAGTGGGAACCATACCGGAGTATTGTTCCGTCTGCAACGGCTGTACCTGAGATTCCTGGGCATATACGGCTTCCACCTTGGCTTCCCAGTCCGTGGTAGACATCAGTGTCTTTAACCCGGCAGATAAAGGAGCCTGGGCAACACCGTCATCAACAGAAAGCAAAGCCGTTTCTAACGCTTGCAAGTGATACAACGCCAGCAAACGTTTGCCTAACAAGGGTTTGTCATCGGTTGTTGTTTCTATTAATTGACGGGTTTCTACCGGCAGTTTCTGAATGGAACTATTCAGAAGATTGCGGTCATACAGCGCCAATAACGCTTTGCCTTTTAAATCGTCCGAAGCCGAACTGCGCACAATAGAAACCAACGAAGAAGACATCGGGTTTCTTTTTGCCAATACGTTTTTGGCAATTTTATTGGCCGCGGAGGGGGATAACTCCGTACGTCCATTATCTGCCAATTTATCCTTAAGCCAGTTGGAAATGGCGTTTTTGTTCAGGAAAGACAACGGCTGCCAGGCGCGGTTTTGCTTCAAATCTATACCCACATTCGCCGCGTTCCCTGCTTCCGCCGCCTTTAATACCTGAGGAGTAATGCTTATCGTCTTGCTCCCAACAACAGGCGTTGCCACCGCTCTCGCACCGGCACTCGCCAGCGCCCCGCGGTTCACTCCTCTCATCCCGTAGCTCGCCCCGCTTAACCCGCTGCGCGCCTCCTCGCTAAACCATACAATGTCTTTTAATTTTAATACATGCTCCGTCTGCACCCCTTTCGCAAGTAACGAAGCCTCCGCCTTTACAGCCTGCACCGGCGCACTGCTTAAATTCATGCTCATCGCCAACGCCGTAGACCCAAATTTGCTCCGCGCCGCACTCCCTACCCCGTTGGCAAAGTCTTCC
>CASFXV010000019.1 GCA_949298795.1 uncultured bacterium
CAATGGGAAACGCGCAAAACGGTAAAACACCCTGAAAAAGGCGGCGAAAGCGTAAAGATTTTGGTATTGGCCGGAACGGGGGGAACCGTTACGCCACCTCCTTGCACGGCGCAAACCTGCAGCCCGCAGCCGTGCCCGAGCGGACAGACGGGACAGATTAACTACACGTGGAGCCAAAGCCAATGCAAATGCGTGGAAAGTTCCAGAACATGCTCAACGGGAGGCAACGAGGAAGGTTGCAATAAAACTTGTGAATGGTATGAAACTTTAGATCCACAGACTTGTACCTGTTCCTCCAGCTTTACGTTAACAACTCCCGGCGGCTATATGGGTTTGTTTATTAACAACCGTCGTGTAGAAACCAGCTTAACTCACACTTTGTCTATTGATGATACGGTAATGATGGAACGCCCTTGCGACTCCAATACAAAATGGTATGTCAATGGACAATATATCGGCAAAGGTTCAATAGTTTCTTTTGCTGTTAGAGATTATGTGTATTCAGCCAGCGGCAATCGTTTCAATATTACTTTTGAAAGGAGTGTCTCTAGTTGCTAGTCTTAAAGAACTGTAATAAACAATTAATATTCAATCCCCCTTGGAAACAAGGGGGGTTTTTTTGTCCTTTTTTCTCTTACCTTAGTTTTCGGCTGGTTTTTTATTGACAACTTTTTCTGTAATACACTAAACTATATGTATTATGAAAAACTTTCTTTATGCCGTCAGCGGGTTATTATTGTTTCAGGCCGTTTTATGGGCAGAAAGCACGCCGCAGGGAAAAGTTAAAACCCAGCGCGGGGCCTCCCAATATTTATCGGTGGACCCTATGGATGTAACGGATTCCTGCCCCGGCGGCAATATCATGCAGCCGTTCACCTGCACCAAAGACCAGCCGGACGGATTCACCTGTTTTGACGTTTCCATTGTGCAGGGAGACCCGATCCCCGCCCAACGTTATGAATTGCTGGATGAGTCTTTAGCGCCGGAAGACGTAAGCGCAGAACCCCAGTGTTTAAATGAAGAACCCACTTGTGAATCTTTCTTAAAATATTTAAATTATAATTTAGATTTTTCTTGGTTTATTACCAACTACCCCTCTTCCTCATTCCCGGAATGCGGCAAAACCTATACCTGTACGCGTATTGTTTGTTACTTTCCCCCCGATAAAGAAGCCAAAGAAACCGCCAGTAAAAAATTATCCTGCGTGTACAAAAAACACCAGCGTTTCTTTGTAGGAAGCGAAATAACCTGCACCCGCACCTTTAAAGGCCAAACGCTTCCCCCCGCCCCTAAGCAAATAAAACAGAAAGACAACGCCCTGGAATTATAAAAGCAGGTTTTATCCACTCCCCCAAAAAGCTTTCGCCCTGCCTAAGGTATTCTGATGCAAAACTTTTAAGGGGACGAAGCCCGTTCTCAGGCCATATAGCACCTTTGAGTTACCCCCCAAGCTAACGCCTGCGGGTTTTTAATGGCTAAAAAGCGTTTGGGAACACCCGCTAAAAAAATACACAACATCCGGCCGCAGGGGTTTTTATTCTTTTCCAATTAATAGGCACTGCCGGTAAAAACAAAAAAGCGGCTTTTAAACCGCTTTTTAATTATTATCTTTATGAGAAACTCGTTTTTTTTGTTTTTTGACACAAGGACTGTTAGGGAAAAACGATACGATATCCCATTCTATTTTTTTAAAAAAAGCACCTACACTTCCAGCCGCTACGGAACGCCCGGTAAGGCTGTCCTGCCGGTCCGCTTCTTGCTCTGATTCCATATTCCGCCTCTTTTAATAAATATAATAAACTATATTATACATATTATAATAATAAAAAAATATTATATAAAATAATACAAAAATATTTATTTAAATAAAATCCCCGTCACAAAATAATAAACACCTCATGCGCTCCGCCACTGTGTTAAACCGTATTTTTCCGCAACTGTACAGCTTATCCAGCAAACTCAAACTGGAATATCTTTTATAGTAGTCTTATCATAAAAAAATTTATTTTTGGCTTTTGGGGTAAAAGGCCCAAACAAAAACCCCTCCTAATAGTAGGAGGGGTTTTGTAAAAACACTTTTTAGAAGTTTGCCGGCGGAGTGCCTTCCAATAAGTCCAACGAATCGCAAATGGCAATGCTTTTTTCATTTTCCCCTTTGCAGGCCAAAGAGCGTTTGGCCCCCGTACCCGTTTTATACGGGTTCCAAATGCGGTATTTATAATCCCCGGCATTGCGTATAGCCGTAGCGCTGGCGCATGACGTACCAAATATACGGTTAGTGGCCGCCGTACCGATATTTTCCCCTAATTTATAGGTAAACGTTTTACCCACTACGGTTTTGGTATTGCCCGCCCCGGGCATATCCACAATTAACTTGCTAAACGAGGGAGGACATTGCAAATGGGCGGCGTAATAGGCGTAGGTGGCATCATTAATAGACTTAATAACAGCCATAGCCTCCACCGCGCGGGAACGTTCTATACTGCGCGAATAATTGGGCAGTGCGATAGACGTTAAAATACCAATAATCAACACTACCGTTAAGAGTTCAATTAATGTGAAACCTTGTTTGGATAATTTCATAATCATCTCCTTTTATTTGCTCTCATTGTAGCAAATATAAGTGTATGCTTTAAAACTGAAGCTTAGCCAAACGCTCGGACGCCTCTTGGGTAAGTTGGGGCGTATTAAAAGCCGTCAGGCGGAAAAACCCCTCCCCGCATGAACCAAACCCCACCCCCGGCGTACCGATGATATGGGCCTGTGTTAACAGTTTATCAAAAAACGCCCAAGAATCAAGCCCTTTAGGGGTTTTCAACCAAATATAAGGGGCGTTTTCCCCGCCGTAGGCTTGCAGGCCCGCTTTTTTTAGGCTCTGCAAAATAACTTGGGCATTTTTTAAATACAGCTCAATATTTTGGCGGATTTGCTGCTGCCCCTGCGGCGTATATACCGCCTGGGCCCCACGCTGCACAATATAAGGCACCCCGTTAAATTTAGTGGTTTGGCGGCGCAGCCATAGATTATTTAAAGCCACTTCCTCTCCGCCGGCGGTATGGCCCTTTAATTGTTTGGGAACCACGGTATACGCACAGCGCGTACCCGTAAATCCGGCCGTTTTGGAAAAAGAACGGAACTCTATCGCCACGTCTTTCGCGCCGGGGATTTCATAAATGCTGTGCGCAATGCCCGGCTGGGTGATGAAAGCCTCGTAAGCGGAGTCATACAAAATAATGGAATGGTTTTCCTTTGCCCAATCCACCCATTTCTTTAAATCCTCAACCGTTAAAGCGGTGCCCGTTGGGTTGTTGGGGGAACACAAATATACCAAATCTACCCGTTCTTTGGGCAAAGCGGGCACAAAATTATTTTCAGCCGTGCACGGCAAGTATACCACCCCTTCAAAAAGCCCCTCCACAAAATTACCCGTACGCCCCGCCATGACATTGGTGTCTAAATAAACGGGATAGACCGGGTTTTGTATGGCAATGCGGCAGGAAGAAGAGAAAATTTCCTGGATGTTGGCCACATCGCTTTTGGCGCCGTCGCTCACAAAAATTTCATCGGCTTCCAAATCAATGTGGCGGGCTAAATAATCGTGTTTTAAAATATCCTCACGCAAAAAAGCATACCCCTGTTCCGGGCCGTAACCGCGGAAAGTTTCCGTTTGGCCCATTTCGTCCACCGCTTTGTGCATGGCTTCCAGCACCGCCGGTACCAGCGGGCGGCTCACGTCCCCAATACCTAAACTGATTAAATTGGCTTTTGGGTTGGCTTGTTTAAAAGCCTCCCTTTTTTTGGCAATTTGGGAAAATAAATACCCCCCGGGAAGTTTCAAATAGTTTTCGTTCACCTGTGTCATAATTCGTTTTTCCACTCTCCTTCAAAAATTTCTTCCGCCGGGCCGGTCATAAAAATATTTTTCTGTTCGGGCCAGTCTATCAGCAAGTCCCCCCCGTCCAGCTTAACGGTTACCCGGCGTTCGGTCTTGCCGTTAATCACAGCCGCCACCACGCTGGCGCAAGCGCCCGTACCGCAGGCGCGCGTAATGCCAGCGCCGCGCTCCCATACGCGCATGCGCAAGGTTTGCGGATCTATAACAGTGACAAATTCCACATTGGTTTTAGCAGGAAAAGCGGGGTTTTTTTCCACCAGCGGCCCCAATTCGCGCAGTTGGGCGTATTCCACGTCCGGCCCAAACATAACAAAGTGCGGGTTCCCCATGGAAACGGCCGTGCCGTAACGTACGGCGCCGCCCACCTCTAAAGGCACGTCCACCGCGGTATCGGTAGGGTCCCCCGTCATGGGGATTTGCCCCCTCAGTAAACGCGGCACCCCCATATCCACACTAACCAAGCCCAGGTGGGAATCTTTAATTTCCGTTTTAATCGGGCCGGCCAAGGTTTCCAGGGTAAGGGTTGTCTTATCGGTAAGCCCCTCTTTTCTGGCAAACAGAGGAACACAGCGGGAAGCGTTGCCGCACATTTCCGCTTCGGAACCGTCACTGTTAAAAATTTTCATGCGCAGGTCCGCCGTTTCAGAAGGCTGGACCAAAACCAATCCGTCCGCCCCGATGCCCAAATGCCGGTCACACAGTTTTTGGGCAGCGGTAAACGGGTCTTTAATTTTTTCTTTAAATCCGTTAACTAAAATAAAATCGTTTCCTAATCCGCTGTATTTGGTAAATTTCATAGTCGTTTTCTCCCATATTTTTTTATTGTATAAAAAACACCGGGATTTTTGATAATATATTTTTAATATATATACTTAGGAGCCCTTTTATGGAATTAGAAAAAGTAATACAAGACCGCCGCAGCGTGCGTAAATATCAGGAAAAACCGGTAGAGCGGGAAAAAATAAACGCCTGCATAGAAGCGGCGCGGCTGGCTCCATCGGCCTGCAATTCCCAGCCGTGGCATTATATTGTGATTGATGACCCTAAAGTAAAAGAAGATTTTTGCAAAGAAGCCTTCAGCGGGGTATACGCCATGACCAAATGGGCCGAAAAAGCCCCCGTGTTAGTGGCCGTAGTGTCAGACAAAGGCAACTTTACCAGCCGCATTGGCAATTTTTTCCGCCGGACGGAATTTTATTTGGTGGACCAAGGCATATCCGGCGAACATTTTGTGCTGCGCGCGCATGATTTGGGGCTTGGCACCTGCTGGATAGGCTGGCTGAACAGCGACAAGGCCGAAAAATTCTTCCACCTGCCCAAAAGCAAAAAAATTGAACACTTAATTGCCGTAGGCTACCCGGCCGAAACGCCGGACCCGCGCCCGCGCGCCAAGCTGGAAGAAATGGTCAGTTACAACGAATATAAGTAATCGCTTAAAATAGATTCTCTTATACAAAACCCCCGCGTAATTAAACGCGGGGGTTTTGTATTTGGATAGGTTCAGTAACATATCATTCTTTAGCACCGGCCGCTTGCCGGAAATGCTTAGATTAAATGTTTCCCGCCGCTTTTCCGCCGCATAAACAAGCCCCGCTTTAAAGCGGGGCTTTTTTTAATGGGTTGTTTTTTCAAACTTTTCTTTAAACCATTTAATGACCCAGTCCGGCTTGTAATCAATAATTTTACGGTTATGCGGCGCGTAGCTTTCCGGCGGGGCCATGATTTGCTTTTCTTGGGGCAAATGCTGATAAAAATAATCCGTCACCACCTCTATATTAGGGTACCATAAGTTATGCACTTTTTTGTCCACCCAATGCTGCAAGCCTAAATTAGGCAGATTTAACCCGGCGGAAGCCGCCCAAAAGACGGAATTTACCGCTATCACATACACTGTAAAACGCTGTTTTAACAAAGCTAGCAGGTGCCAGGTTTCGTTAATAGCAAATTTTTTAATGTCCACCTCAAAATAATTTACATTTTCCAGCGGGCCGCCTTTGGTAACACTCATGACAAAATACCCTTCTTCTATCAACCCGCGGGCCAGTTCCCCCATATGCGGGTAAGTATAAGAGGAACCGCGTGAATCCAGCTGTAAAAACACAATGCCCTTCTTTTCCTGCGCGCGGGAGGATACTTCGTCCAACGCCGCCTGCACAACGGGAGAAGGCTTCTGCGGGAAATACATTACCGGGGCGGGAAGCTCTTTAGGGGCGGGCAGGCCGAACGTTTCAAACAAACTTTTTACACGGTGGGAAATATGTACGCCGTAATCATAATAAACGGGGACGGCCAAAAAACCTTCGGGAATGTCTTTAAAGGCGGCGGAATAATCATAGTTCTTCCATATCAAGGGGTGGCGCTGACCTTGGAAATAAAATACTTTTTCAAAATGAGGGTTGCCTTCCAGCAGCTTGCCTACCAGCGGGGAGTTATTACGGTCAAATGCGCCCCCCACATACGCATAAAAAGGCAAATGTGGATATTTTTGTTTTAACGCCTCCAGCATAGGGGTGGTGTATAAATAGTCCCCTATCCCCATAAAAAAAATAAGAGCCAAGCCTTTTACCTGGGGATTGGCGCGGAGGGCGTTGTCAAAATTATAATACACATGTTCCCGGCGGTAGAGCGGGCGGGAAATGCGGTACCACTTTGTATTAATGGGAAGCGTTTCCTTATCAGCCGGCGCGCAAGGCGCGTCAAAACGGTACCAAACGGGCGTACGGGACGCAATAAAAAAGAAAATTTTGTGCCCCAGCCAGCGCAGTACTTCATAAACCACGCAAACCGGGCGGTGCTTATACAGCCAATGACGGAAAGAATGTTTTGCGGTCATATAAAAAGCCCCCTCTTTGGTATAGTGTACCAAAAAGGGGGCCGTAACCAAAAGCGGGAAAAATTAATCTATGGTAACCAATTCGTATTCATTATTTCCCATACCCATTTCTTTCATATAAGAAAGCTGGCGCAGGCCCTCGCGGGATTCTATGCGCTCTTTTAAATCATGGCTTTCTTCCTCGGGCAGGGCATACACCAAATCTACGGAGGCTTGGTCTATGGCCAGCAAATCGGTAGACGCCAAAATGCCGATGTTGCGCGTTTTGGGTTCCGCGGCGGACGTACCGGCGCAATCACAATCCACGGACATATTGCGCAGTACATTAATATACACAATGTTTTTGCCAAAATGGTCCGTAACCGCCTTTGCGCCTTCCACCATGTTTTCCATAAATTGGGCTTTATTGGCGCGCCATAAGTCGCTGCCTTGGCTGCCGTGCAGCAGGGCCTTGCCTACTTTACCGTCTGCACAGCCAATAGAAATGTTTTTGAGCGAACCGCCAAAGCCGCCCATGGTATGCCCTTTAAAATGCGTAAGAACCACCATAGAATCATAATTGAGCAAATTCTTGCCAACGGACATTTCTTTAAAATGCTTGCCCCCTTTGATGGGAAGCATTACCGCGCCGTCCTCGTCCATAATATCCACGGGGCAAAAATCCCAGCCGTTTATTTCAATGGTTTTGCGGTGGGCCTCGGTGGTGTGGCGTCCGCCTTCATACAAGGTGTTGGTTTCCACCAAGTTGCTGTTGGGAATATGCTGCTGGAGCCCCTTTACCATATAAGGCGGAATAATGTTGGGGCCGTGCGGCTCCCCGGTGTGCACCTTAATGGCTACTTTCCCCTGTACGTTTTGGGAAATTTTGTCATAAATTTTAACCAACCCCTCCGGGCTGATGTCTTTGGTAAAATACACCACGGCCGGCTGGGGTTGTCCCTTGGCGGCATTATCCTCTTTTGCTTGCGGGCCCGCACAGGCGGCTGCCAACAAGCCTGCCCCCGCCAAACAAATGACTGCTTTGTTCATAAAGTTCCTCCTTATTATAAAAATGCCTATGTTAGTTATTGTACTGCTTGGAGCGGCTCCAAAGTCAAGCATTTTTTTAGCCGGTAAAACAGGGGGGCGATATTTTCTTACCGCCCGGTAAATAAAGTTTGCCAAATACAAGGGTAAAGTTATACAATATACATAGACTGGGTTTCAGCCCGGTTTCCCGCATCCGTTTTTGCGGGGTTTTACCGTTTTATTTTACGCAAAAGGAGACTTCTCTAATATGGCAAAACTAGTTGCTATGGACGGCAACGGCGCAGTATCCCACGTCGCCCATGCTACCAACGAAGTAATCGCTATCTACCCGATTACCCCTTCTTCCACGATGGGTGAAATCTGCGACGCAAAAAGCGCCAAAGGTGAAACCAACATTTGGGGCAACGTTCCCATGGTGAGCGAGCTTCAATCCGAAGGCGGCGCTTCCGGCGCGGTGCACGGTTCTTTAACCGCCGGCGCTTTAACCACCACTTTCACCGCTTCCCAGGGTTTACTGTTGATGATCCCCAATATGTACAAAATTGCCGGGGAACTCACGCCGACCGTATTTCACGTGTCCGCCCGCGCGGTAGCTACCACCGCTCTTTCTATTTTTGGTGACCATTCCGACGTAATGGCCGTACGCCAAACCGGCTGGGCCATGCTCTGCTCTGACAATCCGCAGGAAGCCATGGACATGGCGCTTATTTCCCAAGCGGCCACCTTGCGCGCCCGCGTGCCTTTCTTGCATTTCTTTGACGGTTTCCGCACCAGCCATGAGCTGAACATGGTGGAGCCCCTCACCAAAGAACAAATGAAAGAAATGATTAACGACGAGCTGGTAGCCGAACACAAATCCCGCGGTTTAAACCCGGAACACCCCACCGTGCGCGGCACCGCCGCCAACCCGGACGTGTACTTCCAGGCGCGTGAAGCCGTAAACAAATTTTATAACGCCGTGCCCGGCATTGTAAAAGAAGAAATGGCCAAGTTTGAAAAAATGACCGGCCGCAAATATGACCTCTTCCAATACGTAGGCGACGCCGATGCCGAACGCTTAATCGTTATCATGGGGTCCGGCGCGGACGTAGCCCAAAACGCCGTGGAGGCCATGAAAGGCCAAAAAGTGGGCGTACTGAAAATTAAACTTTTCCGCCCCTTCAGCATTGCGGATTTTGTGCGCGTCATTCCCAACACGGTTAAGAAAATCGCCGTTATGGACCGCACCAAAGAACCCGGCTCCTTGGGCGAACCGCTCTTCCAAGACGTATGCGCCGCTTTCTTAACGGACGAAGCCAAAGCCAAATTCCCGGCTACCCCGCTCATTATCGGCGGCCGCTATGGTATTGGCTCTAAAGACTTCACCCCGTCCCACGTAAAAGCCATTTTGGACAATTTGGCCTCCAAAGAACCTAAAAAAGGGTTCACCGTGGGCATTAACGACGATTTAACCAACAACTCCCTGCCGGAAACCAAATTGGAAAGCAAAGCCGCTTCTGACATTTTTGCCGCTTTGTTCTACGGTTTAGGGTCCGACGGTACCGTAGGCGCCAACAAAAACACCATGAAAATCATCAGTGCCAACGGTTTCTTTGCCCAAGGCTACTTTGTGTATGACTCTAAAAAATCCGGTTCCATGACCACGTCCCACATCCGCTTTGGCAAAAACTACATCCGCGCCCCGTATTTAATCCAATCCGCTGATTTTATCGGCGTGCATATGTTTGACTTCTTGGATAAATACGACGTGCTGGGCAAAGCCAAAGAAGGCGCCACGGTGCTTATTAACGCCCCGTACAGTGCAGACGAACTTTGGAACCACTTAACGGCTGAAGTACAAAAAATCATCATTGACCGCAAACTGAAAGTGTATACCATTGACGCTTCTGAAATTGCGCTCAAAACCGGCATGGGCAGCCGCACCAACACCATCATGCAGACGGCCTTCTTCGGCATTGCGGGCGTAATCCCCACCGAAAAAGCCATCGCCGACATTAAAGAAGCCATTAAGAAAACCTATTCTAAAAAAGGCGAAGAAGTGGTAAAGAAAAACTATGTAGCGGTAGACGCGGCCTTAGCCGGCTTGCATGAAGTAAAATACCCGGCGCAAGTCACCTCCACCCTGCACACCAAAGCCCCCGTTCCGGCCAGCGCCCCGGCGTTTGTAAAAGACGTTTTGGGCGAAATGATTGCCGGCCGCGGGGACGAGCTGCCCACTTCCGCCATGCCGGAAGGCGGCGTATATCCTACCGCCACCACGCAGTATGAAAAACGCAACATCGCCATTATGGTGCCCCAGTGGGACCCGAACACCTGCATACAGTGCGGTTTCTGCTCCCTGGTGTGCCCGCATGCGGCTATCCGCATTAAAGCCTATGACGCGGCCGATTTGAAAGACGCCCCCAAAACCTTTAAATCCGCCGACGGCAAGGGTGATATCGCCGGCCTCAAATTCACCGTACAAGTAGCGGTGGAAGACTGCACCGGCTGCGGCGCCTGCGTATTTAACTGCCCGGCTAAAAACAAAGAAAACCCGGAAAAGAAAGCCCTCAATATGGTGCATCAGCTTTCCGTACGGGAAAACGAAATTGACAATTTCGCTTTCTTCTTGGGCCTCAAACAAGCCGATGTAAAAACGAAGAAAGAATCCGTAAAAGGCTCTCAGTTCCGCCAGCCGTTGTTTGAGTTCTCCGGCGCGTGTGCGGGCTGCGGCGAAACCCCTTACGTGAAACTCTTAACCCAGCTGTTTGGGGACCGCTTGGCCGTTGCCAACGCCACGGGCTGCTCCTCCATCTACGGCGGAAACCTGCCCACCACCCCTTACTGCAAACGCCCGGACGGCAAAGGGCCGGCGTGGTCCAACTCCTTGTTTGAAGACAATGCGGAGTTCGGCTTGGGTATGCGCCTGGCTTTTGACCAGCTCAACCACGACGCCAAAGCCGCTTTAACCGCGGCCAAAGAAGGCGGTTTGAAAGAACACGCCGCTTTGATTGACGCCATCTTGAACGCTGACCAATCCACCGACGCGGGCATTGAAGCCCAGCGCAAAAACGTGGCGGATTTGAAAGCCATTTTACAAAAAGGCGCCGAAAAAGGCTGCGAAGAATGCAAACGCCTCTTGAGCTTGGCGGATTATTTGGTTAAAAAATCCGTCTGGATTTTGGGCGGAGACGGCTGGGCCTATGATATCGGCTACGGCGGTTTGGATCACGTACTCGCCAGCGGCAAGAACATCAAAATCTTGGTACTGGATACGGAAGTATACTCCAACACCGGCGGCCAAATGTCTAAAGCCACGCCTTTAGGCGCTAAAGCCTTGTTTGCGGCGGGCGGCAAAACCATGCCTAAGAAAGATTTGGGTATGATTGCCATGACCTACGGCAACATCTATGTAGCGCAAGTAGCTATGGGTGCTAACATGAACCAAACCATCCAGGCCTTGGCGGAAGCGGATGCTTACGACGGCCCGGCTTTGGTAATTGCCTACTCCCACTGCATTGCGCACGGGATTGATATGTCCAAAGGTATGGGTGAAGCCAAACGCGCCGTACAAGCCGGCCGCTGGATCCTCTACCGCTTCAACCCCGAAGCCCGCTACGAAGGCAAGAACCCCTTACATGTGGACAGCCCGCTGACTGCCCCCACCTTGCCGTTGGCCGATTACATGAGCGGCGAAAACCGCTTTAAAGGCTTAATGCGCGACAACCCGGAACTGGCGCAGCAGTTAATTAAACGCGCCGAGTCCGAATACGCCTGGAGACGCGACCTGTACAAACAACTGGCCGCTATGGTCCCGGCGGAAAAGGTAGAAAAATAGTTTGAAGTAAGAGAAGTCTAAACCCCCCGGTTGGAATACCAACCGGGGGTTTTATATTAAATGGTTAAATAATATTAATTTTTAACCGGATAGTAATCATAAAAAGCAATTGTTTTTTCTGGGGCCGACAAGCCGCTAACGGCTTGGCACAACCGCACAAAACGAGCATTTGAGGGAAAGGCACAGCAATAAATAGTTTGGCTTTTATAATCCAAGCGATATTGATAGGTCTGGGCGCTGCGCGGCTCAAAAAACATTTGATATGACTGAAGCGAAACATAAGGACGATAAATTCCTTTTAACGTGGGTTCTATATCTAAATCGTCTAAATCCGTTGCATAGGAACCATTGGCCATGTAATAGCGTTGTTGGGCGTCCATAATGGCTTTCATGGACGGGGTCAATGAAGCCCATTCCGCCTTATCCACCGCCAGCTGATACTGCGGCACTGCTATTGCCGCTAATACACCTATAATTAATACTACCACTAAAAGCTCAATAAGCGTAAACCCGCTTAAAAGCCTTGCATTGCCGTTTTTCATGTCTACCCTCTTTTTTGACTAAATTTGATTTCTAATCAAATTTATCAAAAAAAAAAACACATGCAAGGCCCTATACATTTAACTTGTTAAAACGTACAAAAATAAACATCCCCGGTGGAACACCAGCCGGGAAATTGTTTTAATAAATGAACCATTAAGATTAGTAACTAGATACAAGATAATAATCGTAGGCGGCCTGATTTTTTTCCGGCTGTTGTTTACCGCTGACCGCTTTGCATAATCGCACAAAACGTTCATTTGAAGGAAAAGCACAACAATAGATTTTTTTTGCTCTGTAGTCCACCCGATATTGATATTTTTGCCCACCATGTGGCTCAAAATACATTTGCCACCCCATAAGCATAACAAAAGGGTTGTCCCCTTTCAATACGGGTTCTATATCCAGATCATCTAAATCTATAGCATAAGAGCCATTTACCATATAATAGCGTTGTTGGGCGTCCATAATGGCTTTCATAGAAGGGGTTAAGGAAGCCCACTCGGCCTTATCCACCGCCAGCTGATACTGCGGCACGGCAATAGCCGCTAATACACCTATAATTAATACTACCACTAAAAGCTCAATAAGCGTAAACCCGCTTAAAAGCCTTGCATTGTCGTTTTTCATGTCTCCCCTCTTTTTTTGACTAAATTTGATTTCTAATCAAATTTATCAAAAAAAAAAAACAAAACAAGCCCCTGTATATTATGTGCAAGCTCCACTATTATATACGCTACCGCCTCCCCTCTCTTTTTGCTAGAATAACCCCAATAGGAGGACGCATGAAAACAATTAATGTGGCTGTTATCGGTTTTGGGTTTATGGGTAAAACCCACACCTATGGATATCAAACCATCCCTTTATTTTATGAGCCTGATTTTCAGGTTCGCCTGGCTGCCGTGTGCGCCAGCCGTTACCAAAACGCCTTGGCCGCCAAAGAGCGCTACGGCTTTGCCCATGCCGCACATGATTTAGACGAAATTTTATCCCTTCCCGATATAGACGTTATAGACATCTGCACCCCCAACGCCCTGCATACGGAAGCTATTTTAAAAGCCTTGGACGCCAAAAAACATATTTATTGTGAAAAACCCGTAGCTTGCGGCCCGCAGGAAACCGCCCGCATCTTGGCGCACCCTAACTTAAACAGCGTAACCACGCAAACCGTTTTTAACAACCGCTTTACGCCTGCCGCCAAACTGGCTAAAGAATTTATGACACAAGAACGCCTGGGCCGCATTTTATCTTTCCGCGCGCATATGATTATGCCTTCCAACGTGGGGGCACAAAAACCCATGCGCTGGCGCAACAGCCGCCAAACGGCGGGCGGAGGGGTGTTGTATGATTTGGGCGCGCATGTAATGGACATGCTTACTTGGCTGGCAGGCCCCGTGGCACGCGTGTACACAAAAAACCAAACCGCCTACGCCACCCGGCCGGACGAAAACGGACGCCCCGTCCCCGTGGATACGGACGACGCCTCCTACTCTATCATCACTTTATCCAATGGCGCAGTGGGCACAGCCGAAGCTAACAAACTGGCTACCGGAACCAATACGGATTTATATATAGAAATCCATGGGGAAAAGGGCGCTTTAAAGCTGGACTTTATGGACCCTAACTGGCTGTATTTTTACGACGCGAAAGACCCGCACCCCGGATACAAAAAAACAGAAACCGTACAGAAATACCCCGCTGGGACGGGATTTCCCCCCGCGCGCCACCCCATGGGCTGGATACGCGCCCATGCGGATTGTTTGTATGAATTTTTGCGTGCCGTACATGAAAAACGCCCGGCAACACCCTCTTTACAAGACGGGTTATATGTACAAAAATTGCTGGACGCTATGTACCAATCCGCCCAAGAAAACAGGGAAATTACGCTATGAACAAAAAAATAACTATATTTATTGTGGTACTGTTGGTATGCGCCTTGGCGTGGAGTTACCGCCAACAACGCCAAGAACAATTGGCCGCCACTTTAATTGCGGACGCTTACGCCGGGGATTTAATTGCCGTTAAAAATGACTTGGAAGACGGCGCCCCACTGGATTACACCCTGTTGTTTGAAGACGAGGAACGCCAATACGCCGGGGCGGATTTTACCGCCTTGCACGCGGCGGCTTCGGGCGGGAATGAAGACATTATCAATTTATTTTTAGACGAGGGCCTTTCCATTGACCGCCAAACCCCGCACGGCTGGACGCCGCTTTTTGTGGCCGTGCGCGACGGCCGGGCCGAAGCCGCCAAATTGCTTGTTTTCCGCGGCGCCAACCCCAACATACCCACCGATACCGGCGCCACCCCGCTTATTATGGCGGTAACGCAAAAATTCCCCACGGAAAAACAACGGCTGGATTTGGTAACCTACCTGTTAAAACGCGGGGCGGACCCCAAACTGACCACCCACAACGGGCTGGACGCATTGTTCTTTGCCGCCTCTTACCAAAAAAACCCGGAATTGGTAGCCCTATTGTTGGAATACGGGGCCGATACCCAAACCGAGAATTACAAAAAACTGCTAAAAGTGGTAAAAGAGCGCAAAGACGAAAACAGTAAAAAAATAGCCGCCCTGCTACAAAAAGCGGCAAAAAAATAAACGCTATTTTAGCAATAAAAAACCTACCTTAAACGGTAGGTTTTTTATTTTTCCACACAGTCATACTAAAATCAGATTTTAAAACGTTTATTTTTTGCCGGACAACCGGTCCCACGGGTTACCGCTGGAACGGCCGGTAAACGGGTCCCGCTCGTAATCCTGCGCTGTTATACGCGCCGTGGAAGCGGGCGGAACCGCCGCTTGGCGCCAAGGGTCCGGCTTTAAATCCTGGCGCATAAAGTCGTTCAAATGCTCCCAATAATACCACAGGCAATAAAAGGCCAACACCAAGCACACCGCCGCCGCAAAATAAAACAGGCCGGCCAAAGCGGTATCCCACTCTAACAATCCTAAAGGCTTTAACATATAATACCAATCCCCCGGCGTTCCCGGCCCGGAGGAACTGACCATGTCGGAAGACGTCAAATGCAAGTTCATCGCGCGCGCGTCCGCGCAATAACGCGCGGTGGAATACCAACACCCCGCCCAATAATACCACACCAACACGGAAGGCCACCTCCCCCCCGGTATGCGCCAGCACAGCCACAACAACACCGCGGGCAACAGCGCTTCGGCCATAGGCCCGGCCCACAAGCTGATGGTTTGGCTGTGGGTAAGCCCCCAGGCAATACGGTGGGAAAACTCATGCACTAAATAAATGGGAAAATAAACAAAAACGTTATCAAAAAAAACTTCCAAAAACCAAACATCACGCCATAAAAATAACAGCCAAGAAGCAAAAACAACCCCAACTAAAGATACCCACGTCCACTTAAAAGCCAATGGGCTTTGGCGGGAAGCGTCAATAAATGAAAAAAACTCCCGAAATAATGCTTTTATTTTTTGAAGCATAAATCTTCTTTCCCTTTTTTACAACGGTTTTGAGCGGCCTGTAAACTAAACCGGCAGCCGCAGTATTGCTGGGCATAAAAGGCCAGCTCTTTCCACACCGCGCGGCGGGCTTCCTCCAAACCGTTGCGGCGCCAGTTGGTTTCGTTATACACAACCCCTTCCTGTGCGCAAGCCGCGCGGGCGGCCGCGTTTACCTGCTCCATATCTTTATAGCGCGATACCCCCAGTACGGAAGATATTTCCTCAAAACCATGTTCCTTGGCGTATTGCGCCGCCTTTTTAAGACGCATAAAAAAACACACGCTGCAGCGTTTGCCGCGTTCAGGCTCGTTCTCCAACCCGGTTACCAAACGTTCCCATTCCTGGGGCTCGTAAGGCAGTTCCACAAACTGAATGCCAAAATGCGCACAGGCGCGCTTTTGCTCGTCCCGGCGTTTTTCATATTCGCTAAGCGGATAAATATTGGGATTATAAAACAAGAGGGTTACGTCCAACCCCAAGGCCGCCGCACGGGAAAGCACCCCCCCAGAACAGGGAGCGCAGCAGGAAAGCAACAATAATTTTTTAGCGTTTGGCATATTTACAGTGTACAAAATAAAAACCCGCCGGTATTTACGCCCGGCGGGTTTAGTCAATCATATCTAACTATTCGGCGTCTTTGGTATCTTCTTCTTGCGTTTTAAAAGAATCCTGCAAGAGCTGGCCCAGCGTAGGGCGCGGAGCCTGTTTTAGATACTGGGCAACCACTTTGCGGTTTTGAACCTGGTCATACTTCTTGACGGAAAGGTTTACCGTAAAAGTTTCCGGGTTGACTCCCACTACCAACGTGGTGATGGTATCGCCTTCTTTGGCGGTAAAATCACGCCCCATTTCAAACGGGCTGATGAAACCTTTGGTATTGTTTTTGCCGATGGTGCATTCCACCCCTTCTTCAGACACTTTGGTTACCGTGGCTTTCACAGAGCTCTTGTACGGATAGCGGCGTTTCAAAGCGTCGGCCGGGTTGAGGAATAATTGTTTCAAACCAAATTCCAATTTGGGGGTTTCTTTGTCCAAGTGGATTAATTTGGCTTTCAAGCGCTGGCCGCGGCGGAAATTGGCAATGGCGGTTTCAGCGTCTTTCCAGGCAACGTTTTCCAACGTAACAATGCCTTCAATGCCGTGGAAGCGAAGGAATAATTTATCCTTATCCACTTTAGCCACCACAACGCGCAAAACATCGCCTTCTTTAATTTCGCTTAATACCTGGGTGCGGCGGACGGCTTCGTCCTCTTCCAACACTTGTTTGCGGGAAACAATCAGTTTCTGTTTTTCTTTAGAAAACTCTACAATCTGGGCTTTAATTTTGGCGCCCACGGGCAGGTAGTGTTTATAGGCGGTGTGAAGTTCAGACAAAGAAAGCGGCATAAACCCGCTTACACCAAAAACTTCTACAATGTATCCCCCTTTCACCGTTTGCAAAATAACGCCTTTTACGCGTTCTTTGGCTTCATAGGCTTTTTTGCATACATCCCAGCCCAAATATTCCAACGCTTTTTTGTGGGATAAGATAGCGGGTCTTTCATCAGAACCTTTTTTAACCAGTACGGCGGAAACCTTATCGCCGGCGGCCGGCAAAGTTTTTCCGTCAAAATCAGACACGGGGATAGCCCCTTCTTTTTTGGTTCCGGTATCCACTAAAATATTATCCTGCGTTACCTGCACAACGGTTACTTCTACAATTTCCCGTTTGTTCAGTTTCTCCGATAAAGACTCTTGCTGCGCAATTAACTGGTCCATCGTCATTTCTTGTTCGTTAATTGTTTCTTCCGTGGTTTTAATTTCTTCGTTTGTAGTCATAAGTCCTTATTTACAGTCCGTCGCATGGTGCGGACTGCGTAATCCTCCGTTAGATATTAATTGATATAATTGCGTCCATTATTTCGTTTGCAAAACGTTTATACTGCTCTTTGGGTTCTTGTGCCGGGTCCTGCTGCAAGTGCATGACCGTACCAAATTTCACCCGTATGCGGCGCACCCACGGCCAGCCAAAAGTGCCTTCCACCTTGACCGGCAGCACCGGCGCCTGGGTATGATACACCAAATAACCAATACCGCTTTTCGGTTTGCGGGGTTTGCCGTCTTTAGAGCGGGTTCCTTCCGGAAACATCACAATGCTTTGCCCTTTCTCCAACGCGCGAACCACTTCCTTTAAGGCGCCAAAATCGCCAATTGTGCGGGTACGGTCCACCGGGATATAGCCGCTGCGGCGGAAAAACCACCCCAGTCCCGGCACGGAAAATAACTCTTTTTTGGCGACGAAGCGGGAATCACGCACCAACCCCGCAAACGAGCCGATTGCCGGCGGATCCGCGTTGGAAAGGTGGTTGCCCGCTATAATGAGGGCCCCGGTTTTGGGGATGTTTTCCAACCCCTCTACCTTAAAGTCATAACAGGTTTTAAAAAAGATCCTTGCTAATAATTTTACCAAATTAAGAAGCATACTGGGAAATCTTCTCCGTCACAAAGTCTATCACTTGCTGCATAGTTAAGCGGGAAGTGTCCACCACCACGGCGTCCTGGGCCGGCTTCAGCGGGGCCACGGCGCGGTGGCTGTCACGCCAGTCCCGCTCTTTGATAGAAGCCAAAATGGCCTCATACTCGGCGGGTTTGCCGGCTTCTTGCAGCTGTTTTACGCGGCGGTTGGCGCGTTCTTCGGCGGAGGCGTCTAAATAAAATTTTAACTCCGCATCCGGAAAAACCACCGTGCCAATATCGCGCCCTTCCATCACCACACCGCCTTCTTGGCCCACTTCGCGCTGGCGTTGGGTCAGCACCGCGCGCGCCTCTTTATTGGTGGAAACTTTGCTGGCTACATTGCCTACTTCTTCCAAATGCAATTTAGGACCCAAAAATTCCCCGTCTACCAGCATCTTCAACGCGCTGGAGGGTTGGCGTTCAAACGTGAATTTTAAATTTTGGGCTAAAGCCAGCACATCGTCGTGAGAAGATGGGTCCACCCCTTTTTCAAACACTTTATAGGCAAGCGCACGGTACATTTCCCCCGTGCTTAAAAAACCGTATCCTAATTTCGCCGCAACGGCCAGGCCGACGGAGGATTTCCCCGTGCCGGCCGTGCCGTCTATAGCGATTAATAAACCCTTAGCGCGCATGATTAATTTTCACCCGCTACGGATAAGCTGTCCGTTACACCGCGGATAGCCAACATGATAGCGTCCGGCGAAGTGGCCGCGGAAGTGGCCGTTTCCATATCAATAGCGCCTTCTTGATAGAGTTTAGCCAAAGCCTGGTCAAAAGTTTGCATGCCGTAAAAAGCGCCGTTCTGCATTTGTTTTTGGATATCGCTGGGTTTGTTTTCCATAATCAGCTTGCGGATTTGAGGAGTAGACACCATAATCTCCAACGCGGGGCGCATACCGGGTTTTATGGTAGGCAACAAGCGCTGACAGACGATACCGCGGATTAATTCAGATAACTGCAAACGCACCTGGGCGTGCTGCTCCACCGGGAAAGCGTCCGTTAAGCGGGAAAGCGTTTGGGTGACGTTTACCGTGTGCATGGTACCCAATACCAGCTGCCCGGTTTCCGCCGCGCTGATGGCGGCCTTCATTACCTCTCCGTCGCGCAACTCCCCGATTAACACGACATCCGGGTCCTGACGCATAGCCGCACGCAAAGCGCTGGTGTAAGAGGGCGTATCCACCCCCAGCTCTAACTGGCTGATGATGCAGCGGTTTTCAGTATGAATAAATTCTACGGGGTCTTCTATTGTTAAAATATGGCCGGGACGGGTTTGGTTAATATAATCCACCATGGCGGCTAACGTAGAAGTTTTACCGGAACCGGTCATACCCGTCACCAAAATTAAACCGCGGCGGTTTTCCGCCATTTTTTTAAGCACGTCTCCCGGCAGGTGGAATTCTTCAAAGGTGGGGATTTTAAGCGGAATGTGGCGTATAGCCATACAAATTTTGCCCATTTGGCGAAACACGTTAAAACGAAAACGCCCGTAGGATTTGGCGTCCAAAGAAAAGTCTACGGAACTATACTGTTCAAAGATTTTACGTTCGCGGTCACCCATACAGGCATAGGCCATTTTTTTGGCCTCATCATTCGGAATAAAGCTGTCATCAATGGGTTTAATTTGGCCGTTCAAACGCACAAAAGCGTTGGAATTTCCGCGAATATGCAAACCGCTGGCGCGGTTATCCACTACCGTTCTAAGCAAACTTTGTAATCCTACTGCCATAGAATATCCCTCCGGGTGATTATTTCCGGCCCTTTTTTCTTCTTAAAAACGCCGGAATGAGCATATCGTCTTCCGGCGCGGCGGGTTTAGGCTCGTCAAACCCCGCCAAAACGGTTTCCTGCAAAGCGGGCCGTTTGCCGCTTGCCGCCATGTCCGGCAACGGACGGCGGACATTATACAAATTGGCTTTTTCCGCGCTGAAACCGGTGGCAATTACCGTTACTTTAAATACGCCGTTTAGCGTGGAATCATACGAATGGCCAAACATAACGATGGAATCGTTACTGGCATACTGGCGGATTAAATTCATCACTTCCCCTTGCTCCAGCAAGGTCAAGTCCTCTTCCGCCAAAAAGTGGACAATAAAACCTTTTGCGCCGCGGATATCGGCATTTTCCAACAACGGGGAAGAAATGGCCTTTTTTACCGCCTGCAAATGGCGGCCGGGCCCGCTGGCTTCCCCTATGCCGATGAGCGATTTTTGGGAGCGGCACATCACTTTGCGTATATCGTTAAAATCTATATTTACCTCGCCCGGTTTGGTAATCACTTCCGATATTCCCTGCACCGCCTGCAAAAGCACTTCATCCACCATTTTAAACGCGTCGCGGGAAGAAGTTTCCGGGTCTATGTTGGCAAACAGTTTTTCATTAGGCACAATAATCATGGAATCCACATACTTTTGCATTTCCTTAATGCCTTCGTCAGCCTGCCTTTCACGCACGTAACCTTCAAAATTAAACGGACGGGTAACCACGCCCACTACCAATAAATCGTCGCCATATAAATCTTTGGCCAGTTTAGCCAAATACGGCGCCACACCCGTACCCGTACCGCCGCCCATACCGGCCGTGATAAACAGCAAATCACACTGGCCGATAATCAGTTTTAATTTTTCTTCGGATTCTTCCGCCGCCAGCTTGCCGCGTTCCGGGTCTCCCCCAACGCCTAAGCCTTTGGTGATTTTTTCGCCCACTTGCACCAAATAAGGGGCCTTATTGCGGCGCAGGTCTTGCGCGTCCGTATTAACGGCAATAAAATCAACGTCTTTTAAACCGCTTTCCACCATGTGGTTAATTGCGTTGCCGCCGCCGCCCCCAACGCCAATTACTTTTATTTTGGCTTTTTTGGTTTCAAACAAATCGGCCGGCATAAATAAATTCTTCATAAAAGCCTCCTTCAACCGCCAAACAGGTTGAAGTTTTTAAACGCTTTGCCTATTTTTCCAAAGAAAGAAGCGTCTTTATCAAAACCTTCCCGGGAATAATCTTCCACCCCGCCGCCCTGGCACGCATACAACGCCAGCGCCATGGCTGTGGAATATTTAGGCTCAAAAAATTCTTCGTCAGAAGTTAACAAATCACGCTGCACCCCGCCCAAACGGACTTCCTTCATTCCTAAAATATTAATGCAATGGTCCGTTACGCCGGGAAGCAAGCTGCCCCCGCCCGTCAGCACGCCCAACATAGGAAAGTCTTTATAGCCGGACTGTTCCACACAGCGGCGGATGTACTCAAACAATTCTTCCGTGCGGGGCTGGATAATATCCAAAATAAAACTCTTTTTAATATTGTGTATGGTGCGCCCGTCTAAAGAAGGAACGGGGATTTCTCCGTCCTCGTCCAAAGAAGTGGGAAAAGAAACGCCGTATTTTTCTTTAATGTCCTGCGCGTTTTGGCGGCTGGTGCGAAGCCCGCAGGAAAGGTCCCGCGTGATTAAATCGCACCCGTAAGGAATATCGCGGGAAAATTTTAAAATGCCGTCAATATAAATACCCACGGACATGGTTTCCCCGCCCAAATCAATCACCATGGCGCCCAGTTCCTTTTCTTCTTGGGTCAGCACGGCATCCCCCAGCGGAACCAAACCGTAAACGATATTATCTATGCGGTAACCGGGGCGCTGTATGGCTTTGGCTAAATTGTTTAAATGCGTGGAAGAACCCGTGGTAATATGCACGTCCACTTCCAATAAAGAACCTTCCATCCCTTCCGGGTTGGAAATACCTTTTTGTTTGTCTATGGCAAAACCTTGGGGAATTACGTTAATAATTTCGTTATCATTCTTAATGGGCATGGCTTTGGCGTTCTCTATGGCTAGCGCCATATCCGCCTGGGTAATTTCTTTGTCTAAGCGGGAAATATTGTACGTGCCGTGGTTGGAGAAAGACTCCAAATGAGAGCCTCGCACGCCCACCACCAGGGTGGAAACATCTTGGTTTAATTCACGCTCTATACTGCCCAACACATGCTGAACGGCGGCCGATGTTTCACGTATATCCAACACCACTCCCCCGCGCAAGCCTTTGCAGGGCACGCTGCGCCCCGCCAGTACCTGTAAAGTCCCGGTTTCGTAATCCTGCGCGGCGGCGATACACGTCATTTTGCCGCTGCCAATATCCAACCCTGCAATGATATTTGTTTTAGCCATAAAAAAACCCCTAAATCCATTATAAAACTTATTGGTCAATCTGTGTTAAAAAAACTTGTCCGTTTTCAAAAAAACGAAAATCCATTTTTTGCGGCCCTTTTTCGTTCTGGCGGCACCAATCTATAATTTGGGCCGCCCGGCGGGATTTTTCTTTCAGCTGGCGGGCCGGGCCAAATTCTATTACGGTCCCGTCAGGCATATGCATAGAAACGGCGTCTTTTGTTAAATTAAAACGCAAAAAAGCGAAAGAAAGTTCTTTTTCCAGCCGCAACGTGTTTTGCACCAGTTCTACAAACTCGCCGGATAGTTTGTCCGGCACTTTGCCTTCCAGCTCTACAAACGGCACCGGGTTTTCCAACACGGCGGAATTATCGGCATACACGGTGCTGTCGTTATCTATGTAACGCACGTTTCCGCCCGGCAAAACAAATTTTGCCACCGGGGAACGCCTCTCAACATGTATCTTTAACGCGCCGGAAAACAAACCGCGGCTTACGTTTACGTCACGCAGCATAGGGTATTTTTTCACCAGCTGTTCCTGTAAATCCGCCGCCTGTTTAGCCGTAAACGGTTTATTTAATTTGCTTTTGCCCAGCGTTTGCAACTCTTTATATAAAGCGCCGTCTACCCCGCGCACCTCTAGCTTTTTGGGTTGCCAGTTAGATAAATCAGACGAGGCATACGCTTTATAGCCTTTGCTTAAGCCTATGCAAACCGCCGCCAAAATAAAAAGGGAAAATAAGATAACAGAAAAACGTTTTAAGCCCTTACCGCGCCGCCGGGGAGTTCTTTTACTTACAAAAGATGACGGCCGATAATAATCATACTTTTTCATGTGCTTAAAACCAAAAAGAAAAAATGGGCGGAAAGGGAGTTGAACCCTTAAGGACTTTCGTCCACACGGTCCTGAGCCGTGCGCGTCTGCCATTCCGCCACCCGCCCATCACAAAACATATTATAGAAAATTTTTCAAATTCTTGCCACTTTATTTTATTAAGCCTAAAGCATCGCGCCAAAATACAGCCACGGGTTAGAAACGGATTTTATTTTTAAAATTTTGTTCCATTTCACGGTTTAAATCCCGCTTCTTGATGGATTCACGCTTATCAAATAAATGTTTCCCTTTAGCCAAGGCCAGTTTTACTTTGGCCCAACCGTTTTTAAAATATACTTCCAGCGGAACCAAAGCGTAACCTTTTACCTCCGCCTTGGACGCCAGTTTGCGTATTTCTTTTTTGTTTAATAGCAGGCGGCGCGGGCGGGTGGGGTCAGGCTCGGTAAGCGAGTTAAATTTATACGGCTTAACGTGCATATTGTATAGATACGCCTGGCCGTTTTCCACACGCACAAAAGCCCCCTCCATGCTAAGCTCTTTCTGGCGGATAGACTTTACCTCCGCCCCTAAAAGCTCCAGCCCGGCTTCAAAAGTTTCTTCAATAAAAAACTCGTGAAACGCTTTGCGGTTGGTGCATACCACTAAAACAGATTGCTTGCTTGGCATGGTTATATCATAGCAAATTTTAAGACGGCAAAACCGTTTGCGCACCGGGAAACAATGGAATAAAAAACCCCCGGGAAAACCGGGGGCCTTACGCAAAATACAACGGCTATTTATCCGTTACATAATGGCAGCCGATGGACTGCGGGTTTTTTAACGCCGCGTAGGTAATTAACAGGGCCGTCTGCACGCCGTTGCGCAAGTCCAGCAGTTCTTGGCACAATGAATTACCCTTATAGAAAGAGTCAATTTCATTATGCAAATGGCGCAAGATTTTTTCCGCACGGCTTAAATGGGTGCGGCTGCGCATCAAGCCCACGTAATTCCACATGGTGCTTTTAAGGGTGGCCAAATCCTGCTTTACCAGGTTAATATCCGGCGTTTCCTGCGGAATAACCCATTCCTTGGGCTGGGGCAAACAGAACGTTTGAGATGCAATGTCCTTGGCGTCTTCCTGCGCGCACAGGTAACCCATGCCCACAGCCTCCAATAAAGAGGTGCTGGCCAAACGGTTGGCGCCGTGGTAGCCGGTGCAGGCCGTTTCCCCAATGGCGTTTAAATTTAAAATATTGGTGCGGCCTTGAGGCGTAGCGTAAACCCCCCCGCAAAAATAGTGGGCGGCCGGGACCACGGGAATAGGCTCTTTGGTTAAATCCACCCCGGATTCCAAACATTTTTTGTAAATGGCCGGAAAGCGGTTTTTGGTAAACTCCGCCGGTTCGTGCGAAATATCCAAATACACGCAGTCGTGCGAGGTTTTTAGCCTTTCTTCTTCTATGGCGCGGGCCACAATGTCACGCGGGGCCAAGTCTTTGAGTTCATGATAACGGGGCATGAACGCTTCCCCGTTTACGTTACGCAGAACAGCGCCCTCCCCGCGCAGCGCCTCGGAAATTAAAAAGTTTTTGCCCTTGGCAAATACCGTGGGGTGAAATTGCACAAACTCCATATTCATCACGCGCGCCCCCACGCGGTACGCCATCGCCACGCCATGCCCATACGCATGGGTGGAATTGGTGGTATGGCGGTACACCTGCCCTATCCCGCCGGTGGCCAAAACGGTTTTCTTGGCCACAATGGCGTATACCTCGCCGCTTTGGTTATCCAGCACGTAAGCGCCAAACACGGTAAGCGGGTGGTAACGGTCCAAAATATTGGTGGAAGAGTGGGATAAAGTCAACAAATCAATGGCGGAAGTATATTCTTTAATGGTAATCAGCGGGTTTTGCGTTACCGCTTTTTGAATGGCCGCAAGCAAAGCGTGGCCGGTGGTGTCTTTGGAATAGATAATGCGGTTTTTGCGGTGCGCGCCCTCACGCGTAAAGCAGAGGTTGCCTTTTTCGTCCCGGTCAAAATTGGCGGGGGCTTCTTTTAAAAAAATTTCTTTCACCGCTTGGCAGCCGGCGGCGGAAAGCGTGCGGACGGCCTCGTCATTACATAAATGAGCGGTGGCCATTTGTACGTCTTCCAGCAAGTCCTGCATGACTAAGTTAGGCTCGTACACAATACCGCCTTGGGCCAAATCACTGTTTGCGTCAGCCAAAGGGCCGCAACACAGCATCATGGTGTGCAGGCCTTTCTTGGCGGCCTGGTGTGCATATACACAGCCGGCCACACCCGCGCCTATTACTAAACAATCCGTTGTTATTGTTTTCATACATATATTATATATAAATAAAATGCCGCAACAGAAAAATAACTTGCTTTTTTATTTTTATTTTATTATGATATATACCCCCTTTTTACAAAGACATATAAAATTTGATATAATTTTTATGTAAGAAAATTCTCCTGTGCCTGAAAAGACGCAGAACGATTTTTAAAAAAGGAAAAATAGGAGAAAGAAAAAATGAAAAGAATGAACAACATCTTGGAAGCTGTAGCCAGAGCGTTGGTAAAAGTGGGCGAAAACGTAAGCGGCGCCAACTACATTACCTCCCGCCACGACTAATCCAAAGAATAGTTGAAAAGTAAGCAGTTTGAAACCGGTCAAACACCCCCGGCGGACAGGTGAGAAGATTTTTCTTCCCCTGTCTAAAACAGCCGAAAACAATTTTAAACCTATTGAAAACGCGGCCTAACAACCGCGTTTATTTTTTGGCAAGGGGCAAGGAATTATCCCCGGCCTAACTGGGGATTTGCACAACAAACAAAAACCCGGCCTCAAAGAGCCGGGTTAAAACAAAACGCAAACTCTACGGCTTAGTACAAGAACTGCCGCTGCAGTTGGAATAACCGGCGCTGATGCAAAAATCCGTATTGCCGGTGCAAGTATCTTTAAGTATGGCATTTCCTACCCCGCAGTCTATGGGGATATTAATTTGGTAATTTTCCCCGCCTATGCGTCTTACCACAATACTGGTGCCGCTGCGGGTAATATTAAAGCGGCCTTCCAAATTAACGGAACTGGTCCCCATCTGCGAACCGCTGGCGGAACTGCTGGTATCAATATCCAGCTGCGTCCACGGCGTATCAAAGCTGCCGCACTGGCCATGACGCTCATAATCCGCACGCGCCAAAGCCTGGGCAATTTGGTGGCCCATGTTTAACCCTTCCGTAAATTTAGCTCTTTCCACCGTACGTTTATAACCGCCCAAACCGATAGAAGCAATAATGGCAATAATAACCACCACTGCCATAAGTTCAGCCAATGTAAAACCTTTTTTCATAAAAGCCCCTTTTCTAGAATATATAGTTAATTATACTCTTTTTTGGGCTACTTTCAAGCAATGCTTTTAGAGAACGGGGGTTATTGAATATTCCCCAAAAAACCGATATACTATACAAAGATTTACTAAGGAGATTTATTATGAAAAACCAAACAGGGTTTACCTTAATTGAAATGTTGGCCGTTGTATTGATTATAGGTATATTGGTGGCTGTGGCGCTGCCCCAATATAAGCGCTCCGTAGTGCGTGCGGAAGCCATGGAGGCGCTATCCAACGTAAAAACCTTGCAGGATTCCGCCTTACGCGCAAAAGCCGCCAGCCCAAACCGCACCGCACCCACCACCTTAAACCAGTTGGACATAGACTTTTTTGACGCTACTTCCAAAGACAGCCCTAATTTCTCTTTCGGACGGTACGACTATTCTATGGGTACAGATAAAATAGTTGTTAAGAAAACCACCGGCAGCAACACCTATTCTTTCCAAGCGTATTACCCGAGTTTAAACGGCATAGGAGGGCAAATTACCTGCTCTGCCGACGCAGACACCGTTTGGCTGTGTGAGTCTATGTGCTTGGAAACCGCCAGCGGCGGATGCACCATGAAAAACGGTGAATACGTTATTAATTAATTATTGTTCTATGAAACTCCCCGGGCTTACGCCCGGGGTTTCTTTCTATACGAACAATTTCATTGTTCGCCCCAAATCTTCTTTTCCCTGCATATCTATATATTTTCTAACCACGGGCAATACTTTTTATAAGTTCCCATATAGGTTTCTATACAATAATTTCCGCCTTTTATAACACCTGAAGGCAAATAAGAATTTGCATTCTGAAAAACAATACGGTAACC
>CASFXV010000020.1 GCA_949298795.1 uncultured bacterium
GTCCACATACCCCACCCCGGTTTGAACGGTAGTGAATTCCTTGCCTTGGTCGTCTTCGTTTTCGGCCTCCACTTCTGTAGCCAATTCATCCGCAGCCGACAGGCAAAAATCCTCCGCGCTAACATATTCCAATGCGTCCAAGCTGGATGTAATAGTCAGTTCTATTTGGTTTCCGTTCTCTCTAAATACCGGGGAAGAGTACACATAACCGGTAAAGACCGTAATGCTTTCCTGGGGCGCCTGCGAACCGGCGTTTTCAATGTTGTAAACGAATTTGCTCCCCCATAACACAGCCTGTTCAAAAAGGCCGCCTTTTAACCCTTCTTTGAAGCAATTCAAATCGTTATTGAAGGTAAGCGTTACGTTGGAGGCATCCCACTTATCCACTTCGTCCGTATCCAGGGCCATTTTAATGCTTCCTGCTTCCACCAGCAACTCCGTCACATCTACCGGGGTTGTTTCCAGGGTATATTTGGCGCCCTGCGCATTCCATACGCGGCGGTAAAGCAAAATCCTCTTTTGGATGGGCAAAGACGGGTCTTGCAAGGCCAATTTGATACTT
Source organism: uncultured bacterium (assembly GCA_949298795.1). GTDB lineage: Bacteria > Elusimicrobiota > Elusimicrobia > Elusimicrobiales > Elusimicrobiaceae > Avelusimicrobium. Next base: position 563 of record CASFXV010000020.1, read on the forward strand.
TCCGGAACCGTTCTCATTTGCTTGTTACCTCCAACGTATAATCCACTAGGCCGGAAAAACGATTTACATCCGGGTTCATATCCCGGCTGATAATCCCTTCTAACACCCAAAAATCCAGTTCTTTAAAGGGAATCAGGGTCACGCTTTCGTTCTCCTGTACCAGCAGGCGTAACACTTTGTATTGGGCATAATTGCCGTTTTCCACCCTTATTTCCAGCCCGGGGCGGTGGTAGTCCGTCCAGCTGTAAAAACTGCCGTCCTGCGCCGTATATTCGCCCCCGTCCGTATTTGGAACGATGGTTGTTTCGGTGGTGGCTTTCAAATCAAACAAGTATTTCAGGCAGCGAAGCTCGCCCACGTAAAAATAATTTTTAGAAGACGCAAAAGAAAAAGTAATTTCCTGCGCGGTAAAAGCCGGGATTTTTATGATATTATTTTCCTGCAACTCAAATACTCCGGCGGAAACACTTTCCCCATCAGTATTTAGGTAACTAATTTGCACGGAGTCCGCCGTGCAGCTCTCTAAAATAACGGTATCTATCTCGCGGGATACCGTTTGCCCGTATTTATCCTTAAACGCCACCTGCCAGCTGATGCGCTGGGACGTATCCGCATTGTAAAAAGTGGCCTGTGTCTGGGCAGAATTGTCATATAAGGCGGACTGATTTTGAACCTCCCCCGTAAAAGTGCAGCGCCGCGTAATGTAATTAGCCCCGTAAATTTTGATAGGGGTTGTAATGCGTGTAGTTTCTACCATATGTAATAAATCCTCCCTAAAAAGGGTTATAATAAGAACAGGAGCCCCTTATGAAAAAAACAATTTTTATCGTTTTTTGCCTTTTATTCCCATGCCTTTCGTTTAGCGCGGAAAGCTATACGACGTCCTGCTCTTACAGAATGTCAAACAAAAGCAACTCCTGCCTCTCTTGGAACACTGCTAAAAACAAGGATGGTTCCTATACTACTTCTTGCATAGAGAGGACATCCAACGAATATAAACCCTGCTTCTCATACAAAACCATCCAAAATACGGACGGTTCTTACACGACATCCTGTATGTACAGAACCGCTAATGAATTTCTCCCGTGCTTTACCTGGAACACTACTAAAAACAATGACGGGTCTTACACAACTTCCTGTTCCTTCAGATCTTCTAGTGAACCGCGTACGTGTTTCTCCTGGAAAACCACCAAAAACAAAGACGGCTCTTACAGCACTTCTTGCTCGTACAGAACTTCAAACAATTTTCCAATGTGTTCCTCGTGGAAAACGACCCTTAACTAGCCAACATATTTGTTTCGTTTTTGCCCGGCCTTATACGCCACATTGGCAAATTCTAACGCCTGGGCCGTACCACGTTTAATGGCCTGTGTAATGGCTGCCAAATCCGTACCATTTCCAACATTAATTGTTTGGTTTATAACCGCATTTGCCCCACTCGCTGCACCCGGATTATCTCCATTGGCGATATCAAACAACCGTGCCTGCTGCGCGCCGTTTAATATCATTTCCCCACTATTTACGCGCGCCACGACATTATCCCCGCTAAAACTGTTTCCAGGCACAATACCGCCAGACGCGAAAGCCCCGACAAAAGCCATTACCGCCAACCCTATGGCGGCACCAATAGCCAAGGCGCCCCATAAACTCCATGCACTGGCAGCCGTAGCGCGGGCTGCCGCCACAGAAGCAGCCGATTTGATTTCCAGCGTATCATTAGCAATTTGCATACTGGTGGAAGCCGTTCTTTGGGCCGTTTCATCTGCAACCGTTTTCCAGCCCAAAGCCGTTTTGAAAGCCGCCCAGGCTTTCTCAATCCCTTCTAAAATCAAGTTTTTCATCATCCACTCGGCCACAATCTGCCCCAAAACATCTACCACGTTTTGCAACATCATCTGCCCAAAATTTTTGATAATATCGTACAACCCTGACCAGCCGGAACCAATTTGCCCAATCATTTCCGATATACTGTCTGATAGAGTGGTTTTGACGGTGCCAAAAACATTTGCGGATATTTCCTGCCAATTCAGCAGACTTTCTTCACATTCTTCAAAAGCGCTGTTCCAAGCCTCCACAAACCGGTTTGCACTCTCTATTTCGGGAGAATTATTTGCGCCTTCATCTTCGTGTTCCGCCGTTGAAACAGGGATAATAGCTGGGGTCGGTGTCTTTGAGAAAACATTTTCTTCTCCTACGCTGCGCCATATGTCAGCTTGACGCTTGGCCGTTTCTTCCGTATCTTGCAAAAGCTGAGCATTCTTTTCCTTTTCGTATTGGATTTGACGTTGACCAATATCAAAACTGGCTTGGGCGGCAGCGTTCTGCACTTTATACATTGCGGCCCGCAACAACTCCCCTAATCCCGGAACCCAGTCTACCAGGCTCTGCAACCCGTCTAATTGTTTGGCAATTGCATCCAATACGACCAAAGTCAACGTATCCCAGCTCTGTATTAAGTAATGGGACACCGTATCCCAATTGTTATACAGCACAATAATGCCTGCCACCAGTGCCGCAATAGCCGCCGTTATCACACCGACCGGCCCCGTGGCCACCGTAAATGCCGCACCCAAAGCCGGCGCCATCGTAATAAACGTGCCACACGCCGCAATCAACCCGCCGGCCACGGTCAGTGCCGCACCAATCCCGGCCGCCAAAGCAGCCAGGGTCTTGGTAAGGCCGGGGTTTTCACTCATCCAATTTTTAACCCCGGATACTACTTTGGCGACATCCAGCACAAATTCATTTAAGGCGGGCAACAAACCGGCTACAAATTGCTGGGCCAGTCCGCTAAGAGCCCCTTTCAAGCGGTCTAAATTGTCGTTGAAAGTGGTTCCGGCCTCAATGACTTCCCCAGACATCACAAATCCGTAATCGTGGGCTTCCTGTTTTAAAGCGGCTAATTTGCTTTGTCCCTCCGCAAGCATGGGCATCAATGCCGTTCCAGAACGCCCAAAAACAGCCATAGAAAGCCCGGCCCGCTGGCTGGCGTCATCTACCCCAGCCAAGGCGTTAGAAAGGGTGTCAAACTGTTTCTGCGGGCTCATTTGCCGTAAATCATCCAAGCTAAGCCCCAAGGCCTCCAGGGCGCCCTTAAAAGTCGCGCTTTCGGCCCCAGTGTCGGCCAGGTTGCGCTGCATGGTGCGCAGGGCCACTTCCACCGTAGAGAGGTTGGACCCCGTCATTTTGGCGACATAAGCCAATTCCTGTACGGCCTGGGCCGTTAACCCGGTTCGTTTGGCCGTGTCATCCGCCACATCTGCCGCATTGGCTAGTGCTTTTACGCTTACGCCCAAGGCGGCCGATACGGCAGCCCCGGCTCCGGCATAAACTCCGCCTATTTTTTGCAGATTTTTGCCGAATTTCTCCAGGTCTTTGTTGGATTTTTCAAAAGCGTCATTTACTTTCTGCATCGCGGCAGAAAATTGTTTGCTTTCCAAAACCAATTCAATGTTTAATGCTTTTACCGCCATGTATCGTACCGCCTTGTCGTTTGGTCAATTCTTCAAAGAACCGCGCCATATCCTGCGCAGTCTGCTTCTTTTCAAACGGATTTTTAAGAATATCGCTTACTTTTAAGGCCCGTTGCCGGTGGGAGCGGTGTACGTTGTAAACCATACACATCAGGCTTGCAGTCTGTTCCCACTGCCGGTACTCCTTTATTGCCTGCCTTTTGCGAAGCAGGTCAAACTCCTTAAACGAAAGCTCCCAAAACTCCGTTTCGCTTAACCCCAGGTCATAGCGTCCTATGGCCCATAGTTCGTCTAATTCCGGGGGTTTTTGTCCAAAGGGGCCGTGTCTTCCCCCTGTTTGCTGGAATTATTGCTGGCCAGCTGCATTACTTTAACGGATAATTCCTGTAAATCCTTATCCGTTAGCTTGTCGGCCAATTCCTCCAACGTCAGCTTGCTTCCGCCGTTCTTAAACGCCGCCCATACCAACGTCAAAATGTCAGTTAGGGAGGGTTTGGAACCGGCCCCGAAAGAAGCAAAATAATTCTTCCCCGTGGCCTGCTCCCAAAAAAGCGGAACACGCATCGTAAACTTTAGCGTGTATTCTTTTCCGCCCAGCTGGAAAGAAGTTTCCTTTTGGCTCATATTACGCCCCCGTTACCGGAGCGGTAAAAATGGGCTTGCCGGAAATTTTCAGCGTCGCCGAAAAAGTGAGCTGACTGTCAATCGTGGCATCGCCCACCGGCGTGCAGGAGGTTACCAAACAGGTGCACTGCCATTTGGCCCCGGTTGTTTCCGTTCCGAAAGTGGGGAAGGTAATTTCCACATCTTCCAAGGTATTGTTTTGGGCCGCGTTGTAAATAGCCATTTGGCCTTCATCGCCGCCTACGAAGTTACCCTCTACGGTAAATTCGCCGCCGTCTTTTAAGGACGTGATAAATTCCCGGTAACCGCCTTCGGTATCATGGTTAGATACATCGATGGTTTCCGTGGTAATAGCGATTCCGCCGACAGAAGAAAGTTCCGCAACCGGCGTATCGCCAAATGTCATTTTTACGCCGAGACCGGCGCGCGCTTTAGATGCCATTGTTTATTCTCCTTAGATAACTAATATCTACCTGCAAATTGAAAACCACATACGGAAAGTTCTCATACGACACCGGGGCTTCCGGCAACAGCGCATAAGTGAAATCCGCATTTGTTTCCGCTAATTTATCCAGTGCCGCTTTAACGGCCTGCATAAACGAAATCGTTTTATCCACTGCTTCTTCTTCCGATACGCTTACCACGCCGGCAATCTGCCAGCTGTCCGTGCAGGAAAGCACATTATCCGCCCTCGTGGTTTCGCGGAAATTGGTGGGGTAAATCTGCAGCGTATACTCCCCCGTAATGTTACTGCGAAGGCCTTTAAATACATTGACCACTGTTTCAAACGCACCGGGAGCCGTAAGCAAGTCATACAATACCTGCAAAAAATACGAAGGGGTTAAGTTCGTCATTTTTCCTCCATCAGTTTTGTAAGTCCGGCCACTATTTGGTTGTATGCGTCCTGGCTGCTTTGTGCCAAGGAAAGCGCCAAATACCGCTTGGGCGGAATTTTAACCTGTTTTTTCAAAATGAACATAGGCCGAGGTGTTTTCCTTCCGCCTTCAAACAAAATTAAACTCCCGTTTTTCCCGCGGGCGAAAAATCCGTTTTTTACTTCCGGTGCCCTTAAGTTCCCGGCCCCGGCCTTCGTTTTGGCATACTCCGTTGGAATCGTAAGCCATTGGCGTTTTACAGGGCGGATAATACCGCCCGTTTCCAAAATGTTGGCGTAAACTACCGGCTTTCCGTTCCGCTGCCCGCTTCCAATATACGCGGACAATTTTCCTTCTTTCTCCCGAACGACAGAACCAATACTGTTTCGTAAGCGGCCGCTTCTTACTTTCACCGCCCCGCCGCTTACATTTTGTTTTACGCGGTTTTCTATAACCAGCGCCGCCCGACGAAACGCCGTAATCACCTCGGCCGATTTTAACGTGCTTACTCTTTGCAGCAGGTTATGTATTTCCCGCAATTGCTTTTTGTTGTATTCAACCTTCATAAGGCTATCGGCGGGCGGTATTTGTCCAGGATTTCCTTCGCTTCCTGGCGGTGCCGGGTGGACCGGTCCGTATAGTTGCCGTCCCCCTCTATGAAGTTGGTGTTGCTTTGGTTGGCAATATATTCCGCCAACGTCCACTTGATAAGCGCCGACTTCAAATCTGCCGGGAAATTATCGGGTGTATACTCGGCAAAAGAAATCCCGGCATAATTTTCCGCCTGTGCTTGTGCTAGGCCCAAACAGGAGTCTATTTTTTTCTTTGTTTTTTCGTCCGCTTTTTCATTGGGCAAAAAAGCCAAAATTTCTTCTGCCGTTACCAGTTCCATCACTTAATCTCCAGGGTGTAGTTGCATTTGGGACAAGCAATTTTTTGCCCGGTTTTCGCGCGTTCAAAAATAATCGTATTGTGGCAAAAACCGCAGACAATTTCCCGCTTTACCAATTTTTCAGCTGGGGTTTGCGCAGTTTCCTGGGCGGCCGGCTGTCGCTCTTTTGGGAGTTCTTCCGACGGTTTTTGATTGTTTTCTTTGTTATTTTTATTTCCAAACATTTTTTACTCCTCTGGCCGGGGACGTATAGGCACGCCCCCGGCCCTGTTTTTAGGCAGACGCCTGACCGGTTTTGAGAACCGCAAAGGCCGATTTTCTGACAGGGTTGCCGCTGACGCGCATTTTTAAGCGGTAGCGAATCAAATCCTTGTCAAAAGAGGAATACGGATCGGATTCCAACGCCATGCTGCCGGGTTTCATACCGATGTAGTATTGCTTCCAATTGCCCAGCGCCAGGACAATCTTTTCAGCGGTGGCTTTATCCGCCACGCCGGGAGCATTTTCGCTGGTAAAGTAGCGCTGCCCAAGCAAAGTGGCGGGTTCTCCGGAAACGGCCGAGGCAAACACGGGAACGCTGTCCGTGGATTTAATGCGGCGCACTAAACCCAATCCATAACGGGACATACAGAATTTCGCCACAGCTCTGTCCATACCGGGAATCAGCGTAATCATATCGGACAAATCGTCATAGGAAATATCCGCAAAAACTTTCCCCTGCGCCAGCGAAATGGCTTCAATGCCCGTGGAAGGATTCAAGATACCCATAAAGTTGTTGCTGTCGCCGGAAATACCGTTCAAAACGGTTTTATCCAGCAACTGCGAAACCGCATAGGTCATCTGATCCAGCAGAATACCTACAAAAGACACCACGCTGTCTTCCAGCAGTTCGCCGGAGACGCCTTCCGTCAAGCAAACAGCCTTTTTCAACTCCAGCGCCACTTGCTTGAAAGTTGGATTGGACGGGGTAGCCGCGGCCCCTTCAGACACGAACCCGGCCTCAACCAGCCCGTCTTCCGCGGGGAACGTCACTTTGGAAGCATTTTGCGGAAACACCGTGCATTCCTGCAAGGCAAAGCTGTTTTCGCGCGCGGCCTTAATTAACTCCGCTTCCAGTACTTCGGGCACCAAATAGCCGCCATTGGCGTCGGTACCTTCCAAGTTGGCTGCTTTGCAAAAATCGGCATAAAGCGCCGGGTTTTTATAGGCCATACTCTTCACGGCCGCTACCGCCCATTTGGCGGACAGGGCGGCCTTTTGGCGGATTTCTTCGGAGTCGCCCTTAAAGAGCCCCTTATCTACCAGCAAGGCGGCCGCTTTGTTGATGTCGGCCCCCATAAATTGCCCAAAATCAGCTTTTACCAGCTGGATTCCGCCTGCCGGCGCCGCTTCCAACTTGGATACTTTGGTCTCCAAATCTTCCAAGCGGGCGGATTTTTCTTCAAGTTGTTTTAATTTGCCGTCCATGTGACTTAATTTTTCGTCTGCAGAAGCGGCGTGCTTATCCATTTTTGCGGAAAGTGTTTTCGTGCCTTCCTCAAATACGGCTTTCGCCAGGTTTTTAATTTCTTGTTCAGTCATAGTCATCCCTCAATTTCTTTCAAAGCGTCTCTAAACGCTTTGATGATTTGTTCTTTTTCCCCCTCACCGCTTTCGGCCATAGGCACAAGTGCCACCGGAGCAGACGTTTGCGGGGTAAAAATCTTTTTTAAAGCGCGCGGGTTGCACGGTACCGCAACCTGCGAAATTTCCAGCAATTCCACCTTTTTAAACCGATATCCGGTAACGATTTCCTGCCCTCTAGCGTCTTTCTCTTTGATGTATTCGTAGTCCAACGCCCGAAAGCCTACGCTAAACGCGGCCAGCCCTTCTTTGGCGAGCGTAAACGCCCAGTCGGCGGCGTCGTTACCTTTCCCGGCAAAATACACGGCACGGCCGGTAAGCCCGCCATCGGCAACTTGCAAATCTTCCACCTTGCCGATAATGTTTTTGACTCCGCCATAAGAGTGACTGTCCAAAAGAACAGGGTTCTTCAAAAAATTTTTGGCACCCGCCAAGAGCACTTCAGGCGGCAAAATGTCGCCGGCCCGGTCCTTTTGGCTGTGCGAGAATACAGCCGTTACGCTGCTTGTTTCTTCGTCAACGGATTTTATTTCAAACGTAAAATCCAGCGTGTTATGTTGGTTTTTCATTTTTTAACTCCCAATAAAATGGTGCAACGGCAATTGCACACTTCTTCCGCTTCAGCAAAAGCCTCCGGATCCCCTGGATAAGACAAACCGTTAGAGAAGGTCTCGTTGGCACCAACCGTTTCGCCATCAAGCGCCGCATGGCTTTCGCGCACCTCGCTGTCCCGGGCGGTCAGCCACGTTTTTGTGGCATTTAATTCCGCCCCGTATTCGGCCGTACCTCCATTGAGCGCGCCGGTGCTCTCCGTACGGGCAATCAGCCGGGCCCGCGTTTTGAATCCGACAAACACTTTGTCCGCCAAGGCCTGTGCCATTTCTTCGTTGCTTTGCCCCTCTTGCAAGCCCTGGTTTAATACCGTTTCCACCTTGCGGCGCGTCGTGCGGTTTATATCCAAAATACGCTGGGCCACTTTGCCCAAGTAACGCCGCTCTGCATTTTCTTCCGTTTCTGCCTTGGCACTTTTTTGCAATTGTTCGCGTGCGGCGGATATTCCTTCTCTTACTGCCTGCGAAAGTACCGGCAGGAGCATTTTTTCAAGCGTTTTATCTTCTTTTTCCCAATCAAAAGTTGCCAACGCATTTTCCTTTGCGGCCCGTTTTAAGCGGCTGGCCTGCTCCATAAAAAAGCGGCCCGTCTTTTGCGCCAGCACCCGTTCCAACCGCATTTGCTGCCGGTCAAAGCGCTTCCACACTATCTCTTTGCGCTCGTCCTGTATGCTTTTTAGCTGCTGACAACGGCAGGATTTTTCATCTTTGGAAGAAGCAACGGTTGAGGCTTCATAGTCCGACGCGGGCACCAAACCGAAGTTAATCCACCAATCATCCCCCCAAGGCACCGCATTAAAGCCCAAATTCAACCGGTCATTAATATCGTTCAGCGGGAAACCCATTTGGGCAAGCATTTGGGCGGTTTTCACTTTTTCCCCGAAATCAGCGGCAAACGCTTCCACATTGTCGTACTTAAAGCGAAGTTCAAATTCAGCGGTATACGGCGCTATAATCTGCGCATTTAACGCGCTTTCCACCTTGCGAACCATCGGGCGGATCACATTTTGCCAAAAGGTGCGCATTTGCCCCATATAGGTGGCATAATTTGTGGTATCCGTCATATTCAGCAGCGCCTTTTGCATTTGCATGCCGGACAATATGCGCTCGCTCGTGTTTTTAGAGTTTTCCACAAAATCGGCCGTTCCGCTGGAGGTGTTGATGGTATATGGCTTTAAGCCGCCAGACAAAAAACCGGTTCGTCCACGTTGGCTAACGCCTTTATGCTTGGCTTCCCAGCCCTGTTGGATTTGTTCCATTTGGGCCTTTGTTAAATCTTTATCAGTGGACAGAATAAAGGGCGTTTGGGAGTTGTTTTCATAAAAAGCCCGGTTGCTTTTCATCGCGGCTTTGTTGGCCTTCAATAACTCCTGAAGCGGTTTTAAAGGCGAAACCGAGCGGAAAGGATTTGCCGGGTTAAAATACCGGATATGGATTACTTCTTCCGCCGGATAAATCCGCCCCTCTATATTCCAGCTTGTGACACCCCTCCAGTCATAACCAACCGCCTCGCATTTTGCGGGATTACAAGGCCACAATTGGGCCGGCAAATTACGCGTCCCGGCCAACTGCCCGCGGGAAGGAATTTTCAAAATAAACACCTCACGGTGGTAGGCCAAATAGCCATAAACAAACTCCAAAAACATATTCCAATCCATTTCCGGATTGGGCTGGGCAAACAACTCAGCCACGGGCTGGACTGTTTTGTCGTCCCGGTAAATTTCCGCGTTGTCTTTAAAACGGAAAAACCCAGCCTCAGCCTGAGTGGCATTGGTGGAAATGAACAAAATACTTTCGTACACTTCCGGAATTTCAGAAAAAGGCGTCTGCACCGTTTCGCCCACTAGCGGCTGCCAAACCTGCTCAGCGTTAGGGGAGGATTCATCCTCTTTTTTGAATAACCTTTTCAGTAAGTTTTTAATCATAATTTTTAACCCCACATTACTACCGGGGTATTATCATTTAATAATTGGTTTACGCCATCAGCCAGGCAGTCTACCTGGTCGTCATGGGCGTGTTTCATGTCCTGCCGGAATGCCACACATTCGTCCAAGAACTCGTCCATTCCTTGCTGCGGAATAAATACTTTTCCGCCGGCCACATACGGCACAATGTCCAGCACCCGCGAAAATTTATCTTTTTGCCGCGTCAGCGGGATAATGGGCAACCCCTCCCGGATTAACTCTTGGATAAGCCCCGTTCCACTCACTTTATCTTCAATATAAAAAGCGCCTACTGTACCAAATTGCCCGCGAATTTGTCCATAAAATACCCGAGCGGTTTGCAATAATTCCGGCGCCTCAAATTTGCCCCGCACTTGCGCCAGTAAATAGGCATTTCCTTGTACAAGGCCCCAGGCCTGGAATACCGTAAAATCGTTGTTTTGCCCCGTTTTTTGGGCCGTATCGGCCACTATAATCACCCGTGTTGCAACAGCTGGCAATTCTTCGTAACGCTTGAACCAAGGCAGTTTTAACACATTACCATCCGCGACCACTGGATCCTGCTGGTAAAGAGCCGACCAAGAAATGGGCCCCAACGCCTTTTTTTGCATTTGCAAAAATCCCAACGATCGCAACTCCGGGAAAAGAGCTTCGCCTCTTTCATTAATTGCGGGAGACTTGAACGAAAGGACATCCCCCTCCTTTTTCAGGGTGCCGATTAAGTCCTCTACGTGCCAACGGCTGTGTACAACGATCACCATACTGGGGGATTGGCGGCGTGATAAAATATCGGCCCGGTATCGTTCGTATATTTTCGCGCGCAACGTTGGGCTGTACGCTTCCTCACGGTTTCGGTATGGATCGTCAATGAACGAAACATGTGAAGGATGCCCAATGTTGCCGGCGCCCATTAAGCGGAAGTCTATTTGCCCGCCACTAAGGTTTCCGTCCGGCCCACACAACGCTAAAGTTTGAATGTTCTCCGTTCCTGTACCAATCCTTGCGCCGAACACAGCCAAGTACCTGGGGGATTGCAAAATATGCCTTACCTTAAGTGATGTTTCAAAGAGCAATTTATCAGACGCGGTATAGTAGTTGAACCGTTTTTGCGGGTGCACTCCTACCAACCACGCCAAAAAATGACGCATTACCGTAGATTTTCCATGCTGCACCGGTGCTTCCACCGTAGCAATCGGCATTCCGTCGTTCAAAAACTGCCAATATACCTGGTACTGCAAAAAATTACAAAACGCTCGTAGCCAATCACCCGTTTTGCCACCGGCCACATACCGAAAGAAGGTGTAAAAATCACTTTGTATCTCCCGGCGCATTTCTATTTGTTGCAACATTTAACCGCTCCGCCATAATTGCTTTTAATTCCTCTTCGGATATTTTTTCTGTCTTTAAGGTTAAATCTATTTTGCTTTCAGCTGGGGAAAGCAAATCAAATGTTTTTAAGGCCAGTTCCACCTGCTTGGCACTCATGCCCTTGGGGTTCTTTTCCAACAAAAAATTGCGCACCCGCCGCGCAATGGCGGCCATTGCCACGGTTTTTGTTCCGTCTGAGCCAGGCAGTTCTTCGGCAAAAACGCGCATTAAATTTTCTTTCAGCCGGTTGCGCTCCTGCCAGCGCCTAAGCCCCGCGCTTTTGGCCTCGCGCGAAGGCTGATTGGTAGCGGAGAACCGGTGTTCTTTGGGCGGTACGATACCGCCGCAGCCGGCTTTTTCGTGGGTAGATTTTCGTTGTCCCATAGCTTTTCCTGGTGCCGGGGCAACAAAAAAGCCCCGCGGTCGCGGGGCATCGTCAGATATGTACCAAAAAATGGGTTGGACACAACGAACTTTCGTTCGCTATCCAACCCACAGTAAGAGTATACCACAGTAAGAGTATAAACAATTATTTAGCGTTTTTCAAGGGAGTATATTTTGATCAAAAAAATAAAGAAACCGGGAACGATCATAAAACGTTTCTTTCTTTGCCACCCTCTAAAATTTGTCAAATTTTATTCCACCCCCCAAAAGGACATATGACGCAGTATATCTTCCAAATACCCGCTCATATAATATACACCGCCAAATCTATAACCAGACTCAGCATAACCTGTATGTAACCCTAAAAATCCTAATGCAACTAATCCCTGACATACATCATACCAACTTTTATCCTGCGTTTCTCTTTCTATTCCTATCAGATTTATCATTGCATTATCTACCGCCAAAGAGGCGATATTATCTTTTTCTTTATCCTCTTGATAGAATTTTGCCACTTCTGCTAAAAAGCGGATTTCTTTTCCGCTTAGACTTTCCAGCATTTTGGTATAGCGATTAAACACCGCATAGGAAAAATCTTCTTGCTCACGCATTCCTTTCATCAAGCGGATCATTAAACGCAGGTTGGCACTAGCCGTTCCCATAGAAGCATAATGTCCCAACCGATATATCAATGAAAGCAAATCATCGTTCTGTAGATATGAAAAATTTCCATCGCTAATCTCCACCAAAATAGCTTCTCTTATTTGTTTGGCCTTATGTTTGATGAATTTTTTCAACACCACAGAAAGCACACCAGCCGGAGGGTAAAAAGTCGCCAATAAATCTGCTGTTGTCTGCAATCCCGTTAAGGGATTCTTGATAGATTCATATAATTCGTGTTTTTGTTTTTTCATATTGTTCCATACAAAATCTATTCAATATAAGATACATCTACTCTACCGAATACGAAGAAACTTTGCAAATACCGCATAAAAATCGCAGAATTTAGACAAAAAAATCCCCGCCGAAGCGGGGAAAAGTACTAATACCATAGTTGCGCTTAACTACACTACTATATGTCTCCTCTCATTAACGTATTCTGGTAGTTAAATCTACACCTAAATTGTTTTCTACGATCTTTACTGCATTTGTAGAACTAAATGTATGCATATATGCATGATGAATAGTCAAAACCAAATCTTGCAATTCATCTTTTCCGCTTACATCTCTTTTCTCTAAATCAATAATTTTCAGTCCTATTTCTTTGCATTTTTGTATATCAAATCTTCTTGCATGAGTCTTAGAATTTTCATGGCTAGACAATTCTTGCGTAATGTGTTCCGCCTTCTCTTCTTTATTTTCCTCATTAGAGAGCATATTTTCTTGCAACCATCTTTTGCAAATATCCGTAGACATTTCTATGGCTTTTTCACATTCCCCTAAAAAACTCGGATGATATTTACTCAGAATAGGCGCCCAAACTTGTGAAGTAGTAATATCTTTTTTGACATCACTCTTCGCACGCTCAAATTCTTCTAAAATCCCCTGGGCTGGAATCCCGTTAAACTGCGGGTCAATGGGACCTAGGCTTGATTGTTTTCCCATATAAATTTCTTTACCAGCGCAACACATCAGCGTTCCAGCTGACATTGCTATTTGAGGCACAATCATTGTGATATCGTTTTGAAACATCATTTTTAAATATGCTACGATAGATTCACAAGCACATAAATCCCCTCCCGGAGTATGCAAAATAAGGGCCAACCCTTTTTCCCTATCCATCTTGTGCACCATAGACATGAAAGCATTTTTATCCACTTCTTCAATGCCTACATTCATAATGGAAGGTTTTTGCAACCAACCAGAATAATAAGCAATTACATTTTTGCCTAATTTATCTGCTAATGCAACTAAATATTTCTGCCTTATTGCTTTAAAAGGGTTAGAAGCCCTTTCTATTTCCGAAAATACTTCGTTCCATCCTGGCATTATTCTTTATCTCCCATAATAAAAGAATCAGGAGTTGTTGTTACCGGAACAGATTTTAGTAAAGAGAACTTATGAAAATATGTCTGCTTGTGGATGTCACAAGGCGTAATTCCCAAACTAAGATACTCTTTTTCATAGTCTGTTTTTTTAGACATAGTAACCCTCCATACATATACACATAAATAGTATACATTTTTTCGAAATTTTTTTTAGGTTAAAAAAAGATTAGATAAAAGATGAGAGAGGACAAGCAATTTTTATTTATTATTACTAATTTTTGTTAGCTTTGTCAATAAAGATAACAAAGTAAAAGCGTGTATACCCCTCAATATACACGCTTTTTTGTTTACTGCTTGCTAATGGCGTCTTGCAGCCTTTGGCAGGCAATATCAAAGTATTTATCGTTTATTTCAATGCCGGTGCCGGATAGCCCCAGGTACTGGCACGCAAGCAACGTGGTTCCGGAACCCATAAACACATCCAGCACATTATCTTTACCGGCGGTTTCCAGCAAAAAAAGCAACAAATCCAGCGGTTTTTCGGCCGGGTGGTTGGGCTTGCGGGTCAACCGGGGGAAGGTTATCACGTCCCCCAGGGCTCGGTTTTCCACTTTAAAGCCCTTGTTTCTAAACAGGGCAATCATTTCATACACCGGGCGAAAGCCGTAGGTATTGGTGCCTAAATGCTTTTTGTTCCAAACAAGCAGGTTTTCCATGGGCCAATCCAAAGAGCAGGACGCCCGCATAAAGGTGGCCATAGGGCGGATCGGTTAGCACCAGCCCGTAAGATTTGTTAGGTAATAACTCCATTATTTCCAACGAATTGCCGCAATACAACGTTTGTTTGCCTATTACTTCTTTTCTCATTGACTACCTTCCTTTTTTTCGTGCTATGCCCGATACATAGCCAGCCGCCCAAAGCGGCGGAAAATAGTCGTAACCTCAAAAAATTATTTTTCCCGTCTGTTATAAAACCATTCACTGGCCATTTGCTCCTTTAAAAAACTAAAGATATGTACTATAACATCAGCCGTCCAACCATTTCCAATTATCTTGTAGCGTTGTGTATTGCTTACTCCTTCGGTGTAGTTATCAGGCCAGGTCTGCAACCGCTCGCATTCTACCGGGGTAAGTTTGCGAATAGTATAATCGCCGTCTGGTAAGTCTATTTTGTACAGGCCTGTTTTGGCTCCACTACCACCACCGCCAGCATTTAAACAAACAGATTTTCCTTGCACACTATATATCCTATTTGCTTGACCTGTTCCTACCCCTGCAAGAGTTCCTAGTCTAACAGGTTCTGCGATTAATTGCCTTACTTTTTTTGTTATATAATGCTCAAAGGTCGTACCTTTGTAATAAGTTTCATCTATACAAAAGGATTTATTATTATTTGTAATACCATTCTCTAAAACATCTTTTAGCAAAAACCCTTTGTCCTTCGGTTGTGTAATACCAGGAATGTTGGTCCAGTACAGGCGTTTACGTTGCTGGGCGGATACCAATGCAGAATTAATAAAAATAGGCTCTACTCCCATAATTTCGGTTATCTTAGTCTTATCCTCTTTGCTCATACTAGCCACGTTCTCAAGCAGAAAATACCTCGGTTTCATCGTGCGAAGTAGGCGGACAAAGTGCCAAAACAAACTACTTCTTGCTCCTTTAAGGCCCTGCCTGTTGGCTTTGGCAATGCTTAAATCTTGGCAAGGGCTCCCACCAATCAGCAAATCAATTTTTGGGAAGTTCCGCGCGTAGCATTGTTTCACATCGCCCACGTGGATAATTTCCGGGTGGTTCTTTTTTGCTACCTGTATGGCATATTTATCCACCTCGCTGGCGTAATACTTTTCAACAGGTATTCCCGCCCGTTTCAACGACAATAATCCAATTCCTGCCCCGTCAAAAGCACTAAATACTGTTAGTGTCACAATCCCTCCAAGGTTGCCTAAAAGTTGCCTCTGCGCCGTCCGGACGCCGTCTACTTGCGGGGCAGCTTTACGCCGCGCTCATGGCAAATCGCGCAGAGTAGGCCGTTTTCCCCCCGGCGTACATCCTCCGCAAAAAACAACTCCCCACAATGGTCACACCGCTTAAACATACAGTTCGCACATTTCTCCTTTTGGCTCGTAAAAGTCCGCGCGGTGGCGGGGGCTTTGGTACTTGGGCAAATTGTTTACTTCAAAATAGCGGGTTTTAGCGGTGGAAACCAGGTTATTTAAGGCGTTTGCGTCCAGGTTCCATTGGCGCACTTCCGGCCAGTTTTGGGCCTTAAAATCCGCCAGTTTACCATTCAGGCGGTAAAGTACCCCGCTATCGTAACGTTTTACGTGTCCGCAACAGGGGCATTGGGCCCGGAATCCCAGCTCCACATATTTGCCGGAAGGCTCCACCAAATACACGGGAATACTGGTATAAATGCCCTGCTTATCGTTCCAGCAGAATTGGCACGCGCATGGGGGTGGTGGCAGCATGGCGGCCAGCATGTCTTGTTTTTTTCTCATTTTTGGGCTCCTTGCAAGCGTTTTTTGGCCTGCTGGTAGTATTCGGGCAGGTTCCTGCAAACGGCTTCGTAGCCGCCTTTTAGGCCGGCTTTGTCCAGCCTGTCCACGCATACGCGCACCGTATGCACCGCCAGCGGTATGTTTTTACCGCAAAAGTTTAAAATGTCTGCCAAACATCGGCAGTTGCGTTTAAACCAAATGCCCTTTTGGGTATCGTTCATTTCTTCTTCAAACTCGGCCAGTATGGCGTTTGAAAATTCTTGCAACGGCGTTTTCACTCTAGCTCCCTTTTCCCCGTGGGCGGGTCTGCTTTTAGCCGTTGTATCGGTTCCGTTGTCGTTCCCGCGGCATTTCTTTAAACCTGCGGCCGCAGGCTCGCAGTAAGTATTTTCTTTTTCTTTGAGGGTAACTTCTTTCTTTTCTTTTATGTCCTTTTCTTTTCTTTCTTCTAGGGGCGTTTCTTTTTCTTTTTTGCCATTAGCAGGTAAAATGGCGGTGCTACCGTCTGAAAACTGCCTTTTTTCAAGCAAAGAAAAATTTTTGCTTGAAGCAAGCGGGGAAGCGTTGCTTCCGTCTGAAAGTTTGAGTTTGCTTTGCGTTGCCAATCCGCCTTTTCGGCCTGCTTTTTTACGTGACTTAATGACAGAAACGCTTGCGTTTTTCCAATTTAAAAGCATTTCGTAAAAAGAGCGTTCCTCTTCGTTTCTTGGTTTGTACGCAGTTGCGTTTTCAAAGGCTTGTTCACACACGCCCACCACCGCGCGGCCAATCTGTTCCGGGCTTAATTTGCGGGATTTGGCCAGCAAGTCTGCCGTGTATATTTTTACGTAGGGTATTTTCATACACTGCCGCCTAATTTTAAATCCTGCTCCAGCTCCAGCAGATCGGCCTGTGCCTGGGCATAGTTTTGCGCGGTGTAGCGCAGCACCCGAAAGCCCAACACGGTGGCCAAGTTGTACTTTTCACAATCGGCCGAATATCCGGCTAGGCTGGTGTGGCGGCTTTTGGCCGCAAAAATGCCCTCATACTCAATAAGCACGTTTAGGCTGGGGATGTACCAGTCCGCCCGGAACCGACGCCCCGGGCAAAAGCGAAACTCGGCCCGCAGTTCTTTGCCGTACCTCGCGCGGAGCATGGCGCCCAGCAGGAATTTTTCCCGGGTACGGCTTCTAAACATTGGGTTCCCCCCGATACTCTTTTTTTAAGCGGAAAGCCCTCACCCCGTTTGGCATAACCAGCAAATCAAAATGGCTGTTTGCCTTTTCCAAGCGTTCTTTGGGGTATTTACGGTTGCATTCGCGGCAATAAGGCTGCAGGCCGTTATAACGGCGGTTAAATTCTTCGGCTGGTTTTATTTGCCTACACTTTGGGCAATGTTTATATTTCATTAGATACCTCCTACCAGGCTTGGGGTTCAGTTTCACCAAGAATATTAAGAACCCCATTATGCACCACACAGACGAAATACTTTTTGCATTTTTTACCCATCAGTTTTTTGATATCCTTACCTGCTGGAAATTCTGAAATAACACTTTTATCGCTGTTATAAGCAAGGACTTTTCTTCCGGTGAAATCAATTTGGATTTTAAAAATATCTTTTTTAGTTTCCATGTTTCCTACCTCCTAAAAAGTGGGGGGTGCGGAGGTGTAACACCCCCCGGCCAGCCCGCCCGGTTGGGGCAGGCTTAAAGCGCGGCAATTTTATAAACCGTCACTTCACTTTCCGTTTTAATGGCGTTTCTTTGCTCGTCGGTAAGCAGGCTGGTGTCGTAACCTGTGCGTTTCTGCTTACGCCCCACAATTTGGTATTTGGTGCCAATAACCGCGTTTAATATATCCTGTTCTTTCAGCGGGCCTTTAATGGCTTTATCCAGGGCTTCAAACTCTGTTTTAAGCGGTTTTAACTCCATCCAACGCGCAATATCGTGTTCCAGTTCCGGGCTTTCCAAAAATTCAGCCCCTTTATTGCAGGTAGTCTTGGTGCACAGAAATTCAAACGGACAATAATCGCACACTTCCGCCCTATAGGCAATTGGTTCGGGATATTTCTTGGCTTTTACATAATCCCAGCACCGCTCCAGTTGTTTGAGTATCTGTTCGCACAGGCCAAAATCCAAATACACCAAAAACACTTTTATATTTCGGAAGTCACTGATTATAAACAGCCCCGCTTCTTCGCCGTTTCCGTATAGGTACAGTTGCATTTGCTTGATGTATTTCCGGTAGTAAGGGCTTTTGGCAAAGTCTTCCACACTGTTAATGCGGGCGTAGGCATTGGGGTTCATACTCTTTAGTTCCATAGGCACGGCGTGGCGCCCCACCAGTATTTTGCCGTCAATTTTTCCAGTGCAAATAATTTCCCCCGTTCGCGGGTGGCGTATTTGAATGGGGTTCTGCTGTGCGATTACTTCATAACCCAGTTCGGAAAGCATACGCACAATACGCGCTTCTTCGCTTTTTCCGGCTTCAAAAATGGCCTGTAAGTTTGGGTCAGCCAAAGGCTTTTTATCCCAGTCCAAAAGAGAGTGCACCATTTGCCGATCGCATTCAGGGATACTAGACGCATAAAAGTTTTTAGGCATCCAGCGGCTTTGCGCTTTTTGTGTAAGGTCAGCCAAGCGCTTGGCGGGTATTTCCTGCGCCAGTTTTTCGGCGGCCAATACTTCGGAAGGGATAGTATTTGTATTAGTCATATACGGCACCCTCTTCCTCGGTTTGGGCTTTGGTCAAATTTCCTTCCTGCAAGATTTCCAAGTTTTCCAATTTATTCCCTTTACCGTCATTTTTATATGTGGCCAAAACGGGCAAATTGTTCGTTTTGGCTTCTATGGCTAAAGCGCCGATGGTGTTATCAAAAGTACTCATACGCACGCCGCCAACGGTAATGTTGTAAACTGTCCACTTTTTACCGTTCTTCTCACCGCTTCGGCTGTTGCCCTCGGCAATAAGCCCTTCCACGGTTTGCGTTTCCTTGCTTTTAAAGTTGACCGCACCGGTGGTATTCTGTTTTATACCGGCTTGCTCTAAATCCGCCCAGGTCATGCTGCGTATTCCAAGCAGGCGGGTAATTCCGTTCACTTCCATATTGGTATTGGCTTTGCGGATGATATTCGTTACATCCACTTCGCTTTCGGCTTTTAATTCTTTTCCGGAACGGCCAAAAAATTTATCACGTTGGCTGCAAGTGCCTATGGCTTCTATGGTCTTTCCGCCCATTTCAAACTCGCCCTTAAACGTGTAAAAATAGTAAGAGCCTTTTTCGTCGCTCTGGGTCTCCCGCATCGGGTACCCTTCGCATATGCGCCAAGAGATGCCAAATAGGCGGGCTATCTTCTCCGCCCCTTTGGATTGCAAATAGGGCTTTCCGTCCATGTCCACCCAGTCGGTGCTGTTGGTTTGTTTAATGGCCAAAATTTTTATTTTACGGCACAATTCTTCGTTGCGTTCCGCTACCTTTAAAGCCTGTTCCAAATCGCTTTGGCTTACCACGGGCTCCACGCCCGCGCTTTCTATAATGTCATTTGTCATTTTTACACCTCTCTAATTGGGAGGCAGTTATTAGGCCGCCCCACACTATCAACAGATTAAGCAGTTTTATTGTAGGCCCCGTTTGTGTTTCAATCCGGGGCGGGCTATCTGTTGCCAGCAATACCGGCCTTTCAATACGTCCGCGCGGTCGGCAACTTTCGCCTTACGATGATGTAAAGAACAAAACGGTTTTTTGCCGCCGTTTCGGCTCCGTTTAACCTAACGGCTAGGGCCCGGTATTACGCGGCGGCGCGCGGTAAATTATCCCCAAATGTATAAGGCCAAATGCCCCAGCCAGTACGCCATGCCCATTACGCCTAAAATGTATTTCATAGGGTTACCTCCCATAAATACGGCGCAGGCGCTCCTGCGCTTTTATTTGGCGCAAGGGTTTGCGCTGGCGGAGCCAGTTATAAAATACGGTTAAGTCTTTTTCAAAAAGAACCTGCCCCGCGTGCTCAAAACACGGGCAGCCTTCTTTCACATATTTCAAAAGTTGATTTGGGGAAAGGCGGCTTCCTGCTGTGCGGCCGGGTATTTGCGCACACATTCCATAAAGTGTGTAAAAACTTTTTTCACCCAGTTGTTTTTCAAGGGCCATACTGGCCCGTTTCTCTCTAGTCATTTTTTGGTTCCCCTTAACTAACTCAAATTTGTTAAAATAAAAACCGATAGCACATACCGCTCTGCAAAAGCGTGGGTTTAACCCTGTATGTTCTATCGGTTTGTGTGGTTGGATATCTGACGGGGTTTCCCCGCCAAAATTGTTTGCCGTATAAAACTGCCGTACTATCCAACCACCTGCCGCGTTCCTTTGCAGCCGCGGCTATTATTTTTACAAGGATTTGCGCCTTTATTATCTAAAGTTTAGATTAATTTTAGATAAATTGTCAAGGGGTGTTTTTGTTTGCCCCAATTTACGACGAGGAAATGAAAAAAATGACAGAGTTTGAAAAAGTTTTAGAGCAGTGGAACGGGGGAATTTTTCGGGGCGCAAAAGTAAAATTATCTAAAGAAATTGACGTCTCGGAAGTTACTGTTTCCCGCTGGGCAAAAGGAGAATTAAAGCCCGGCAGAGAGGCTATCCAAAAAATGTCCGCGCTATTCAATAAGTCCGTATCGGATATTGAAAAGTTATTCTCTGTAAGTACCGAATTTTCTCCGTCGGTGCGTATGACCCCACTAACGGACAAAAACACCATTTCCTTGCCTATCCTTGCCGATGTTCCCGCCGGCCTGCCGGACTTTTCCGACGCCGATGTGGAAACCTTCTGGGACATCCCGCGCTGGGTATTCCCGGGCGCCGATTTTGTAGTTAAATGCAATGGTGACAGCTTGGAGCCCAAACTCCACCTGGGCGACTATTGCGTAATAAGAAAGACGGAAGAACCTTTGCACGGCCGCGCCATGGTAGTAAGAACGGAAAACGGCGTGTGCATGAAGGTTATTAAGAAGTTAAAGGACGGCACAATACAACTTTGCTCCACCAACCCGAAATACAAGCCGTTCACGCCCAATGAATTAACCATCATCGGGCTGATTATAGGCTCTTGGAGCCGCCAAGACAAAGAAAACTGGCTTGGATTAATGGAAAAATAAAGGAGAAGTGCAATGTCTTTACCTAGTAGAATTACCGAACGCTTAAATAAAAAAATGCGCGTTTTTCAAGATGTATTGCAAAAAGCAAAGGATGCCGACAGAAATGAAAGCGACACAGTTTCTATCATTATGGATATGTTGGCAGATTTGTTCGGTTATGATAAATATATGGAAATCACCAGCGAGCTGGCCATTCGGGGTACTTTTTGTGATTTGGGAATCAAAATTGACGGGAAATTCCAGTATTTAATTGAATGTAAATCCGTTGGCACAGAACTCAAGGAAAACCATTTAAAACAAGCGGCCGACTATGGCGCCAACTCCGGCATTCCGTGGATTATTCTTACAAACGGCATTGAATGGCAAGTTCATAAAATCCGCTTTGAACAGCCCATCAGCCACGATTTAGTGTGTGAATTTAACATTTTGGAATTAAACCCCCGCAAAGAAGAAGACCAAGAAAAACTTTTCCTTTTATGCAAAGAAGGCCTTTCCAAGGACTCTCGCGAAGATTACTACGAAAAAATGCAATGCTTAAACCGTTTTGTCATTGGCGGATTTATTCTGTCAGAGCCGGTAATTAATGTTATTCGGAGGGAATTGCGCAAATTTGCAGAAGGATTAAAAGTGGATAATGAAGAAATAGAAAAAATTATTCGCCAAGAAGTACTTAAACGGGAAATTTTAGAAGGAGATGACGCTTCTAAGACCCAGGCCAAAATTCGCCGTTTTTACAAAAAACAGTTAAAAGAAAAAGAAAATACTTGCGCGGAAAGAACTCTCCAGAATGTTGAATCAACTCCACAAAATGATTCTCAAATAATATCCACTGCAGCCTATGTTCCAGAGGATAAATAAAGATGAAAAAGGTTTTTTTGTTATCTTTTGTCGCAGGAATTCTTTGCGGTTGCACCGCCGGTATTAACCACAATGTGGCACAGATAAACGGACAGAACTATCTTATAGAAACTAAAATTAATAATTTTTTGGGACTGTCCCAGTGGAGCAGTCCCAGCACCCTCACACCGCTGGAAGTACAAAATGCCACTATGCCGAAGAATTATACCCCCAGCACCGCGCGGGCCGAACTAGCCAAAATTGCCGATGAATGCAATATCCAGTCCATTAAGGCCCAATCCCGGCCCAATTACAAAAAGATGTACAAGTGCATCGTGGACAAACTGTCCGAGTTAGAACAAAACGCAAATTAATTAAAAGCACAAATCCCAATGCCCAAACTTCCTTCTGTCTATAAGCGCGCCGGATCCCCGGTATATTGGGGTTCTGTTATGGTTAACGGCAAGCGCAAACAGTACGCCTTGTGTGAAAACAAGGCGGCGGCCCAGCGCATGCTGGCAGACATCAAGGCGGAAAGCAAATCCCGCTCTAAATACGGCACCAGCACCTGGGAGGCATTTAAACAGCGGTATTTGGACTGGGCACAGGTAAACAAATCGTCCCAAACAGCCTATCGTGACAAATTGGCCTTCGCTTATTTGGAAAAATTCCGCCCAATTAAAACCCTGGACGAAATTGACCTGCCTTTCGTGGAAGATTTTAAAATTTGGCTCAAAAAAACCTCCGAAAATTTGGCCGCTAAATATAACCCCAAAAAAGATAAGCGCCCTGTTGGGCTCATAGGAAACGAAGCCATCAACCGAATTTTGCAAAGTTTAAAGGTAATATTGCGCAAAGGGGCAGAGTGGGATTTGTTGCCGGAACTTAAATTAGCACGTATTCAAAAATTCAAAACCCCCCGCGGGCGCGTGGACTTTTTTACTCCGCAAGAAGTGCGTGCTTTGCTTAATTTAGCGGGCGATAAAGCCAAGGAACACGGCGGTTACTGCCCATACAAAACGGCCACTCTGCTAGGCACCCGGGCAGGTCTTCGCCGCGGGGAAATGATACACTTGGACTGGAACGATATAGATTTCAACCGCAAAATCTTAACCGTACAACCCAAACACGGCTGGACCCCCAAAACCAACGAATGCCGAGACATCCCCCTCTCGGCGGATTTGCTTTCCTATCTTCGGGTTTTGCCGCACTCCCCAAAATGCAAACGTGTCATGTATGATTATTATGGGGACCCCTTAACCCTGGAAGGGCTTTCCGTCAAATTTGCGAAATTTGTAAAAAAAGCCGGGCTTCAAGGCGGCCTACATAAGTTGCGGCATACATACGCCAGCCATTTGGTGCAAGCAGGGGTAGACTTATACACTGTTTCCAAACTGTTGGGGCACAGCAGCATAAAAACTACCGAAATTTACGCCCACTTATCCCCCGTCACCCTGGCTGGCGCGGTGGAAAAGTTACCCAAAGTGTAGTAAAAATTGTAGTAAAATTTTTTTAAAATATAGGGTACTTAAAGGGGTTGAACAGGAACCTTAAAAGAACCAATATAGACGGAACAAGAACTATATTTTAGGCGTTCCTATACAAAATATCAGATATTGTTATGGTCCTGGTGGGCGCAGTATTTAAAACCCGCGTTTCGGCGCGGGTTTTTGCGTAAAAGCGTGCCAACCGCTTGCTGTTTATAGGCACAAAAACACCACATAATAGGCCTAAAGACCCATGCCGTTTCAGTAAAGAGTTGTTAGAATAAAATTTATGAAACGTCTTTTATTTATTTGCACTGTATTTATATGTTCTTGTTTCTGTACCCAGCCGGTGCAGGCGCAGGCTTCCATTAAAAAGTGGATTAAAACGGTATGCCAGCGGTGTAAAAAAGAAACACCGGCGGCCCATACCAATTTTCAATCTTTATTAGTCCGCCGGGCCTATACCGCACGCGTAAAAAATATTCCCGTTTACACAATCCCGGTCCCGCTGGAAGTAAAAAATCCCGCGCGCCCGCTTAAGCTTTCTTCCTTAGAAAACGCCACCGCATATTATGCTTATGTACGAAATTTACCTTCTTTTCCGCTGCTGGCACAAGAAACAGAAATCTACCGCGGCATGACCTTGGACTCCAGCGGCCAGGAACTGCGCCATATTTTTAAACACGGGCTGGAGTTATCCAAAACCCACGCCCTGAATTTTGCCGCTTACGACGGACGCCACTACCCGTCAGACCAAAAAGCCATTTTTGCCACGTCCCGCTTAAAAACAGCGGTTACTTTAGCTTTAGACGATACCCGCTTTGACAAGTATCTGCCGGTCATTATTCACTTAAAACGGATAAACGATGAACGGCTGGTATCCATTCCGCATGATGTCCCCCCGCATTGGATACAGCGCGTAAGCGCTCTTTTAACCATAAACGGGGAAATGGTGTGGGGAGAAATACGCCTTAACGCGGATGATTCCTTCCTGTTCTTGCCTTACTGAATTTTTGCTAAATAATATTTTTTCAACTCTTTTAATGTATTGTTGAAGCAAAAAATTCTGCCGTATCCAAAGGCTAGGCAAGCAGGAAAAAGCGCATCTAACAACTGTCGCACCAGCCTCCCGTTATCAGGCGTACTGGGTTTTTGCGTAAAAGCGTGCCAACCGCTTGCTGTTTATAGGTACAAAAAACACCACATAATAGGCCTAAAGACTCAGGCATTTAACCCAAACAAAATATACAATAATGAATATGAAGATTTTTCTTTCGTTCTTATGCATATTGTTGCTGATTGGCGGTGCCGCCCCGCGGGCGTACGCCCAGCCGCCTATTAAAAAAATATTTCAAACCATTGGGCAGCGCTTCAGCAAAAAACTAAATCCCATACCAGCACAAATAAAAAAAGTTTTATCTCGCAAAACAAACAGTGCGGCAAAAAAATCCCCCTATATTTTCACCTCTTTAGAAGAGACCAGCGCTTATTACGCCCGCATGCGCCGTGTGCCGCCTTTTCCGCTTCCCCAACAGAAGGATGAACTTTACCGCGGCATGGCGTTAAACGCTTCCGGCCAGGAACTGCGCCATATTTTAAAAAATGGACTGGAGGTGTCCAAAACCCATTCCCTCAATTTCTCCGCTTATGACGGGAAGCAATACCCGGACTATCAAAAAGCCATCTATGCCACCCCGCAATTACCGCTTGCGCTTACCTTTGCGCTAAATGACGTGCGGTTTGACAAACACATTCCGGTTATTATTCATCTAAAACGGGTAAGCGACAACCGCATTACCTCCATTCCGCACGACGTCCCCGTCAGTTGGATACGCCGCGTCAGCGCCTTGTTAACCATTAACGGGTACACGCTGTGGGGAGAGATACGCCTTACCCAAGACGATAAATTTCTCTTTATTCCTTATCTCCCGCGCGCCGCGGCACAAGAAGAGCTTGGCAAATAAAATACTTCTTATTATACTGTTAGTATGAAGAACAAAAAAATATTTTTATCCTTTTTTATTATCACTGCGGTCTGCACAATACCCGCAGACGGGTTGCTTTTTGCCCAAGCATACATTCCCCAACTGCCGGCCAACACGCAGGTAACCCAAACCATTACAATTAAAAACGTGGAACCGGAAACGGAATCCGACCCTGAGGAAGATTTTTCTGATGATGAAATGAGCGACGAGGAGTTTGAAAAAGAATTGGCTAAATACCTGGAAGTGTACGAAAAGCAGGAACAAGCCAAAAAACAAACCCAAGAAAAGGCCGTATCCAGCGAAGAAAACGCCCCCAAAACAGCCGCTCCAAAAGCCAAGAAGCAAACCGTCACCCAGCCGGGTAAATTTGTACCCTTTTTCCAAGCGGGGGGCACGCAGTCTTCCAGTTCCGACCTGCTGCAAGGCCCCCAATTGGCTCCCCGTCCTTCCGGTTATGCCAAACCCTGGAAACGCCCCAGAAAGACCCCCGGGAGAAAACCCGGCGGTTCACCCGCATTCAAGCCGATTAATCCTCCGCCCAATGTACGGCCTGTTATGGTGCCCGGCGGCAATGCGGGGGCTAACCCCGGTTCAGACCCGCGCTTGTATATGCCCCCCAGCGGCATTAAACGCCCGGAACCTCCGCCGGCAAAAACACCGGCCGCGTCCCGCCATCCGCGGGGCCCCAAACCAGCTAAATAAAGGGGATACACTTTAAATACACGGGACGGAAACAACACAAACACATAGAAACTTTTGTTTTCACACTTTATGAAGCCAATTTACTACACGCATCATTCTCTTTTTGTCTGGCAGGTTATACCAGTATGTGTATGTGCGGGGCTTCTTTTGCTTTTTCCGGCGTCCGCAAATGCGCAAAAGAATGTTTTAAAACAACTATTTAAAAAACCGACCGCCGCGCAGCAGGCGACGGTTCGGCGCTTTGCCCCCTCTGCGGTGGAAACCAAACGCATGCGGCAGGAACTGGCAAGGCAAAAACGGGCGGCGGGACATGCCAAAAAGCCTTCCTCCGCCAAAACCGCCGGGCTGACGGAACATGAAATCACCTCTCTAGCGCCACTTTTTCACGTGCCAAAACTGCAAAAAATCCCGCCGGTAATAATAACGGATTTTTCAGATTATCTTCCCCCCGTTCAACTGCCCGCGCCGTATCCCCTTTCGCTTTACCCGGGGGATTTGGCCCGCGGCATGTTGCTTTTGCACCCTAAAGAAGACCTGCAAACCATTTTTTCCAAGGGATTGCTAACGGCCCGCAGCGCCGTGGACGGCTGGACGAAAAAGCGGCTTATTTTTATGACCAATGTTCCGCAAATTGCCCATATTTACACCTACCTGCAAGAACCTGGCGTACCCGTTATCGTGCACATCGCCGGATTTAAAGGCGAAAACAAACATATTTGGACAACCAGCCACGACATTCCCGCCAAAAACATCGTGCGCGTAAGCGCATACTTAAAAATAAACGGCAAAGAACGCTGGGGGCAAATTGTTCCTCAAAAAGACGGGTCCTTTGCCTTTTATCCGTACCAATTATCTTTCTCCCAAAAAGTAAAACTAAACTTGCTTAGGGCCTTGCAAAATCCCCAGAAATAAAACCCTTTGCCAATAAAAATCCCCGGGCTTACACCCGGGGATTTTGTTTTAACAACAGTTATTTATTTAACGGTTTAAGCAGATAAAGAACCAACATCGCTTGGCGGTAATCCGTTTTTTCCTGGTCCGTCAGCTGGGGGTTTTCCTGCAAATATTCGGCTACGGTTTTACCCTGCGCGTCTTTGGCTTGGGTATCGGCCCCCGCGCGCAATAAAACAGCCAACACCTCTTTGTTGTTTTTTTGGGCAGCCAACATAAGCGGGGTTAGGCCTTTTTTGTCGGATAAATTGATTTGCGCCCCGGAAGTAATTAAAAACTCCGCCACCTGCGGGGAGTCATTCTGCTCCGCCGCCACAAAAAGCGGGGTCTGCCCGGCATTGTCGGCGGCGTTTACGTCCGCCCCTTCTTTTACTAATTTACCCAACAATTCCGGTTTTTTACTGTGAAGCACCGCATAAAAAAGCGCGGTACGGCCGGAATTGTCCTCTACATTTAAATCATTGGAGCGGGCAATTAATTTTTCCGTTTCCAAATCGTCCGCACCCTTTTCTATAGAGCGCATCAGCCGCGTGGCGCCGCGTTCATCACGCCGGTCCGCCCCAAAACGCATCAGCATGCCCCCCGCTAAAATAATAATGATAATGAGTAAAGGTCCTATCAATTTCTTCATAAATCCCCCGTTTGTAATTATTTTACCATTTCCGCCGCCGCTTATTAATTTGATAAAATAAAAGTAATATCATTTACGAGGTATTTATGCCGGAAACGAAAGAGCACACCAAAGAACAGGGCAACGCCCTGCAAGAAATTATCGCCCAGCGTTACGCGGAAGTAAAGGAAATCCGCTCCTTGGGCGTGGAACCCTACCCTACCCGCTGCGAGAAAAAACACTCCTGCCTGGAAGCCAAAAATTCCCCCGAAGGGGCCGAAGTGGTAACCGCCGGGCGTATTATGCAGCTGCGCAGCATGGGAAAGGCCGCCTTTGCCCACTTGCGCGATTTTACGGGCCGCGTACAACTTTATGTAGCCAAAGACAACTTGGGCGACGAAGCCTACCAATTCTTTAAAAAACACGTAGCCGTGGGGGATTTTGTTTCCGTTACCGGGCATATGTTTGTAACCAAAACGGGTGAAAGCACCATTAAAGTGACCAAGCTTACCTTAATTTCCAAAGCCATACGCCCCATGCCGGAAAAATACCACGGCCTGCAAGACGTAGAGGTGCGCTTTCGCAAACGCCATTTGGACTTAATCGCCAATGAAGAAGTAAAAGATATTTTTATTAAACGCGCCAAAATTATTTCTTCCATACGCAAAACCTTGGATTCCAAAGGCTATTTGGAGGTGGAAACCCCCATTTTAAACCCGTCTTCCGGCGGGGCCATCGCACGGCCTTTTGAAACCTATCACAACGCGCTGAAAATGCCGCTGTACCTGCGCATCGCGCTGGAGCTGCACCACAAACGTTTGATTATGGGCGGTATGGATAAGATTTACGAAATCGGGCATATGTTTCGCAACGAAGGCATAGACACCACCCATAACCCGGAATTTACCATGATGGAACTTTACCAAGCCTACGGGGACGTATACACCATGGCGGACTTGTTTGAAGAAATCCTGGGCAACGCCGCCAAAGCCATTGGGGCGGAAACGGTGCACTTCCGCGGGTACAACGTAGATTTGCGCCCGCCCTATAAACGCCTTTACATTCCGCAGGCCTGGCAGGAAAAATTCGGCCGTGATATCCACGAAGTGTTAGACGGGCGCAAATTCAACCGCGCCAAACTGGAAGAAGTAGCCAAAGAACAGGGCATTAAGTTCGGGCCGGACGATTCCGACGGTTCCATCTTTGACGAACTGTTTGAAGGCAAACTATTGGCCGATTACCATAACCCCGTTATCGCGCTGGATTATCCCACCGCCGTCAGCCCGTTCAGCAAAACCAAACCGGGCGACCCGGAAATTGTGGAACGCTTTGAAGTATTTGTAAACGGGCAGGAACTGGCCAACGCCTATACCGAGCTTAACGACCCGGCCGACCAGCTGCAGCGCCTGAAAGACCAAGCGGCCGAAAAAGCCGCCGCCAAAGGCGAAGATGCCGAAAACGCCGACATTTTAGACGCCGACTACATTGAAGCCATGGAAAACGGCATGCCCCCCACCGGCGGCATGGGCATTGGGATAGACCGTATTGTAATGATGTTAACCGGGCAAGACTCTATCCGCGAAATTATCTTATTCCCCACGCTTAAAAAGCTGGAAGAGTAAGCTATTCCTCCATTAGTTTAAAAAACCCGCGCAGTTTATTTGCACGGGTTTTTTATTTAATTATTTTCGTTTCTAAAATATTGGGTCCCGTAAACAAATAAAGTACAATATACATATGAAATTTGAACGTTTTGTAGCCCTGCGCTATCTTACCCGCCGCAAAGGCCTGTTTGCCATCATCACCACGCTCATTGGCGTGGCGGGGGTAAGTGTAGGCGTGGCGGCGCTTATTACCACACTGTCCGTGATGAACGGCTTTCAAACGGACATTAAAGAAAAAGTCATCGGCGCGCAAAGCCACATTTTGGTATTTGGCCGCATGCCGGCCGGCGCCTATGAAAAACACATCAAACAAATTGAGCAAATCCCTTTGGTGGAGGCCGCCGCCCCGCATATTTACGGGCAGGCCATTTTGTCTTATGACGGGCAAAGCGTGGGCCTGGTGGTGCGCGGCCTAGACCCGGAAAAAGAAAAAAAGATTAATAATTTAAACGACTCTTTAACCGAAGGCTCCTTTACGCCCGATTGGGCGGAAGACGCCCCCGCCCCCCTGGTGTTAGGCACGGAATTGGCCTACAGCCTGGGCGCCCAAGTGGGCGATGACGTGGTGCTTATTTCTCCGCAGTCCATTTCCACATCGGCCGGCATGTTTCCCAAAATGAAAAAATTCCGCGTAAGCGGCCTTTTGCGCACCGGATATTATGAATTTGACAATACCATCGCCTACACCACCCTCCCCCACGCCAGTGATTTTTTGGGGCTCAAAGGCGGGGTGACCGGGGTTGCCGTTAAACTGCACAATTTAAACCAGGCGGACCAAGCGGCCGAAGAAATCCGCCAAGCCATTGGCTACGGCTACACCGTGCGCACATTCGCCCAGTTAAACAGCACGCTTTATGCGGCGTTAAAGCTGGAAAAAGCCGTTATGTTTATTATTCTGTTTTTAATCATCATTGTGGCTTCTTTAAACATTGCCGGCAATTTGATTTTGCTGGGAACGGAAAAATTAAGAGACATCGGCCTCATGCGCGCCATGGGCGCCAGCCCTAAAATGATACGCAAAGTATTTATGTGGGAAGCCATGGCCATTGCCACCTTGGGCATTTTTCTAGGCATTGCGCTGGCGTGCCTGCTGTGCTGGATTATCGCCACGTTCAATATTGTGGAACTGCCCGGAGACATCTACTACTTAACCAAAGTGCCCGTACGTATGGAGTGGACGGACCTGTTGGCCGTAGTGGGCGGAAGTTATTTAATTTGTTTCTTTGCGGGACTGTACCCGGCGGCAAAAGCCTCCCGCGTAAACCCGACGGACGCTATACGTTATGGATAATATCATAGAAATCACCCATTTAACCAAAATTTACAGCCAGCAGGACGAGAATTTATGCGTGCTGGAAGATGTTTCTTTGTCCGTAGCCAAAGGCAGTTTTACCGTGCTTTTGGGCCCCAGCGGAAGCGGCAAAAGCACGCTGTTAAATTTAATTGCCATGTTGGATAAACCCACCAGCGGCCAAATCTTTTTTGAAGGCAAAGAACTGACCAAAATGCGCAAAGAGGCGGCCCGCTCCGCCCTGCGTTTAAACAAAATGGGGTTTGTTTTTCAGTTTGACGGGCTATTGCCGGAATTTTCCCTCCTGGAAAACGTGGAACTGCCCGCCATTATGCAAGGCAAATCCAACCCGCAAAAAGCGCAGGAACTGTTGGAAAATTTAGGCTTGGGGGCCATATCCCATAAATTTCCCAGCGAGCTTTCCGGCGGGGAAAAACAGCGCGCCAGCATAGCGCGCGCGCTTCGCAACAGCCCGGTGCTGCTGCTGGCGGACGAACCCACCGGCAATTTGGACGCTTCGCGCAAAGAACAAGTGTTTCAGGATTTCGCCCGCATGGCCCAACAGGGCTTAACCGTGCTTATGGTTACGCATGACGTGCACGCCGTTAATTACGCCACGGACGTTTATAATTTGGAAAACCGCAAACTGGTAAAAACCAAATAACATCTGCTTCATCCAAAACAGAATAACAGGATTTTTTATGGACAGCCAAACCTTATTTATCACTGCCGTTTGCTTTATAGGGGGTTTATTAGCCGCCAAGGGCTTTACGGGGCTTAAACGCCGCCGCCTGCAAACGCTGGAAGCCAAAGCCCGCCAAGGGGACGCGGCCTCCATGGTTGCTTTGGGGCGCAAATATTACGAGGGCAAAGGCGTACCCCAAAACAAAGAAACCGCTTTTGCCTACTTTAAACAAGCCGCCAAAGCGGGGCTGGCGGAAGCCCAGGTGCTTACCGCCGCCATGTGCCGCGGGGGAGACGGCTGCCCGCAGAACGACCGGGAAACCTTCCACTGGTACCAGGCAGCGGCCCAGCAAGGCAATTATGAAGGGAAAATCAATTTAATTATGTGCCATTTGAAAGGAATAGGCACCAAGGCAGACCCGCAAAAAGCGTTCGCTTTGGCCTTGGAAGCGGCCGAAGCCGGCAGCCCTTTTGCCCAAGTGATGACCGGGGATTTTTACGCCAACGGAACCGGCACCCAGCAAGACCCGCAAAAAGCCCGCCACTATTACCTGCTGGCCGCCGTTAAGGGGGAGCCGCAGGCAAAAAAACGCCTAGTTAAGTTGGAGCCTCTTCTTCAGCACCACGACGCAATGATACAGTAGCCCAGCCCTCCATTTGGCCCGGCAAACGGCTTCTAAACAACCCCTAAACACGCTTTGCAAATACTATTTTTCATACCCCAATAATCCCCGGCCCAGCCGGGGGTTTTCATTATCCAACAAAAAAGGCGGGGCCGCCTGCCCCGCCCGTTTTAAATACGGCTTTTTGTTGTTAAATTACATGGCTATTTGCAGTTTGCGGGCTAGGGCTTTCAGCACGTCTTTGCTCATTTTCTCCCTGCCTAAACTTTTTAAAGCCAGAAAAACAAATTCCTGCGCTTTGGTCATATCCGGGGTGAAACCGAATATTTCCATATAGTTTAAAAACTCCACCACTTTCATGGCGGCGGCGCTGTCGGCCGGGTTGCGCGCGAAGGAAAACGCCAAAAAGGTCAGTTTGTCGCTTACCACGCGGCGCAAATCCTCGCCGTTGACGTCCAAACCCAGGGTCTTCACGTCTTCCATCAGTTCTTCCACGGCGTTAATATCCACGTCTTTCGCGCGGAACTCCGCCTTCAAATCACTGGTAAGCACAAAATCCGCCACCGTTAAAAACGGCTTGGGCAGCGGCGTGCCGATATACTGCAAACCGCGCACCACGGGGTATTGCTCCTCAAAGATTTGGGTAAATTGGCGGTCGGTATCTTCGTACACTTTGTTCATGACGTTGTCTATTACTTTTCTTTGCACGTCTTTGAATAAAGACAACAGCGGGTACACCTCTTTAAACCGCTGGCGGATGAGCGCGGCGCATTCGTCATAACGGCCTTTTTCAAAAGCGGTTTTAAGCGCGTTAAACAAAGCGTCTTTATCGGCGGGCGCGTCCATCGCCGCACTTAGAAAAGAGGTAGCCCCTTGCTGCAGCACCGCAAAAACAAAATGCCGCTCCTCCAGCGTGATGAGGGAATAAAGCGTCAGCTCCCCATAATACAAATGGTTGGCGGGCGCGCTGAGCGAAGTGGGCGTAAAATTTTTTACCTCGCAATCATACGCTTTGGCGGGGTTGACGGTAGGATCCGTCAGTACGGCTACGGCATGCTGGGCGGCGATTTTCTCCAACGGCATTTTTTGGGGAAGCACAAAACGCTGGTATACCACCGCCCCGTTTTTTAAATCGCGTATATTGCTGGGGGCGGCCTCCAAACGTTTGATGAGTTCCGGCTCCAAATCCACGCCGCTCATCTGTTTGTTAAGCTCAGCCGCGCGGGCGGCGTATTGCATAATTTGCACCGTTTCAATGCCGCTCACCTCGTCAAAAAACCAACCGCAGCTGGTATACATTAACATGGCAAAACGCTGCATTTCCAACAGGCGCAGCGCGCCGGAGCGGTCATTCCAGGCTTTTTCCGTAGCGTGTTTGAGGAAAAACCGGTGTTGGGCGTCTAAACTGCGGTCCAGAATTAAATCAATGTATTCATCGCGCGCGGCCCAAGGATCTTTAAAATACTGGCGGCCGAGGGTTTCATAAGTTTTAATCATTTCATCGCGCAGCCAATCCAGCGCGTCGCGCAGCGGTTTGCGCC
Source organism: uncultured bacterium (assembly GCA_949298795.1). GTDB lineage: Bacteria > Elusimicrobiota > Elusimicrobia > Elusimicrobiales > Elusimicrobiaceae > Avelusimicrobium. The sequence continues at coordinate 34,347 of CASFXV010000020.1, forward strand.
ATTTTTGGTGCCAGCCGCCATGCATGCCGGAATTACAGCCGCAGTCCGCGCGCCAGCGCTCCACCCCGTGGAAACAGCTCCAGGAAGAATTTTCAAAAATCTGGGCTTCATACTCCGGCGGATTTTTGGCCAAAAACTCCCCGTATACCGTAATTTGCACGTCTGTTTTGTCTTCCACGTATTTTAAACAGTAGGCAAGCGCCATATCGGCAAATTTTTGGTGGTGGCCGTAGGTTTCCCCGTCCGTGGCGATGTGCATCAGCTGCGCCTGAGAGCTGGAATTATACGTGCTTAATAAACGGGAAGCAAAGGTTTCCCCGCTTTTAAGCGTATCGGAAAAAGCAATTCCCTGGGATATCGGCCCGTCGTAAAAAAATAAAGCGATGCGCCGGCCGCTGGGCAAATTGCATTGGTAAGCGCGTTTCGGGTCCACCTTGGCGCCGGAAACGTCCTGCCATTTTTCTTCGCCTATTTTACGCACTTTGGCGCACTGGCCCGGAGCCAAAATAACAAACTTCATGCCGCATTCGGCCAATATTTCCAGCGTATCGGTATTGCAGGCGGTTTCAGCCAGCCAAAGCGCTTCGGGCATACGGCCAAAGCGCTTTTTAAAATCCGCTATTCCCCAGCGAATTTGGGTATATTTGTCCCGCTGGTTGGCCAGGGGTAAAATTACATGGTTATACGCTTGGGCAATGGCCCCGCCATGGCCGGAAAAATTCTGCTGGCTTAATTTGTCGGCTTCCAAAATGGAGCGGTAAACTTCCGGCTCTTTCTTTTCCATCCAAGACAGCAAAGTAGGCCCAAAGTTAAAACTGATACGGGCGTAATTATTAATCAAATCGGTTAATTGTTGTTTATCGTTTAATACGCGCGCCAACGCATTGGGGGAATAACATTCCGCGCAAATGCGGCTGTTCCAATCATGATACGGCGCGGCGCTTTCCTGGATTTCTATTTCATCCAGCCAGGCGTTTTCGCGCGGGGGTTGGTAAAAATGTCCATGTATGCAAAGGTATTTCATATATATGTTATAGCAATTAATGGTAAAATATGCACAAGCTTCCTGCCCGCCGTGGCGGCCCTTGATAAAGGCCAAACGGAGAAGTATACTAAAAGGGAAGACTTTTATCTTCCGTTCCGCCGAGGTGCGCTTATGAAAAAAACATTTATTTTGGATACCAATGTTCTTTTGCATGATGTAAACTGCCTGCATGCGTTTGAAGATAATGACATCATTATCCCCATGGCCGTTATTGAAGAACTGGACAGTTTTAAAAGCGAAGGGGATACCCGCGGGAAAAACGCGCGCATGGTGTCACGCGCGCTGGACGAAATGCGCAACCTGGGCCATTTAAACGAAGGGGTTTCCTTAAAAGGCGGCGGTATTTTAAAAATTGAACTGGACAAACCCAACATTCTCCCCCCGTTTTTGGCTTTCAACAAAGCGGATAATTCTATCTTAAACATTGCTTATACGCTGTCTAAAAAAGAAGGCAGTTATAAGAAAAACAACAACCCGGTTATTTTAGTTACCAAAGACATTAATATGCGCCTAAAGGCGGAAGCGCTGGGACTTTCCGCCCAGGATTACACCACGGACAAAGTAAACCTGGACGAACTTTACACCGGCATGGCGGAAATGGAAGTGTCCCCGGAACAAATAGACGCATTTTACCGGGATAAAAAACTGCCGGTGGACCCAAAGCTCTATTTCCCCAATGAATTTATTATTTTAAAAGCCAATGACGGAAGCAAAAAATCCGCCATGGGGCGTGTATCCAATAACGGGGAAACCTGCATCCGCCCGCTTTCCCAGCCGGAACCTACCGCCTGGGGCATTAAACCTTTAAACAAAGAACAGCGCTTTGCCATGGAACTGCTGTTAGATGACAGTTTGGATATCGTCACCTTGGTAGGCACCGCCGGAACCGGTAAAACGTTGATTACCCTAGCTACCGGCCTGCAGCGCACCATGGACGAAAACGCCTACCGCCGCTTGGTGGTATGCCGCTCTATTGTGCCCGTAGGGAAAGATTTGGGTTTCCTGCCCGGCACCAAAGAAGAAAAACTGGAAGCCTGGATGGGCGCCATTTACGACAACCTGGCTTTCTTGGCGGACCGCAAAAACCCGGACGAAGGCGAAGAAAAGGCCCACTACCTCTTAGACAGCGGGAAAATAGAAATAGCCTCCGTTACCCATATGCGCGGGCGCTCTCTGCCCGGCCAGTATATGATTGTGGACGACGCCCAAAACTTAACCCCGCATGAGATGAAAACCATCCTCACCCGCGCGGGCGAAGGCACCAAGGTAGTGGTAACCGGGGATCCGTACCAAATAGACACGCCGTATCTGGACGTGGAATCCAACGGCTTAACCTATTTGGTGGACCGCTTAAAAGGGCAAAAAAGCCACGGACACATCACATTTACCAAAACGGAACGCAGCCGCTTGGCGGATTTGGCCTCCAAGTTATTGTAAAAACCGCCGTTATTTATTTACTTACCGGGGCCCACTATACAGTGGGCCCTTTGGTCTAGGTATTTTGGGCCCTATGGCCCCTGGGAAAAACCAACTTTTTTTCTATAATATAGTAAGAGAGTACTCTAACAAAAGGGGATTTATCATATGAAACGTGTTATTTGCCAGGTGTTAATAGCGGTTTTTTCCTGTAATATCTTATTGCCGCAGCCGGCCCTGTTTGCGCAAGGCTACGCGGAAGATGAATACGCCAGCGAATTATATCTTGACGGCTCTTATCAAGAGGACGTTCCCTCCCCTATTATGCCTGCAAAAAAAGAATTTACAATGGAAACCCCTTGGGCGGCCTATTCTGTGCTGTCCAACTATCAACCTTCTGAACCCACACAAGATTTATTAGGCCGTCCTATTGACTATAATGCCCAAAAAGACGCCCGCACCATTAAACGCGGTATTTCCACTCAAAACGCCAATGTGCGCCAATTCTTAGCCAATGCGCCCAAAGACGCTTTGTTAAACTGGCTGGCCCAAAATGAATTGCCGCAAGATAACATGCAAATTGGGTTAAATGAATACATACCCGGATTACACTTAAAAAGATCCGCCGGGGAATCCGCTAAAGCTGCGTTAAAAAATTTAACCGTATTGTTTGAGAATGGGCAACTTGAGATGGAAGATTATATTACCTTATTGTCTGCCCCCTCTCCTGAGATAGCCTCCTTTAGCGCGATGGCCCTTCATAATATAATACAGGAAGTGATTATCAACCCAGACCCCACTTACGTTTACCTGTTATTGGGGTTGGTGCCCCAAATCCAAACGGCTATCGTTAACCGCTTAGATAAGGCGTACGCATCTCCCCAAGCGAATCGGGCCGTCACGCCGGGACATCGTTTGGTACAAAAATTGGCCCCCGCGCAAACAGAATCCGCCCAAAGCGTAGAAATGCGCGGCGTGTTAAATTTAGTTTTAGCGGATATATACCGTCTGTATCGTACAACCGAAAAACAGGATATACACCCCCAGTTGCAACAAGAAGAAACGGCTATGTGGCCTCAGCAAGAATACACGTTCTTTACGCCGGACCAAATGCCTGAATCTTTTTACCAAAAGCAAAAAGACCGCCTGCTTCACAGCTTGGATTATGCCCGCACGTTAAGAGAACGCGTGATGGAAATTAATGATACGCGCGTATTAAATGCCGATTATGTCGCCCTGACCTTAATTACTTATGACGGAGTCAGCGGGTTTAAACGCCTGGTGGATTACATTGATGCAGAAAACACCAATTTAAACGGAAGCAAACAACAATACCGTTTAGATCAATACAATTTCCCGTTCTTAAAAAGCGCTTTTGATTATTTATCTGTCTTCTATATGCCGCAGGTTTCCAGCCGGGAAACGGCCATGGAACCGAAAGAGAAAAAACTATTAGTGGATACTTTAATCCATTACGCCAACCATGGCTCCGCCCCTGTACAGGTGTTGGCTATGAACCTGCTGACGGCTATGTATCAAGAGTCCTCCCCCAAGTGGACCCGCGGCCAAGGATACGACAAAGGTGCCGCCGGCGGAACGATTATCAGCGCAGAAACGGCCAACCAAGTGGCGGACCGCATTAAAAAGATTTACTGCCGTTTGGACCATGCCACCCAAAGCGTCTATGGTTTAAATTCAGAAGAAATGCAGGAAATGGCGGACCAATTGGCCATAGCCTACCGCCGCGTACGCAAAGACCCGCAAGGTTATATCTTGCCGGCTAATAAAGACGGAAAAGCGTTAGCCGCCCAACAATGCTATGTGCGCGATGTACAAACCCGCAACCAGTCTGTTCAAGCGCAAGAAATGGCTGCAGAAACCATGAATTTTATCCTTTCCTGGGTAGCCTTCGGAGGGGCTATTCGCTTAATTGGAAAAGGAGCCTCTTATAGCGCCACTTTGGCGCGTACCCTCAACCAAACGCGCAAAATGCCGGTAGGACAGCGCGTCGCCTATTTTAAAGGAACACTCAAACAACTTAAACAAACCAAAAAAGCGGCAAAAGAATTATCCCAAATGGGCGTAAAAGTGGAACGCTTGGTGGAACGCCCTGCGGCAAAGCCTTCCGCTTTTACGCAAAGAGTAAACACTTTAAAACAAAAAATGGGAATGAAAGTGAAAGAACCCTCCGCCCAAACCTATGTGGTGGATGCTTTAAAAGAAGCCAATCCCAAAGGACAAACGTTGGGGTACCGCATCACCCAGCGCCTGCCCGGTGGAAAAGAACAAGTAACCAACATAGAAGGCGAAGTTATTTCCCGCCAAGCGGTATCCCCCAATATACCCGCTAAATTAGGAGCGGAAAAAGGTACTTTAAACAGCGTTACGGAATTGGCGGAAAAATACGTCACCAAATTGCCGGAAGGGGTATCCCCCGCCGCGTATAAAGAAGCCATTGCCACGGAAAACCTGTTTAGAACCGGGCTGGAGGAAGTATCCGCCGCCAATTTTAAATCCGGTTTTGGCATGAAGCAAGTTTGGTATAAAGACGCCCAAGGCAAATTATTTTCAACCTATGAACCCATTTGGGTAGACTTGGCCAAAAGCTCCGAAGTGGTAACAAACGGGGCGGGTATCCCATTAACCGGAAACATCAGACTGGATTTACTGAAAACAGTATCCAACCCCGGCGGGGTATTAACGGCAACGGCCCGTACGGCTGGGAAAGGCGGGTTCCAATATTTATGGAATATTTCTAAATGGACGGCTGAATTTGCCGCAGCCGATGTGCTTTTGCAGCCCGTTTCCTCGGCATTGGACGGCCAGTATCAAAGCGCTCCCGAAGGAGCCCCATTATATGCACAAGTGGGGCAATATTTTAATAATGTAGGATCGGCTATCCTTAACTATAACGAAGCCGCCGGAAATTCCGTTATTCTGCCTTTTATGGCGTTGGGCAAAGGCGTTTCCTGGGCTTGGGATAAAACCATCCGCTCCTCTTCTGCGGCAGACAGCAAAGAAATGACGGCCCAGCTGGAAAATAACCCGTATTTAAAAGAATACCAACAAAAAATGCAAAATCTGCAGCAAACCTTTGAAAAAGATGTCCTCTCTTTGGTAGATTTGTGGAAACAAGCCCAAAACAATCCAGACGACATCCAACTGCAGACCAAATTGGACAAAAACCTCCAGCAAATGAATGATAAATACTTGCAGCAACAAGCCGGCGGGATTTCCCAACAATGGCAATTTGTTGCCGAATCTTTGGCCTTGGGCATAAACCCCTTTGACATGGAAGACTATTACTTGAATGCTTATCCTACAGATGGTTATTCTTCCACGGGGTCTTCGTCAGGTGAATATAATTCAGGAGATTATCTCTTTTAACCTTAAACCCCGGTTGATTCAACCGGGGTTTTTATTCTTTACACAGGCTCTCTTTTCAATGCGCGGCTTGCCCATTTTGATATTTTGTATATATTTTTTGCTTCAGCACTAATTAACGATGCCTATGAAACTCCCCGGGCTTACGCCCGGGGTTTCTTTCTATACGAACAATTTCATTGTTCGCCCCAAATCTTCTTTTCCCTGCATATCTATATATTTTC
>CASFXV010000021.1 GCA_949298795.1 uncultured bacterium
GAAAATATATAGATATGCAGGGAAAAGAAGATTTGGGGCGAACAATGAAATTGTTCGTATAGAAAGAAACCCCGGGCGTAAGCCCGGGGAGTTTCATAAATGCTTTGTAGAATAATCCCCGGGGTAAGCCCGGGGATTTTCATCAAAGATAGACAAATATATTTTTTGTCATTAAGAACTACATTATTTGGCAACCGGGTAGTCGTTGGTAAACTTCATCAGCATATCCAACATCTGTTTGTCATGTTGGGATACTTCCACCGAACTCAAAAGTATATTTTGGGTTTTATCGGGGAAGCGGCCCGCTTTCTTCAGATAAGGAGTGAAGGAAGAATAGAAAGCCGTTAAAGCGCTTTTTATGCCAAATACTTTAATGATGGAAGAAGAATAAACAACGGTTGCCGCGTCTTTTTGGAAGAGAAAAGGCTCTTTGTTGATTGTTTTTCCAAGATTAATCAAAGAGGATAAGTCTGAATTTGGAACGAAATAATTGGCTTTAGCCAACTGTTGCTGCGCTTCGTATTTATATGCTGAGGCCGTGTTTGGGTTTTGCGGGAAAGACTCTATATTGTTAACAAGCACTTTAATTTCTGATTCTGCAAGCGCTCCCCCATTGGAAAACCGCGGGATTAAAGCCAGTACTAACAACTCGGGGACGTTTAAATTAGAAGCTTCAGGATATTGTTTATATATACTTCCTTCAAATATATTTTTGATTAAGGAAGCGTTTACATAAGGGACTGCACGCGCCGCCAATGTTTTGTTTATTTTTTGTTCTAATGCTTTTGTTTGTTCGTTTGCATTAAACCCTTCAGCAAAACTTGATGAAACCAATACTGCCAGCAGCAGTAGTCCGGCAACTGTTTTTTTCATACACGTATCTCCTTTTTAATGTTGGGGTACTACCTCTTCATTTTAACAAGTTGTTTAAATGATTCAAGAAGTACTTGGTTCTATTTGTATTTTAGGGCAAAAGACCTATTGTAAAGTATTTTTAAGTTTTATAAAATTTTTCGGATATAAGTAATATAAAGGCTTAGAGTGTAAAAAATAGTGTCCCCAGTTTTTAAATCAAACAGTGTCCCCAGTTTTTGTCCCCAGTTTTGACCTTGTTTTTTCTTAATTTACCTTAACAACCCTTAACACATCTTACTATGTTTCTCGTCGTAAAAAAGGCAAAAAAGAACCCGCTTCGTCTAAGAAACGGGTTCTCGTCTAAATACGGAGAGGGAGGGATTCGAACCCTCGATACGGGAATTAACCCGTATAACGGTTTAGCAAACCGCCGCTTTCGGCCTCTCAGCCACCTCTCCAAAATCTATTTATTTTGTTACTGTTTATTCAGTAACAACATACATATTATAACAAAATTTTAGAAACTTTTCTTAAGGCCTTCATCCAAGCATGTAAAAGTTTGCCCGGTCAGCTCCGTCCATTTTTTGTTGCTGCATATCCAATTACCGGGGATAATGGCTTCTGTTACTTTGTCATAATTTAAAGCGGGTTCTATGCCGCATACGCGGGCAATGCTTTCATATAAAAAAGCGGCCGCGCGCATCAGCCACACGGGGGCCTTGGGCATAAAAGGTTTATGCACGCGCATGGCGGCAGCCATGCGGCTTATAAAATCCGGCCAGCTGTACACGGCGTTTTCACACACAAAATAGGTTTGGCCGGCCGTATCCGAGCGTTTATAAGCCGTAACCAAGGCCAAGACCAAATCGTCCACGTGTACAAAACTGAAATATCCGTTCCCGGAGGTATTTACCATAAGCCCCCGTTTTACCCACGCGGCAATTTTAGATACGCCGGAATCATTTTTACCGTATACGATAGGCGGGCGGACAATCGTCCATTTAATACCTTCTTTTAAGGTGTGTACAGCCTGTTCCCCCCCCAGTTTGGTGCGTCCGTAATCGGAAACGGGGGCAGGGGTGTCTGCTTCCGTGCGGGGGTGTTGCAAATCGGGGGCATAGCCGCTGGCCGCCAAGCTGGATACATGCACAAAAGTTTCCAATCCTTTGGTTTGGTTAGCGGCGGCTACTACGTTTTGGGCGGCGGTTACGTTGGCGTGTTCAAAATCCGCCCGGTTGAAGCCAAAAATGGCGGCCGCCAAGTGAAAAACCCCCTGGCAGCCTTCCATGGCTTGTTTTAAACTGTCCACGTTGTCATAATCTACCCGCACTATTTTTACAGCAGGATTAGCCGGCTGATGTTTAGGCGTACGGCGGGAAGTAACCCGCACGTTGAAGCCTTCCAAAAGCAGCAGGTCCGTCAATTTGCGGCCTATAAAGCCGTTGCCGCCGGTAATGAGTACGGTGGGTTTCATGGTGTTTATTCTACCTCAATTTCCAACGTTTGCTCTATTTTTTTGGCGGCCTGCTTTTTGGCTTTTTCAGCTGCATCTTTAATGGCTTGGTTGGTTTCATCTATTTTTTCTTTATTGTCTTCCAGCTCTTGGTTAATAAAGTTTTCCGGGCGGGTGGCGCGGCGGCGGACGAAATCAAAATTAAATGTAAAGCGGTTTATGCCGCGTTTAACGTCCTGCATGGTGGGAAATTCCCCGTATTTTAACTTATTGATAGGGGTTACGTTATCTTTTTGCGGGAAATACCACAATAGGGAAAATAATACCGCCGCAATAAAAACAAGCGTAATAAACCGGCAAAAATTAGGGAAATTATACAACCCCAATATATTGTTAATGACGGCTAAAATTAAGATAACTCCCGTCCACATCATTAGGGTGATACCGGCAAAATAAAACCCGGCTGCATCATAATTGGGGAACAATACCATTACCCCAAAATAACATAACAACATAAGGCCGAAACGTTGCCAACCTGTCATAAGCTATTTCTCCTGTTTGAACTCTACCGCCACGGTTAGTTCATCTTTTTCATAATACATAGGCAGGGGCGCAAAAGGCCCTGCGTTAATTACTGCGGAAGTAGCCGCAAAGTCAAAGGTATCGTCGCCGGAAGAGCGCTGCACTTCCACATTTTTTAATTTTCCGTCCCGCATGATGGAAAAAGATATCAATGCGGAAAGCACATCCCCGGCGGGACGGCGTTTTTCCCACTCAATCCACAGAGAGTTGCGCACCTGTGTAATATACCAAGGATAGGGAAAATTTGCAAAATCTGTTTGAATGTTTCCGCCTTGGAATTCCCCCTCTTTACTGGCTTGAAGGGCGTCGTCTTTTTGGGTGTTTTCCCCTTCATCTAACACGCTGGGTGCCGCCAGCGGGGCCTGGGCCTGCTGCTTCTTGGCGGTTTGTTTTTTGGTGGTAATTTCACTTTTAGCCGTATAAGCCTTTTTAGCGGGTTTGGCCGCCGGTTTGGCGGGTTCCTCCGGCTTGGCAACGGGCTGGGCTTTTACTTCCGGCGCTTTGGGGGCCTGGGTTTTCACCGGGGATTGCGCCTCCTGCCCGGTAGTGGCTACCACTTTGCCGCTGCCTATAAAATCAATGGTATACGTGGCGGAAACCTTTTTCCCGGCGGGTAACATCACCAGGAAAAGCAGTAAAAACAATAAGGCGTGCACTCCGCCGGAATACGCAAGATAGCGGTTCATTAGCTTTTAGATAAAACCCCAATACCCAGTTTGGCCGCGCCTAATTTTTTGGCTACGTCAAACACGTCCACCACGTTTTGTATGGGTACTTCTTTATCCGCCTGTACCAAAATGGTTTTTTTGTTGGCTTTGCCCATACGCAAAATGAGTTCTTTTTCCAGCGCGGCGGCGGAAATTTTCTTTTCAGCCACGATAATGGCCCCGTTTTTGAGCACTTCCACGCGGATTACGTCGTCCTCCGCCGTGGTATTAATGGCCTTGGCGCGGGGCAAATCTACGCTAAGCTGCATTTGCACCAAAAGCGGGCTCATGACCATAAAAATAATCAGCAGTATCAGCGTGATATCAATAAACGGCACCATATTAATATCCGCCATGACGGTTCTTTGTTTATGAGCCATTATTCTTGTACCTGGTTAAAGATAATTTCATCGGCGATATTTTCCAGTTCTTTGGCAAAATAATTGGTTTTGCTTAAGAAATAGTTATACGCAATAACCGCCGGAATAGCCACAAACAGCCCGGCGGCCGTATTGATAAGGGCTTCTGCAATACCCGCCGCCACCACCGAGGCGCCCGCCGCGGCCGCGGAAGAGGACGCCAAATCTTTAAACGCGTGCATAACCCCAATGACGGTACCAAAAAGCCCGATAAACGGTGTAATGCTTCCCAGCGTGCCCAGTACAGTTAGGCGGCTTTGCAGGCGGGTGACTTCCCAGTCAATTACGGAAGCGGCAATTTCTTTTTGTTCCGCTTTGGAACGGCTTCTTTCCTGCAGTAAACGCAAAATTAAGTTAGAAGCCGGGGTGTCGTTGGTAATATCCTTGCGGCAGGCGTCTTCTACCTTAGGGAAGTTATAGGAACGTAAAGGATGGCGGCAATAAGCAATTAATTTGCGGGATATGCCTATAGAACGGCGGAATTTGACCCACCGCTCAAAAATGACGGACAAAGAATAAATGGACAGCAAAATCAGCAAAATAAGTACCGGCCCGCCGGCGGAAAAAATCTCTCGCAGATTGGTCATATTGGAAAGTTCCATGTAATTTAATCTCCTTCAATTAGCTTTTAACGACAAATATAATAAAAAGCTGTATTAAAATATTGGCCATCAGCCCGGCGGCCACGTCATCAAACACTACGCCAAAGGCATTTTCCATACGGTCAAACATTTTTACGGCCCAAGGTTTTAGCGTATCAAACGTTCTAAACAATACAAACGCCGCCAACAGATACGGCCACTGGCGGGGTAAAAAAAGCACCGCCGTAAAATAACCGGCCATTTCATCAATTACTATTTTTGGGTTATCATGCCCGGTATATCCCTTAAATTGTACTTTTTTGCAGATATATACCGCAAATGCCCAAAAAGCCAGCAAAAAGATAAGATACAGCATGTAATCCGCCGGCAGGATAAAAACAAACGGTACGGCCACCAGCGTGCCTAAAAAACCAGCGCCGGTATTTTTTTTAAACTTAAAAACCAAGGGCGGCAGATAGCTTATAAAAAAGCCGGTAGCCAGCATACGTATTAGCGTTTGCATGCGTCCATACCCCAAGATTTTTCCAGCAGTTCCCAGTTGTTCTTTAAGTAGGAAATGGCGCTTATCCACGTAATAACGGCCGCAATGGCGGTAATGCCGTAAGGAATGGTTTTTAATGTATAAAACGTAATTTCAAACACGTAACGTGTGGCGCCGCGGGTCATTAGCATCAGGTGGTATACGTCCAGCACAAAAAAGATGGTTCCCACCGCCGTCATTTGAATAACGGTTTTAAATTTTCCCCAGCGTTCCGCCGCCATTACTTTGCCTTCCAGCGCGGCAATTACGCGCAGGGTAGAAATCATCAACTCCCTAAGCATAATAAAAAATACCGCCCAAATGGGCACGTCCAATTCTTTAATGCCTACAAAGGCAAACAAGGCCGCGCACACTAAAATTTTGTCTACAAACGGGTCCACAATGGCCCCAAACGGGGTAATGGTGTTGGTTTGGCGGGCTATTTTGCCGTCCACCCAGTCCGTAGAGGCGGCTACTATAAAAATAAGGGTGGCAATAAAGCGGGCCCAATAGAAAGGCATTAAAATAAACAAGAACATCAGTATGGATAAGCCCGCGCGGCTTAACGTAATTTTATTGGCAAGGGTCATCATTTGGCTAGAACCTCTTTAAATAAATTTTGAGAAACGGATTTGTTTTTTACCGTGTTTTTTAAATCCGCCTTGGTTTGCATCAAATCGGCCTCAATAATAATGGTTTGAGGGAAATATTCCTTTGGGTCTAACAATAAATATAATTTGTAATCGCTCTCGTCTTTAGGGGTGAGAAGCAAAATAACGCGCTGGGGACTGGAAGAAAACACCGTGGCGCGGTGCGCGTCTAACAAGGCGGAGTAATTTCCAAAATCAAACAAAGCCTTGTTGGGCTGTCCGTTCACCCAGTCCGCCCACGCGCCGGAGGTAATTACTTTGGCTTTGGCGTCTAATACCTTTAAGACTTTTTTGTCAGTCACGGCGGATTGGTCCGTCTTTTGGTCATCATCCAGCGTATCCAGCCGCAGCAGATTGCCTGCTTTTTTATAATACAGCTTGCCGTGGGACCGGCTGATAACCACTCCGTCATAGGAGGAGGTCTGTTCAAAAGCCGTTTCCAGGGTGTTTAATTTGGCGTCCCACTCACGCAGCAACTGTACGGGGTCTTTAGCGGAGGCTGTTTGAGTTTGAGCCGGTTTTTGCGGCTGGGCGGCGGGTTCAGCTGCCTTTTCTTTAGCCTGTACGCTGCAGGCCGCACATAAAACGCATATGGCCAGCAGGCAGGTTTTATTTATAAACGGTTTCATAGGTTTCTTCCTGGTAGTTATGGTCATAGGGCGGGTTTTTTAGTTCCTCTATACCCGCGTCTATCATTTCATAATGTATTTCCCAGCGGTTGGAACCTTCCGGCTTGGAAATATAGCCCTTCATTTCCAACACGCTTAAAATATTGGTGGCGCGCGCGCTGGAGCCAAAGTTGGCTTTCAGCAAGTCCTGCGATACGCGGCGGCGTTCTTTAATCAGTTCCAGCGCCTGCAAAATTTCTTCCCCGCTGGCGCCTAAGCCGTCCGCCGGGCGGCCGCCGGGCTGTTGTTCCGCCACAATTTGCACCGGGTAATCCGGCGCGCCTTGGGCGCGTAAAAAGTCCGCCACGGCGTTGATTTCTTTTTCAGACACATAGGCGCCCTGTATACGCAAGGGGGTTTTGTCTGACGTGCTTTGGTACAGCATGTCTCCCCTCCCAAGCAGGTCTTCCGCCCCGGTGCTGTCTAAAATAACCTTAGAGTCTATGGACGAAGCCACCTGCAACGCAATGCGGGAAGGCAAGTTGGCCTTAATAACCCCCGTAATCACTTTTACGGAAGGGCGCTGGGTGCACAATATCAGGTGTATGCCTAACGCGCGGCCCATTTGGGCTAAACGCTGTACGGAATCTTCTATAGAAGCTTTGGTTTGAAGCATCAGGTCCGCCATTTCGTCAATAATGACAAAAATGTAGAACATTTTCTCTTCGCCGTTGGCTTCGGCCCATTTATTGTAGCCTTCCATATTTTTTACTTTGGCCAGCTGCATAATTTTAAGGCGTTTTTCCATTACTTTTACCAGCATTTGCAAAGACTTGGCCGCCCCTTGCGCGTCGGTCACTACGTCTACATCGTCGCAGGAGGTTTTGGGGTCGTATAAATAGGGAATGCCTTCATACAAGGTTAATTCCACGCGTTTGGGGTCAATCATCAAGAATTTGGCCTCATCGGGGCGCAGTTTATAGATGATGGACATGATGATGGAATGCAAACAAATGGATTTGCCGCTGTTGGTGGCGCCGGCTATCAAAATATGGGGCCATTTTTCCGCCACGGAGCCGGCGGGTTCCCCGTCCGCATAGCGCCCTAAGGCGATGGGAATGGCGGCTTTAGAGTTGGCGTATACGGGGGACTGCAAAATTTCTTTCATGGTAACCATGACGGGGCGCTCGTTAGGGATTTCAAACCCAACGGCGTTTTTGCCTGGGATAGGCGCCTGCACGCGGATGGCGCGGGCTTCCATGCTGGCTTGTATATCCTGCGTGCGCGCGGTAATGGAGGCGATGGTGACGCCCGGGTCCGGCTTGATTTCATAACGGGTGACCACCGGCCCCGGCGATACACCGGTTACGCTGGCTTTAATATCAAAGTTTTTTAAGGTTTGTTCCAAGCGTTTTGTGGCTTGGGCGATTTCCTCATCCGTAGGGCCTACAATGCCGTTGTTTACCGGGTCATTAAGCAAATCTAAAGAAGGCAAACGGAAGGTTTTAGGGTCAAATTTAGGGCGTTCCCCGTCTGGATGGGCGGCGGGGTTTTCTTCCAAGGCGGGTTGGACGGCGTTTTCCGCGCGCAGCTGTTCCGGCCGGGGCAGTTTAATCATTTGCGCCACCGGGCGGCGTATTTCCGGCTTGGAGCGGGGAGTATCATCCTCTTCAGACGCTTTCCCCTCTTGCAGCAGGGCGGATTTCTTTTCTTGCTTGGTGTTTTCTTTAATGGCTTCTTTGCCGCTGGACACTTTTTCTTTTAGTTCCGCGCGCGCGTCCATCCATTCATTAAAATCATAACGTATAAATTCCCCCGTTTTCTGCACAATTACGGCCCACGGTATGGCAAACAGCATATGCAGCCCCACCAAGATGAGCGCTAACGAAAACAACCCCGCCCCAAAAGAGCCCACTATGCCTTGAAACCAATAAAAAATGCTTTGCCCCACCTGCCCGCCGGAAATTTGGGAATCCGTTAAAATAAGCTTTAATAAAGTTAAAAAGCTGGCGCAGGCGCACACGGTAACGCACGAGCCCAGCAAAAAGAATAAAAACGCCGCGCTTTTTTGGCGTATGCTTTGCAGCAGCCAGTAAGCCAGAAATAAAGGAATTAACGCCGCGCTTTGCCCTAATAGTTGGTACAGCTCACGGGATATGTTTTCCCCTATGGCTCCGCGCCCTACGTTAAACCATAAAATACAAAACAGCCATACGCAGGCCGCCGCTCCTAAAATAAACAGGGCGGTGGGTACCCAGCGGGTAGAAGTTTTCTTTTTTGTCTTTTTCTTGGATTTTTTATACGTATAATAATATCTGGCCATACCTGTATATTTTACATTTTTTTAAAAGGTTTGTAATTGGACGCGTACGTCTAGGCTCAACCCCTTTGCGCGGGTTGATAAAAACAAAAGCCCGGCAAAGTAAATAGGCCGGGCTTTGGGTGTAAAAACGGGCTTTAGGCCGCCTGCTGCCCAGGGGCTGTTTCCTGCGCCTGGGGCTGGGCTAAAGACACATTATAGTTTAGTTCGTCCGCTTCCAGCTTGATTTTGCCTTCCGCGTACAAAACGCCCAATGCCATATATAATACGGAACTGGACAGGCGGATATTGATTTTAAGCTTCCAGGAAGAAGCGGTTTTATTTTCCGCCAAGTATTCCATAATCCGCGCCGCGGCGGTTTGAATGGTTTCTTGCAAAGGATTCATAATTAAGCCCGTTCAATGGCAAACAAAGCGTCGCCCTGTTTAATGGGTTTGCCGTTTTCCACCAATACTTTTTTGATGACGCAGGGAAACTCTGCGCGTACTTCGTTAAATACTTTCATGGCTTCAATCAGGCAAATCACGTCACCTTTTTCCACCTTAGCGCCTTCTTTTACAAACGGCGGCGCGGAAGGAGTGGACCCGCGGAAGAAAATACCCATTAACGGGGATTTGATTACTTCTTTATATTGTTCCTGCGCGGCGGCCGGATGAGCCCCGCCCTGTACAGGAGCCGCACCGCCCACATTAACGGGCAGGGGCATTATAGCCGGTTTGGCTTTTACCAAGCGCAGGTACAGGCCTTTTTGGTTATATTCAATGGTATCTAAAGAATTTTCCTGCATGAATCCGTAAAGCTGTTTCACGTCTTTTAATATAGGGGATTCTTTTACCGCCGTTTTTTTGGCAGGGGCAGAAAGCTTCTTCTTGGCTGCTGTTTTTTTCATAAAGAAAATAACCTCGGTTATAAATTTACAAAAATTTGCTTCCCTTTATTTTACATAATTTTTAGCCTCGGGGTGTATAAAAGAGGCGTTGGAAGTGCTTTTTGGAAAAATTTCCTTTATAATTTGAGGGAAAATTTTTTCTAGTTCAAATACGCTGACCGCTTGGCTTAAAGCCGGAGGCTGCGGGCCGGTGTTTACCCCCAGTACGCTTGCGCCGTCCGCTTTTAGCAAAGGGCCTCCGGTGTGAGTGGCTACAAAAGCCGTATCCGCCAGCAGGTAGCGGGTTCCGTTTATGCGGCTTACCCCGCTTAAAATGCCTTGCGTAAGCGGGCTGGGTCCCGTTCCTAAAGAAATTACCTCTTCCCCTTTAAAGGCGTGCGGGTTTTGGGTTTCCAGCGGGAGCGGAATGTAATTTTCCCCCTCTGCTTTTAATAAGGCAATGCCGCGGGCGGTGTTGCGCATTTGTACATAGGCGCGCAAAGGTTTATTGCCTGAGGCGGGTGTAATTTCCGCCCAGTGGGTGTTTTTTACCAAGCTGGAAGCGGTTAATAAATAGCCGTTCTGGGTAATAAAAAAGGCGGAGCCTTCTTCCCCTCCGGCAGGATTTTTTAAGCGGGCTACGCTTTGCAATAATTGACGGTATTTGCCTAAAGAGGGCGGAACATCTTCGCTTTGTGCATAAGCGGAGGAGAAAAATGATTGTTTATCTTCTTGAATATAAATAATTATTTTGGAAATCAGCTCTTGCAAAGCTGCCTGAAGTTGGACAGAAAGGTCCTTCCCCATGGCCTGCATTTGAATGGGGGTGAATAGTCCAAAGGTAAAGGGTGCCAAAGCGCTCAATGAACGGGAAGAAAAGGAAAACTTGGGCGTAACAGGAAGGCTTTCTTCGTACTGGGCGATGGTTTCTTTATTGTCCGCCCGGCGTATGGTTAGGCGCAAATGGGCGTTAAACGGAGAATAGGATGTGATTTTGGGGTAGCGGGCCAGCGGCTTGCATGCTTGCATTTGGGCAAACGTTGGAAAAAATTCTGCCTGGGCAGTATAGCCATAAGAAGAAATAGGGGTATCTTTTCCCCCCGCCGCGGCTTGGATACCGGCGGATAGAAGCCCCGTTATAAAAGCTTGGGACAGGGCAGGCTCCACAGAAAATTCAAACCCCGTGTATGCTGCGCAGCATGGGGAGGTACAGTCAAAAAACAACGGGGAAGGCACATCCTGAAAAACCAGCATGGAAACAGGGGTATTTGTCGGTTTGGCGGAAACGGTGATTTTGGGAAAGGGTATGGTTTTGCGGTAAACGCAGCCGCTTAGCAAAGAAACGATCAGCACAAAAAGCAAAATAGGTTTACTTATTTTCCCCAGCATAGATATATTATACAAAAGCAACCCCGCTTATATGGCGGGGTTGCCGGATAGATGGGCGTTAGAAACTATAATCTCAGGTTGCCTTCTTTTAATATTTGCTTATATTCATTCACTAAGGGTTTGAAGCCTTCCGGTGTATCTTGGGGATAAGGATAGTTCACCCACTGGCGGATAATGTCTATTTTTTCTTCATGTCGCTTTTCAAACGCTTGGACGCGCGCTAAGGCCGCTTTCCCTTGCGGGGTTTGCAAATACTGGTAGCTTTCCGTAAGGGTTTTGTATGTTTGTGCCTTGGCGTTTAATAAGGGATTGTTGCTGCTGGCGCCGGACGTAGCTAACGTTTCAATCATCAGCATGTCTTTTTTGTTATTACGTTTAAAGCGGGTCATCATCTTTTTGGTAACAATACGGTATGTTTTGCCATCAAAAGATGTATTGGGTTGCGCAACAAGGGCGGGCGCTTGTTGGGGTTTAGGCAGGGAAACATCTGGCACGTCAGAGGCGGGGAGGTTGTCTGCTGTCAGCCCGGCAGGTGCCAGCGGTTGGATAGCGGCCACTTGTTTTTGTACGCTTGCCTGGGGGGTGATTGCATCCGGCAGAAAGGTTTTTTGCTGGCGCTTGCTGGGAGCAGGAACATAATCCTCTGCGGATAAATCTTCTGGTAGAGAGATAGCCTCGTTAGCTGCATTGTAGGCGTGGTGTAAAGCTTCAAACTGCGCCACTAGTTTTTGGTCATCGGCAGAGAGGGCTATCCCTTTACGTTGTTTTTCACCCGCTTTATTTAATTTTTTGCCATATTTAGCTATAAAAGCGTTTATATCCTCTTGGGTTACTTTGGTTGGAGCGGCTTGCGCAGCGGATATGGATATTTCTTTTAATTTTGCCACGGCATTATCTTTGGCTTGTTGGCTTAAATAGGCGGAAGTTTCCGTTAACGGGATAGGGGTGGCGTTATCTTCATTGATGCCTAAAATTTCTTTCAGTTGATAGGATTGTCTGTCAAAGCGGTTTTTGGCTTTGCAATCAGCGTGGGTATATTGTTTTTTGCCGTTGTCATCAAGCAAGACGGCAACCGCTCCGCAGCGGGCGTCTATCGGTTTGCCGCATATAGGGCAAATGGGCATGGCCACCGCAGAGGGCGTATTTTTAAGCTGTTGTTCACATTGTAAACGTTTTTGCTTTTCTTGGATAAAAGACAAGTTCTGCTGTTTCTTCCATTGCGAATAATATTCTTGCGCACAGGAAGAAGATTTTTGAATGTACCAGTCTTTCCCCTCATATACGGATATTAAATTTTCATCTTTTGCCACCCATTCCCCGCATATAGTGCGTACCTGTTCTTTTTTAGCGGGGCGCTCTTCTTGTTGTTTTTGTTGCTCGGACGTATTCATAACGGACAGGAAGGGGGTCTGTTTATTCATCTCTACGGGGAACAAATTGTTAAGAGACTGGTCTGCCATTTCCAGCGGGATTTTGGTGTTAAGTACGAATCCGCCGCCCAAATTAATCTGCTTTTGGGGTTGCGCTTGCAGAGCAGACACAGCTATCACACTTACTAACAAACTAAACAAAGGCCGTTTCATTCACACTCCTTATGGTTTTTGCTTTACTATAACATTTATTTTATTTCCGTACAGGGGATTTTGCTACAAGCAAAATCCCCTTGGTAACCACGCTGATTAATTTAACGTGGGGTTGGTTGTTAAATTATAATTTTGAATTTTTTGGTTTTCCACTTTTCTTTGAGAAGCCTGCGCTTCATATTTTTCCCGTTGTGCTTTGTCTTTTTGAGAGAAGGAAACCCCTAAACGTTTTAAAGCCGCGCGAGGAAATCCTTTTTCCAGCAGCGCAGGCGACTCTTGGTTGGATACATCGGCGCGCATTTGTTCAAACTGAAACCAGGTTGCCATTTCCTCGTTAGAGAGATTTTGATTCAATTTACGTTTTTGAGCAATATTTTTTAACATTTTAGAGTGACGTTTGGCAAAGCGGCTTACGTCTTTTAATGACAATTCTTTTTTCTTTTTTGTATTTTTATGCGCAGACAGTTGGTTTTGATCAAGCGTAGCGGCTTGCATATGCTTAGGGTCTAAGCCTTTTAACATTTGCTCTTTGGCGTGAAGCGCTAAAATATGGGAGGCCGGCAGGGCTTGAGTATCTTCGGCCCTATTGGGGACGGAAGCAACCTCTTCTTGCTTGGGCAACGGTTTGGGCAAACGCAAAGCGGAAACAGGTATCATGTTGTCTTTGTCATATGAGGGTTGGACGGATTTCCAATCCAACTCTTTATATGTTTTGGTATTTAATACAAACCCCCCGCCTAAGTTTACTTGCCGTTGGTATTGGGCATGCACCATCCCGGGTACTAACATGACAGCAATAGACAATAATAACAATTTTTGATTCATAATATCCCCCTTTTAACTACTTATAGTATAAGTTTTGACGGGGTCCCAAACAAGAGACTAAAGACCTATGTGAAGCATAGGTCTTTAGAAACTTTCTATAGGAGGGAGGAGTCCCTCAATATGTGTCCGCTCCAAGTTAACAAATGCTCAAATAGTTCTTGGGGATTATTTATTTCCCCCCCATTTAAACAAATTTGAATAAAACCTTGTTCTTTGGTGGACAGCAGCGGTAAAAGTTTGACCTTCGTTGGAACATAAAGCCCGGTTTTTAAATAATATTGGGCTTGTAAAACAAAAAAAGCGGTTTTACATACGCCGGGCAGCGCCTCTTTTATATTTCCGTGTAAATAGGAATGACATAAAATATGGTATATGGCGCCAGCACCGGTTTGCATGGCATAAAAAGCTTCTTGACGGGTGATTTCCGGCAAGAGCGGTTCCAACTGGCCGTATATGTCCAGCGTATCGTTTTTGAATTGGAACAGTTCCTGCTTGGGCCAGTTTTTCAGTTCTTCCGCCCCGCTGATAAAACCGCAGGCTTTGTCTTGTTGGGGCATTTGGTTGAGAATATTTTTATAAATTTGCAAATCTTCTAACGAGAGCGTGTCCAGTACCACCACGGCGTCTATATCACTTTGCGGGGTGTGTTCCCCCCGCGCCCGGCTGCCTTGCAGCCCTACAAACAGCAGTCTTTTTCCAAAGGCTTCCTGCAACTTTTGGCTTAGTTGGTTTATCCAAGAAAGGTCATTTGCGGCTGGCATAAAAACTCCTTATCAAAAAGAACAAAAGCTCCGCCGCTTGGGGCGGAGCTTTTGCCACTGTTTACAGCTATTTTAACAAGACTTTGCGGGACAGGCGCACTTTGCCGTTATTGTCAATTTCCACGCATTTTACTTCTACAATATCGCCAAGGTGGAGAACGTCTTCCACTTTGTTAATGCGTTTTTTGTCAATTTCGGAAATGTGCAAGAGTCCGTCTTTCCCGGGCAGGATTTCCACAAACGCCCCAAACGGCTGTATGGAAACCACTTTGCCTTTATAGATTTTGTTGAGTTCCGGTTCGGCGGTCATCGCTTCCACTTCGGCTTTGGCTTGGTCTAAGCGGTCGCTGTTAGCGGCGGCGATGGTAACCGTTCCGTCTTCTTCAATATCAATTTTGGCCTGGGTGGCGTCGGTAATGCGTTTGATGTTCTTGCCGCCGGGGCCAATTAACGCGCCGATTTTATCCACGGGGATTTTCATCTTAAAGATGATAGGCGCAAAGCGGGAAATGCTGGGTTTGGGGGCCGCAATGGTTTTTTCCATATGGTCCATAATGTGCATACGCCCGCGGGTGGCTTGGGCAATGGCCTGGGTTAAAACGTCCAGCGGAATACCGGTTTTGAGTTTTACGTCCATCTGGAACGCGGTAATCCCTTTGCGCGAACCGGTAAGTTTAAAGTCCATATCGCCCAGGTGGTCTTCCAAGCCCATAATGTCGGACAGAACGACGAATTTGCCGTCCCCGCTGATGCAGCCCATGGCAATGCCGGAGCAGGCCGCTTTCATCGGTACGCCGGCGTCAAACAACGCCAAGGAGCCGCCGCATACGCTGGCCATGGAAGAAGAACCGTTGGATTCCATAATATCGGACACGACGCGAATCGTATACGGGAATTCTTCTTCAGACGGGATTAACGGCATTAAAGCGCGGCGGGCAAGTTCCCCGTGGCCGATTTCGCGGCGGCCCGGAGAGCGGTCCGGCTTGCATTCACCCGTGGCAAAGCCCGGGAAGTTGTAATGCAGCATAAAGCGTTCGTAGGTGGTGTCGTCCAACCCTTCCACCATTTGTTTATCGTCCGGCGTGCCCAGCGTGGCTACCGCTAAAGACTGGGTCTGCCCACGGGTAAACAAAGCGGAACCGTGCGCGCGGGGCAACAGCCCTACCATAGAGCTCAGCGGGCGGATTTCGTCCGGCTTGCGGCCGTCCACGCGAACCCCTTCGTGCAGTACCATGGCGCGGGATTCTTCATACATAATATTTTCCAGCGCAATGCCGGCATACACGGCGGCGTTATCGCCATAGTTGGCGGCCAGTTCTTCGGTAAAAGAAGCTTTTAACTGGGCTACCTGCGTGTCGCGGGTTTGCTTGTCGGAAAAAGCATGCAGGATTTGTTTAGCCGTTTCACGGAATTTGCCGTTGGCCAAATCAGCCACTTCCTGCGGCAGCTTTTCCACTACGTATTCAAATTTCGGTTTGCCGGCCAGTTCGCGCAGTTTAAGCTGCACGGCGCACATTTTGTCAATTTCCGGCTTAGCGGCTTCCATGGCTTGGATAATGGCGCTTTCTTCCACTTCTTTGGCGCCGCCTTCCACCATCAGCAAGCCCTGGGCGGAACCGGCTATCACCAGGTCCATATCGCAGGCTTCTTCTTGCTCTTTGGTGGGGTTAATGATAAATTGCCCGTCAATGCGGCCTACGCGCACGGCGGCTACCGGCTCGTTAAACGGAATGGAGGAGATGACCAGCGCGGCGGAGGAAGCCAGTACGGAAAGTACATCGGCGTCATGTTTGTCGTCGCTGGAGATGACCATGGCCGTTACGTTGGTTTCGCAGGCGAAACCTTCCGGGAAAATCGGGCGGATGGTACGGTCAATAATACGGGAGGAAAGGGTTTCCTTTTTGCTGGCGCGGCCTTCGCGTTTAAAAAAACCGCCAGGGATTTTTCCGGCGGCATAGGTTCTTTCCTTATAATTGACGGTAAGGGGAGTAAAATCGGAAATACCGGGTTTTTGCTCCTTGGTGGAAACGGCGGTGGCCAGTACCATGGTATCGCCCAACGTGGCCACTACGGCCCCGTCAGACTGTTTGGCAATCAGCCCCGTTTGCAAAGTAATTTTTTGCCCGCCTACTTCCACATCTACGGTTTGGATGTCAAAGTTATGGTTAAAATTTTGCATAAGCGGTTATTTTCTCAATTTCAATTCTTTGGTGACTTGGGTGTATTTTTCAAAGTCAGTTCTTTTCAGATAAGCCAACAAGCGTTTGCGCTGGCCTACTAATTTGTTGAGGCCTCTTTCGCCGGCAAAGTCTTTCGGGTTGGCTTTGAGGTGGTTGGAAATGTACTGAATTCTTTCGGTAATCAACGCAATCTGGACGGCAGCGGAACCGGTGTCATTGGCGCTGGTCTGAAATTTGCTGATGATGTCTTTTCTGTCTTGCATGGAAAGTACCATAATTTTTTTACACTTAGATTGAAACCTGCCGACCAAGCATCTCTTATCCCAAGGGATACCGAGCCGGAGACCAATCTTCTCCTATTTTTTAATTTATTTTATACTTACAAAAGTACAGTTTAATTATACCAAATAAAAAGGATAAAGAACATATTTCGGCTCTTTATCCTTTCCTGTTAACCACAGTATAGCAAATTTTTAATAAGGCAGGTCGTCAATCCCTTGCCAGTCAATACCTTCGCCTTTTTCAATCATTTCTTGCACATTTTTGTTCTGCCATTCTGCGTATTCTTTATGGCTTATATTGGAAATGGACTTATGATTTTTAAGATCTTGCACCTTTGTATAAACCCTGTATGATACGTTTTGTAATTCAAACGCAGGTTTTATCTTCAGTAGCACTACACCCTCTTTCATAGGTATGTTAGTTATCCCTTGTTCAACTGCGGCCATGTATTTGGCAACTTCCGTGCGGCTGGCAAAAACAACGTTTTTCCCGTTTACTAGCCATTCGTTAGAGGGTGTTTTTTCAAAAAGGAAAAAGGTGTTTTCATAGTCGCGCCTGGGGATAAAATCGTGTAGGTTGCGGAGAGCGCGGTATTGGCGTCCAACATCCCAGAGGGGCGGTCGGTAAAATATCCTTTTCTCTACGTGACTGGCCTCACCGGGCATAGCGGCCGGTTCGGCTTTGGCGCTTTCTCTTTCCGCTTCGGCTTTTTTTCTTGCCTCGGCAGCGGCTCTTTCTCTTTCCTCCGCTAAAAAGGCAGCAGCTCTTTCTCTTGCCTCGGCAGCTTGGGCGGAGGCCCGTTCGGCCGCGGCGGAGGCGCCTTCTTGAGCCGCTACGGCTTGGGCGGCGGCCTGTTCGGCCGGCTTGGCGGCGGAGGTGCTCTTTTTAAATAATGCTTCTTTGGCTGAGGATATTTTTTTCATGAAACTGTTAAAAAGGGCTTTTTGTGCATAAGAAGCTGGAAAACAAAAAAACATCATTAATAAAACAACACTTATTTTTTTTAGCATATATTCCTCCCATAATAAGACCCTACTATTATAATAAAGTGTTTGAGGTTTGAATACCAGGGTCTTTGGACCTATTTTTCATTAGGCCCCTTGCTGCTGGGCCCAAAGGGAAGCCCGCCGGAAGGGTTGGCCGGCGGGCTTTGGGTGTTACTTGTAGGAGGATTACTTCAGATGGTTAAAATTGACAGCCTAAATGCAGGGCCGCGTATTTTTCCGCATTGTAGATTTCTATGTCAGACAGGGTGTGAAAATCTTTAAACTCGCGGCTGATCCAGGCGAATTCTCTATCCAGCTTGCGTTTTTTGGTTATTTGCGTAAACAGTACGTTTTTTTTGGTGATCATAATTTTCACCTCCGCCTTTGGTTGTTGCTTATTACTAAGATAGTTTTTTAGACGTAAAATAAACAGGGTCATTGGGCCCAAAGCGGGGCCTAATTTAGGCCTAGGCTCTCCAATTGGCCGGACCTAGTAAAAAATGGGTCTAATTTCCTATTTTTTTGCTATACTAACAATATCGGTATATCCAAGGAGGCTTTTATGTGGGACAATGAAAAAGTTGTTTTGGGCGTATGCGGCTGTTTGTATGCATATAAAGCGGCGGATTTAGCCGCCTTGTTACTGCGGCATGGTTTTGACGTGTACCCTGTCATGACGCCCAGCGCCTCTTCAATTATTGCTCCCGCCACCTTGGAAGACATTACCAATAATCCCTGCCCGGTAGAAATGTTTAAAGAGGGGCCCAACCAGCCTTATAAAACATTAGCTACAGGCGCCAAAGTGTTGCTGATTGCGCCGGCCAGCGCCAATATGCTGGCTAAAATAGCCCACGGCATGGCGGACGATTTAATCAGCTGTACGGCTTTAGCGTGCGACTGTATTAAACTGGTGGCTCCGTCCATGCTGCAAAATATGCATAATAACCCGGCTGTACAGAAGAATTTAGCCTGTTTGCGGGAAATGGGCTATAAGATTATTCCCGCCGGGCCGGACGGGCACATGGCCCCGCCGGAAACGGTGGTTGAATATTTATTAAATGAGCTTACAAACGAGCTTACCCCCCAGCCTCCGGCCGCGCCTGTTCCTCCGCCTCCCCCGCCGCCTGTTGGCTACTAAAGGGGCGCGGCCGTGAAGCAGCTAATTCAACGGGCCGAAGAATCCCATCATCTGACCAAAAAAGAAATTATCCTTTTATTGCAAGATAAGGAGGCCGCTTCTTTATTGTTCCAAGCGGCGGACCGCGTACGCAAAAAATACGTGGGGAACGAAGTTTATCTGCGCGCCTTAATAGAATTTTCCAGCTATTGCAAAAATAATTGCTGTTATTGTGGTTTGCGCCGGGACAACCAACAGGCGCGCCGCTACCGCCTTACCCCTCAGCAAATTGTAAGTACCGCCCGCCAAGCTGCCCAAATAGGGTATAAAACCGTGGTTTTGCAATCCGGGGAGGACGCATGGTTTTCCTCCGCTATCATGGCGGAAATTATCCGGGAAATAAAAAAGCTGGGTTTGGCAATTACCTTAAGCATTGGGGAAAAAACCCGCGAAGAATACGCCGCTTACCGCCAAGCGGGGGCGGACCGGTATTTGCTTCGCATAGAAACTACCGACAAAGCCCTCTATGCCAAATGGGACCCGGGCATGAGTTGGCAAAACCGCGCCCGCTGCCTGCGGGATTTAAAGGATTTGGGGTATGAAGTGGGTTCCGGCTCTTTAGTGGGGTTGCCGGGGCAGACGCTGGAAAGTTTGGCCGATGATTTGCTGTTTTTTAAATCCTTGCCGGTGGACATGGCGGGCATTGGTCCGTTTATCCCCCACCCGCAAACGCCTTTGGCGCAGGAAACGCCAGAGGGGCATTTGGAATTATCCCTTAAAGTAATGGCTGTCATGCGGTTACTTTTGCCGGATATTAACATTCCCGCCACCACCGCCATGGAAAGCCTGCACCCGCAGGGGCGGCTGCTTGCCCTGCAAAGCGGCGCCAATGTAATTATGCCCAACGTAACGGACGAACTGTTTCAGGAACTTTATGATTTGTACCCCGGTAAAGCGCACACCGGCCCCAACGCCGCGCAATACGTGCGGGATTTAACCCATAAATTGGCCGCTATAGGCCGAACGGTGCATTTTTCAACCGGGTTTCACGGGGAGTATTTAAAAAACAATCCAGCCTGACTCACCATAAAAAATCCGCCTGTTGCAAGGCGGATTTTTTATTTACCAGTTTTGGTATTTTTTTAAAAACGCGGCTAGGTAGCTGGGGTCCTGTTGGGAGAGAACCGCTATTTCTTTTGTTTGGGGATTGATGATACAGGCCGCTTGTTTTCCGCAGGTTTCTATCAGAAGCTGCTTGGCGGAATCATACTTCCAAACGGCCACGGACGAACGTATATTGTAAATTCTGCGTTGATACGCTTCTTTATTTTCCGGCGTTCTAAGCAGGTTTTTAAAGTCTTTTATCAGGTTGGCGTTGTGCCCGTTCCAGTTGATGATTAACGCCGTCTTTTTCTCTCCGTACAACGGGGCCACCCAAGGGTTGCTGGACTTGGGGGAGTTGCGGTAAAATTTTTCGTCTATTTTAACGGGAGAAGGCAAAGAAGCCATTTCTTCTTGCGTTAATTCCCGCACGGTTACAGGCCGTGCCGGAAGCAAATCCTCCAACCCCCATCCCGAATATTGGTTGATTAATACCAGCAATATCACAATAGCTATGAAGCCGATGAGCAGTTTCA
>CASFXV010000022.1 GCA_949298795.1 uncultured bacterium
GAAAGTAAACAGTTTCCATATGTTTAATGAGATAAGCAATGATTTTCCTGGATGTGCGGGTACGGTAACGTGGCAGGAGTTGGAGTTGGGTGCGGATGTAGACAAAAACACCACCTACACGGACGTATACTTGGTATGCAACGGGACTGGGGATGTAACTCCGCCGCAGGAATGCCAAGCGCCCAGAGGGCAGACGTATACGGAGAGCTGCCCGAATGGACAGACGGGAACGATTACATATACCTGGCAGGGGGAACCTACCTGCAGTTATAAAGAAACGAATAACTGCCAAGAAGAAGTCTGCCAACCCACAAAAGGACAGAGATATACGGAAGAGTGTCCGGATGGGCAGACAGGTACTATTACGTATACTTGGAACCAAAGTGCGTGTAAGTACGATAAATTGGAGGAGTGTTCCTCGTTAACTTGTGATGATTTTAGTTATAAAATGAACCATAAGTCAGAGTGCTGTCCTTCTGCTCCCTATACGGATTTGGCCTGTTATTATGAATGTCCAAAGTATCAGTGGACAGCGAATGGTTCCGGTAATTCTGGTTATCCTTCTATCGTTTTTGGTTCTAACTGGGTAGAAAGAGCGTGCCGTCAAGGTAATCAAAGCTACAATGTTACTTGCAACAGTTCTGTAAGTGGAAATTGTTGGAATTTGAAAGCAATAGCTCCATCAAATGTAACAATTATATACAGCAACTATTCCTTAACGGATCCTTGCACCCAATCAACCTGTTCTGCAAAGAATGAAGGAGAAATATGTTTGGTGGTGTCTAATGCTCCAAACAATCCAGGGGAGAGTGTACGGTGCGGTTATGGCACCATTCCTAACCAATTTAGTTTCTCCGGAAATATTGTTGGCGTGAAATGCCAAAAGGATCCCAATTCATTATATTGTAAAAACGGTTGGTGACTTTTTACAAATTACCAGACCTCCCCGTTGGCAACCCCAACGAGGAACAGCCCCCCGGACACGGGGGGCTGTCTGTTTACATTTTAATATCCTGGTAATGTTAGGTCCCGGAAATTTCCATGTTTCTGTAAAGACAAGCGCATTTTATAAAGGGATGTTGGGAACACTTATTGTATCAAAGAGATTTTAAAGAATGAGGATAAAGGATAGAACCTTAAATTTTTAAGGCAGGATAAAAACTGTAAACCCCCGGGCTTTTTGCCCGGGGTTTGTTTAACGTGCGGAGTGCTTTTTGGAGAAAAAGAAGTTTTGTTTATGGCGGTCAAAATAATTTTTAAGCAGTTTTACCGCAATAATTACAGAAATGGCATCTGCTATGGGGGGAGAGAAGAAAACCCCGTTAAGTCCCAAAAACAGCGGCAGAATCAGCACCAGCGGAATTACTAACAACACTTGGCGGGACAGACTTAGCAAAGCGGCTTGCAGCGGTTTGTTGACCGCTTGGAAAAAGCTGGTGGTAAGTATTTGCAAAGATACAAAAGGCAGCATAATATTTAATACGCGCACCGCGTAAGAAGCCAAGTATATAAGCTGCTGGTCCGTGGAGTTAAAAATAGACACCACCTGCCGGGCAAATAATTCAATAAGAATAAACCCGGCCGTGGTAATTACCGTTCCCCAGCGTATAGCCATTTTGAGGGTTTGAATAGACGTTTTGTACTTTTTGGCCCCGTGGTTATAGCCAATTAAGGGCTGCGCCCCTTGGGAAAGCCCCACCAGCGGCATAGTAACAATGGTGTTTACGCTAATAGCAATCCCAATGGCGGAAATGGCCACGTTCCCGCCGTATTTTAACAAAGCGTGGTTCAAGATAACGTTTAACATGCTGGAGGCCATTTGAAACGCAAATTGGGAAAAACCGATCGTCATGCTGGCCCAAACAATATGCCATTTTAAGCGGAAGGCCTTCCAACGCAGGCGGTAGAGGCTGTTTTTACGGGTAAAAAACAACATAATCCATGCAAAAGAAACCGTCTGCCCGCATACGGTGGCCAGTGCGGCCCCGCGCATTCCCCAATCCAACATAAAAATGAATATAGGCCCCAATACCAAGTTTATCCCGGCGCCTATTAGCTGTGTGCCCATGGCTGTTTTAGGATTGCCGGAAGAGCGGATAAAGTTGTTTAAACCCAAACTGATACCAAATAAAAAATAACCCGGCATGACGGTTTGGGTATAGGCGCGTGCATAGGGCAGAACTTCTTGGTCCGCCCCCAAGAAACCTAATACAGGGTCCAGAAATAAATAAGTGCAAAGGGTAATGGCGCCGGATAAAATAGCCAGCATAACAAAGGCGTTGCCTAAAATTTGCTGGGCTTCTTCGGTCTTTTTTTCGCCCAAGCGGATGGAAAACAAAGCGTTTGCCCCTACGCCTACTAAGGCGCTGAATCCCAAAAACAACAGTCCCAGGGGGAATAATATACTAATGCCGGCTATTCCCAGCGCGCCAATATGCTGCCCTACGTAAATGCGGGAAATAATGTTGTAAATGGCGTTTACAAACATACCTGCCACGGCCGGTGCGGAAAATTTAATTAACAGTTGGGATAAAGCTTTTGCTTTAAACGGGTTTTTTTGTAATGCTTGGGCTTGCGCCATAAGTCCTGTCCTTACGAAGAGAAAACCGCCCCAGGCCGGCAGGCGGTTTGGTGTATCTACTTTATTCTACAAAATATTGCGGGGCTTACGCTGGATATAAAAAACCTCCGGCAGGATACCGGAGGTTTTTTATAGTTTGCTATTTTTTATTTCCCGGCGTTTTGCGCGGGCACGCCGCCGGTTAAGTCTTTAATGGCGGCTACTGCGCCCAATACGTTGCTGGCTTCATACGGCATATAAATGACTTTATTGTCTTTTCCTTCCGTCATTTTGCCAAGCGCTTCAATGTATTTGAGCGAAATCATATAGCTGGCCGGGTTGGAAGACTGCGCCACCGTACCGGCTACGATTTTTACGGATTCCGCCTCCGCCGTGGCCACCTTAATTTTGGCTTCAGAGATACCTTCCGCCTGTAAAATGGCGGCCTGTTTGGCCCCTTCCGCTTTTTTAATTTCAGATTCGCGGATAGCTTCCGCTTTCAGAATCTGGGCGGTTTTGGTACCTTCGGCTTCGGTTACCATGGCGCGGCGGTCGCGTTCGGCTTTCATTTGTTTTTCCATGGCTTCGCGTATGGCGGCGGGGGGAATAATGTCCTGCAATTCCACGCGGTTTACTTTTACGCCCCATTTGTTGGTGGCTTCGTCCAAAATTACCTGCAGTTTGCTTTTGATGATTTCACGGGAGGTTAAGGTTTGGTCCAAATCCATTTCACCGATGATGTTTCTCAACGTGGTTTGGGTCAACTTTTCAATAGCCGTAGGCAAAGATTCCACCTGATAGGCCGCTTTTAACGGGTCCGTGATTTGAAAGTACAGCAAGGCGTTAATTTCTATGCCTACGTTATCTTTGGTAATTACGCTTTGGCGGGGAAGGTCATACACGGTTTCGCGCATGTCAATCACGTCGCGCATACTGGTTTGCGGAATGGAACGCGTCCGTCCGGCACCGTCCACATATTCGCGGTTTTCCCGCCATTCCATCAAATGCGGTTTATCCATAATGGGGATAATCCAGTTGATGCCGGGGTTGAGTACTTCTAAATATTTCCCAAAGCGTTCAATAATCATTACCTGGGCTTGTTTTACCACCACAATGCCTTTGGCAATCATAATGATAACAAATACGGCTAGTACGATTAAGAACGAAAACCCTAAAGAACTTATTCCAGCAGCTTCTTGCATATTTTCTCCTTTTTTATTAAGTTATCCCGCCCGTTTATGACGTGCGGGCCCAACCCAAATTATTTTTCTTTTACGGTAACGGTTACCCCGTCCAGCTTTTCCACCACGCATTGCGTTTCGGCAGGGATTTCTTTATCAGCGGTTGCTTTCCAGCTTTCCCCGCCGATTTTTACCCGGCCTTCCCCGGTTTTCGGGTTGATGGCCGTTTCCACCAAGGCGGTTTTGCCAATGATGTCTTCCGCCGGGGTTTTAACGTGTTTTACTTTGTCATACAAGTGGCGCAGGGCAAACGGGCGAATGCCCGTCCAAGCGATAGTGGCCAATATAATAAAAAAACCTACCTGCCACCACAAGTTTAAACCCAGCCACGCGCCCAGCCACGCGCCTGTCAGCCCTATCCCTATACAGGACAGAGAAAATTCCATCGTAAACATCTCGCCTACAAAACACAAAACTGCGGCGATGAGATATATATAATGGGGCATTGTTCCTCCGTTTAGTTTTTAATAATTTCCAAATAGTTCCGCAAATATTTTAAGCGCCGTTCATCGCGCAGTTTATTTAGCACGTAAATCATATTGGCAATAAAACGGCGTATGATGGTGCGGGAGGATAATGGAGAAAGGAACTCGTCATTCCATTTGATTTCACGGGCTATAATATAATCTTTGCAATCCTGTTTGGTTAGGATTTTTCCGTTGTCCAGCGGGTCTATAAACAAAATTTGGTCATGGTCCGGGTCTTGCATAAAAACCAAAATGCGGCCGGCTAAATCCACCAGTCCGCTTTCCACCCCAAAGCGTTGGGCGATGGTTTGGTATAAGCAGGCGCTACAAAGGCTGGAACCGCGCTTTTTAATCAAAAAACGCCCGAAGGATATGTCTTTAATATCCAAATTGGCGGGCAGGGTTACAAAGTGCAGTGTAGAGAAAAAGTATTTGCCCATCAGGCTGGCTATTTCCTGCAGATTTTTGGCGTTTAATAAAATAGGGCGCAAATCGTGGGCGATTTTATCTAATTTTTGGGTAATTTCCACCCGTTTGGCGGAAGGGGAAGCGAACATAGCCAAAATCCAAAGCCCTTCTTCCAAATCCGGGTTGATTTTGCCGGCAAAAGCGGATACTTGTTCTGCCAGGTTGCCCCAGCAAATCTCTTCCAGCGTGTAACGTACTTTAGGAGGCACGGAAGAAGAAAAAGCGCTGTCCATTGCTTGCTGTACGCGGGCCGGGTCCGACTTTATGGCGGCGGCTAATTCCGGGCGGAGCATTTCGGTATATTCATCCGATTCGGTCTCAATGAGTTTAAGAAGCGCTTTTAATTGTTGCGTATCCCAATTTTTCATATATAAAAGCATAGCAAATTTGGCAAACAGTTTAAACTATCTTTTACGACTAAAAATTATCCTTATAAAACAATAAAAAACCGGGCTTTTGGCCCGGTTTTTTACGCTTGGAAAAGATTACAGGTCTTTTTCGTTAGCGGTAATGGAAAGCACTACGCGGCGGTTTTGCGCCCGGCCGGCAGCGGTGCTGTTGCTGGCGATGGGGTTAGAAGAACCGTAGCCAATGTAGGTGATGCTTTTGGTTTTCAAACCGCTTCCCAACAGGAAATCATAAACGGCTTTGGCGCGCGCTTTGGACAGGCTGTTGTTGATAGCGTCCGTACCGGTGGAATCGGTATACCCCTGTACCACAATGCGGTTTTGGGGATATTTTTTAAGCACGCGGTTTAAGTCCGTCAGCGTTTGCATGGCGTCGGGAGATAATTCACTGCTGTTGGTGGCGAACAAAATATCGTTTTTCAAGAAAACTTGAATGCCGTTATCGCTCTTTACCACTTCGGCAATGGCGGCCAGCTCTTTGGCTTGTTTGTCATAATAGTTACCCAACAAACCGCCGGCGGCTAAACCGGCTAAAGCGCCGTATACGGCCCCTTGGCCGCTGCTGCCGCCCGTGTTGTGGGAAATGATGGCCCCCGCGGCGGCGCCCACTGCAGCACCTCCGGCGGCGCCCCAAGCGGTGCGTTTACCGGGAGTGGTGCAGGCTGCGGCTAAAAGCGCGCAGATGCTGCAAACTAAAATAGTTTTTCTCATTTGCTTGTTTCTCCTTCTAAAATAAAACTGCTTTTACTATTTTACTTTATTTGCCCTGAAAAGGGGGGATTATTTAGAAATAAAAAACCCCGGGATATCGGCCCGGGGTTTTGCGGATATGGAAATTTTATTTTGCGGAAAGTTCCAATTCCACACGGCGGTTGGCGGCGCGCCCTTTAGAGGTTTTATTGGTAGCCACAAAGTTGGTGGCGCCCATACCTTTATAGGATACGTTCTGCTCCGGCACGCCTTTTCTGATTAAAGCGTCCGCCACGGCTTTGGCGCGGCGTTCAGAAAGGTCTTTGTTGTAGAGAGGGTCTCCGGTAGAATCCGTATACCCCACCACGGTAATGTGGTGGTTGGGATACTTCTTTAAAATATTAGCCGTTTGGGTTAACTGTCTGTTGGAAACGCGCAAAATGGTGTCGCTGTCCCAAGCAAAGCGGATGGGGTTTTTGTAATTTACCACTACCGTGCCGGTTTTGTGGCGGCGTACATTAGCCATAGTGGAAAAATCTTTTTCCTGTTGGGCGGCGGCGTTTTGGCGGGCCTGCTCGGCGGCCAAACGTTCTTGCTCCGCTTTTTGGGCTTCAGTATATTCCTTTACGGCGGTGCGGGCGGCTTCTTCAGCCACGGTTTTCATGCAGGGGCATTTTAAGCAGTCTGCTTGGCATTTTTGCGCTTGCTGCGCGGCTTTACGGCAGGGAATGCCGGTGGTGCGTCTTTCGCAGTGGCAGGCGGCCAAACAGAGGGAAACAACTAACAGCAGTGCGGCTTTCTTCATAAGTTTCTCCTTTGTTGGAAATGTTATTTCCATTCTACAATATTTTACAGTCCGGTTTACCTTTGCGTTTCATAAGCTCCCGGTATAATTGAACCACCGGTTTGTGAAACTTGGGGTGTTCATAGTCGGACAATAAATAAGAAAGGGGTTTTAATACAAACTCCCGCTCATGCAGGCGCGGGTGGGGAATGATGAGCAGGTATTCGTCATCATCGTCAAAAAATTCAATATTGTCATAAAATAAAATGTCAAAATCTATCACCCGGGGGCCGTTTTTAAAAGTGGGTACACGGCCCAATTTTTTTTCCAACTCTTTTAATTTGCGAAGCAATGCCTTTGGCTGGTAGGGCGTGCTTAATATCACCACGGCGTTTATGAAATCCGCCTGGTTGGTAAACCCTTCCGGCTTGGAAATAATGTAGGGGGATACCTCTTTTACCGTGCCTAAATCCGCCAAAGCGGCGACGGCTTTGTCTATATTTGCTTTGGCGGGGGAAATATTACTGCCTAAACCTAATACCGCTTGGGGCATATTATTCTTCTCCTTGATAGGTAATCCAGCGGTTGGGCTCTTCGGCCACTTTTACGCTAAATACGTGGGGTAAATGTTGGTTTACGCGGTTGTAAATCCAAATGGCAAGCGCTTCGGTGGTGGGGTTTTTTAAAATAACGCCCAAGTCGCTTCCTTGCAGGCGTTGGTCAATTTCCGTTTCCAAAAATTGGGCTACGGGGCGGAAATCCAGCATAAATCCCTCCTGGTTTAAGGGGCCGTGAAAGGTAACCTCATAGGTAAAATGATGGGAGTGGGCGGCTTCGTTTAAAGTGCCCTCGTGGCTGTGGCTTGCGGTGAATGCGCCGGTTTGGGTTTGATACACTTTGGTCATTTGGTGGTTTGCAGCTCCTGCCAAAAATTCATTATTTTGCGCGTTTCCTTTACGTCGTGCACGCGCAGTACGTCCGCCCCGTTTTGCAGCGCCACTAAATTGGCGGCTAAGGTTTGGGCTTTGCGCTTGGGCGGTTTTTCACACTGTTGGCTTAAAAACGTTTTGCGCGAAAGCCCCGCCAGCACCCGCACCCCCAGTTCTTTAAACACGGATAAGTGTTTAAGCAGTATATAATTTTGTTCGCGGGTTTTGGCAAAGCCAAAGCCGGGGTCAATGATGATTTGCTCTTTGGTTAACCCGCAGGAAAGGGCTTGGGAAATCTTCTCGGAGAGGAAATCTTTTATTTCACCCAGCAAATCTTGGTATTGGGTGAGAGACTGCATATTTTGCGGGTTTCCGCGCGTGTGCATAATGACGATTTTGGCTTCGTATTGTTTTACTAAATGAAACATATCCGGGTTGGGCGTGCCGCTTACGTCGTTAATAATGCTCACGCCGTTTTGCAGGCCTTCTTTGGCTACGGGTATTTTAAACGTATCCAGTGAAAGTTGCACCTTGGGGAAAGCCAAGCGTGCTTTTTTAATAAGCGGCAGTACGCGGGCCAGTTCTTCCTGTTCGGATACAGGCGTTGCCCCCGGGCGGGTGGACTCCCCGCCGATGTCTAATATATCCGCCCCGTTTTGCACGTAATCTTTGCATTTGGCAAACAGGGTGGAAAGGTTATTTTGCGGGTCCCCGTCATAAAAGGAATCAGGCGTGGCATTTACAATGCCCATTAGCTGCGGTGTCATAGGCGGTTATTTTATCATTTCCAGAAATTCGCTGCGCACTTCCAGTTTTTTAAACGCGCCCCGTATGGCGCTGGTAACCATAACGGCGTTGTGTTTTTCAATCCCGCGGGAGCTGATGCACATGTGTTTGGCTTTGCATACCACCATTACGCCGTGCGGCTGGAGGGTTTCCATTAGGCTGTCGGCAATTTGGGCCACCAGTTTTTCCTGTATTTGCAGGCGGCGGGCGTACACTTCCACCAAGCGCGCCAGTTTGGAAATCCCCAGCACTTTGCCTTTAGGCAAATACCCTATGCTGATGGTGCCGAAAAACGGCTGCAGGTGGTGTTCGCAGGTGGAATAAAACTCAATGTCTTTCAGCACTACCATTTCCTCGCAGGAGCCTTCTTTAAAGGTTTTTAACACGTCCTGCGGGCGCATTTTATAGCCGCCAAACAGTTTATCCCAGCTGCGCAAAATGCGGCGGGGGGTTTCCAAAAGGCCTTCCCGGTCCGGATTATCGCCGATATAAGCCAATATTTCCCGCAGGTTTTGAAGCACTTTTTCTTCCGTTACCTGATATGTGCCATTTTGTGCGTTTGCAGGCTTAAGCGCAGGAACGGATTTTGTTTTATTATTTTTACGCATAGGTCTATATTCTCCTGTAAGTTGCTTTGCGGCTGAAGATAAATCTGTGTTTTTGCGTTTTGGTACGCAAAGTATTTTTGCAAGTCTTGCAAGTCTGTTTCTTGGCCCACCACCAGTTTGATAACGTCCGCCTTGGCCAGCATGTGCGGGCTTACGTAACGTTTGGGGGAAACGGTTACAAAGTCTATTAAAGAAACGTCCGTATCTTTATAGCCGTTGGTTTCCAAGTGTATGGTATAACCGGCGGCTTTTAAGGTTTCAAGCAGGGGGGGTAAGGGCTGTTCGGTAGGTTCTCCGCCGGTGATAATGATGTTTTTGCAAGGGAAAGTTTGCACTTGCTGTAAAATTTGTTGGGGAGTCATAAGGGTAAAAGCGGTGTGGGCGTATTGGGTGTCGCACCAGGGGCAGCGCATGGAACAGCCGCTTAGACGCACAAACACGGCGGGCATGCCGGTGTGTTTGCCTTCCCCCTGGATAGAATAAAAAATTTCGTTAATCTTGAGCGACGGCCGCTGCATTTTCGCTCTCCCAAATTTCCAAACTTTTTAGTTTTAAATTTTCCTGTTTTAATTTTTCCCCAATGGTTTTAAACAGGTGCTGGGCCAGCAGTTCTGCTGTGGGGTTGGGCAGAACGTCATTTAACAGGCGGTGGTCCGGCAGGTTGTCGTCCAACAGTTTTTTGACGGTTTTAAAATCACACACCATGCCGCCGGGGCCTATTTCTCCTTCTATTAAAAACACCGCTTTCCACGTGTGCCCGTGCAGGTTGCGGCACGGGCCGTCGTACCCGGGCAGGTGGTGGGCGGAACTGAAAGAGCGGATAAGTTTAATAAGCATTTATTTGGCCTCCGGCAAGGTATTAAAAATTTGCTGCATATAAATGATGGACACGATAATTACCGCCAGCGTAAACAGCGGCACGCCTATAAACAGGTTTATCAGCCACAGCGCACTGAGCGGCCCCATTAAAAACACCGCCCATTTGGCTACTAAAGAAAGCGGCACAAACCGGCGGCTGAGCAGGCGGAAAAACAGCCCCGCCGTCATGGCGGCACAAAAGAAAAATGCAAACATTAACGGCACAATCACAAAAGAGCTCATAAACGCCATGGCGTTTATCGTGCCGGAAATGGTGTCTTTGTGTTTGTTTAAAAATTCTTGCGTGGTGCTAAAAGTGATTTTTTGCGGCCAAGGCTGTTTTTGCACGCCGGCGGCGGTGGGCATATAAAGCCCATCCGGCCCGGCTGCGGCGGCCAGGCCTTTGTTTATAAATTCTTCTTTGGAAGGGGGGGTTTGCATCTGCGCGTTAAACAATATGGAAAAGCCGCTTGCGGGTATTTCAAACAAGGTGGGGGCAGCGGGTTGAACCAGGCGCCCGTTTTCAAACGCAACCAGCGGGAAGTTTTTTATCATAAGCGGCATTTGCGCGTCCAAATACCGCCCCACAAATAAATTTAATCCCACCAAGCAGATTAGAAATAAATACACAACAAACCACGCCGCCTGCCATTTGGTGGCAAACGCCAAGCGGTGGTAAACAGAAAAGCTGAAAATGGTTCTCCAATGAAGCCCTAACATATTGTTTATTATACCAATTTATCTATGCCCAAAGGGGGGGAAAGCGGTGCGGGCGAAAGCCGATAGCCTAACTGTATGAAAATAGGTACAATATCCTTATATATTCCCATCAGATAAGGGGAGGGTTACTTTGTGCGCATGATGAAAAAAATGATTTTGGCCGGGGCTTTGTTTTTGGCCCTAGGCAGTTTGGGTGTTCAAGCCTTTGCGGCGGACTTAAAAGTGGTGTCCGCCACGCCAAAAGGCCAGCAGAATTATATGGGGGAAAGAACCCCCATTACGGTTACGTTTAACCAGCCGGTAGCCAAGCTGGCGCAGGAAAGCGCTTTGGCCTCAGACCAGTGCCCGCTTGCCATTACGCCGCAGGTAAAAGGTTCCTGCCGTTACAGCGGAACCCAGTCTTTGCTTTTTGAACCCGCGCAGGATTGGCCGCTGGGAACCCTATACACTATTACTCTGCCCAAAGGGTTTGCCTCCGCGGTAAACGGGGCCAAGTTGACGCAGAATTACAGCTGGACGTTTACCACCCAGCGCATTACCGTGCGTTCCACCCGCCCTTATCAAAATGAACGCTGGCTTTCTTTAAACCCTACTTTTTATCTTACTTTCAGCCAACAGCCAGACGTAAAACGCGCGGCGGAATTTTTGGAGCTTTCCTATGAAGAAGCGCCGGAAGAATCTGCCGTTTCCAAATTATTGTCCCGCGTAAGCGGCAAGGGGGACCCTTCCGCCGTTACCAAAACCGTGCCCTTGTTGGTGCGGGAAATTGGCGAAGCGGAACACAAAAGGGATTTTTCTTGGGAAACGCGCGCCAATATTTTGGCCATCAGCCCGTCTGAAACTTTACCCAAAGGCGTAAAATATACGCTGACGGTGAAGGAAGGTTTCCCGGCGGTGAAAGGCGCTTTGGGGTTAGAAAAACCCTATCAGCTGGTTTTTTATACTTACCCGGAATTAAAAACCCTGGGCGCCGTAACGGAAGGGTGTTTGCCGTATTCGCCGTCGGTTAAGTTTTCGTCCCCGGTGCGTTTAAAAGACTTGCTGGCCGCCGCGCAGGTAAGCCCGGCCGGCGCCAAAGGGGATTTGTCCGACGCGGACGAAAACGCCCTTGGGCGTGAAGTGCTTCCCGCCGCGGGCGAAGCCGCCAACAAACCTGACGCCGTTAAAGAAGCTTATTTTGATACGCCTCTTGCATTTTTAAAACTGTCTCCCGGTCAAAAAGTGACGGTAACCCTTTCGCCTGATTTAAAGGACATTTACGGCAATAAACTAGGCAAAGAAGAAACGTTTACCATTACCAACGAGGGCTACTGCCCGGCGGTGGATTATCAGGGCGGAACCGGCGTACTGGAAAGTTATTTGCCGGCCCGGCTTCCGCTTTCCGTTATCAATATAAACGGGTTGGAAACGCAGGCGGCGGTGTTTTCCAAAGAAAACATTATTCCTTTCCGCCAGCAAAGCATTTCTTATTGTTCCAAGGCGGAGCTGCAAAACGCCACTTTTTCCGGCAACTATGCGTTCAAGACGCCTAAAAACAAAACGGTGGAAACCTATTTTGATTTGGAAAAATTCCAACCCACTTCCCAAAACAGCATTGTGTTTAGCCAGGTAAAAATTCCCAGCAAAAACCGCAAAGAAGGCTACTGCTGGGTGCAGGCTTTGTCTAATATTACGGATTTGGGGGTTACGCTCAAAACTTCCCCCAAAGACATTTTGGTATGGGTAACCTCTTTAAAAAATGCCGAGCCTATGCCCAACCTGGGCGTGGAACTGAGAGACCGCACCAATAAAGTGTTATGGAGCGGATCTACCGATATGAACGGCCTGGCCCATGCCCCGGGCTGGGAAAAGCTGGACGTGCAAAAACCCGGTTGGGGCAAGCCTGAAATTTACGCCTTGGTTTCCAGTCCGGGCGGGGACGCCCTGTTAAGCAGTGACTGGAACGAAGGCATGGAACCCTGGCGTTTTAACATCAGCTACGATTACAACCCCCAGGAAACCCTCAGCCAAGTGCAACTTTTTTCTGACCGCGGGCTTTACCGCCCCGGCGAAACGGTGCATTTAAAAGGGGTTTTGCGCACGCTGAAAAACGGCGTGTGGACGCTGCCCGGCTACGTGCGCGGCACGGTAAAAGTGTATGATTCCCGCGGGGAAGAAGCCGCCAGCAAAGAGGTGGAAGTATCTTCCGCCTTTGGCACGTTTGATTTAACGGTGGATATTCCATCTTCCGCCGTTACCGGCAGCTGGGA
The DNA here is from genome assembly GCA_949298795.1 of uncultured bacterium. GTDB lineage: Bacteria > Elusimicrobiota > Elusimicrobia > Elusimicrobiales > Elusimicrobiaceae > Avelusimicrobium. Next base: position 12,768 of record CASFXV010000022.1, read on the forward strand.
CGTTTCCTTTAAGCCCCAAAGCGGGGCGGACGTACAAGGCGGTTTTTATTCCTTCCGGGTGGAAGCGGTAAAACAGGCCGAATTTAAAGTAAACCTGCGCGCCGGGGAAGAAAACTACACCCCCGGGGAAGACGCCAAATTTTTAGTATCGGCGGATTATTTGTTCGGGGCGCCGGTGGCGGGCGGAAAAGTATCTTGGACGGTGCGCCAATCCCCGCTTTATTCCGTAGACATAGACGGTTTTGATGGGTATGACTTTACCCCGTATTTCCTGCGCCCGGAAGGGGCCGCGCAAAGCAAAGTCATTTCGCGCGAGGAGAACACGTTAGACGCTTCCGGCTCTAAAACGCTTACCGTTATTATGCCCAAAGCGGATATGCCTATGGACATTTACGCGGAGGCGGGGGTGCAATCCCCTTCCAACCAAGAGTTGTTTGCCCGTACTTCCGTGCGGCTTAATCCAGCGGGGTTCTATTTGGGTGTAAAGAATGAAGAATCCAACATAGAATTGGGCGAGAGCGTAAAAGCCAACGTGGCCGCCGTAACGCCTAAAGGCGTGCGCACCAGCGCGCTGGTACAGGCCAAAATACAGCGGGAAGAATGGTTCAGCGTACGCAAAACGGGTCTTTCCGGCCGGTTGGAATGGGTAAGCGAAAAGAAAGTAACCGATTTTCCCGGCACTTCTTTCACTTTGCCGGCGGAAGGGTATGATTTTTCCTATACCCCCACGCAGCCCGGGCAGTATTACGTTACGTTCACCACGCAGGATTCCGCGGGCCGCAAAGTATTGGGCGGTTTTCAGTTTATGGTGTTTGGCAAAGGCCAGGCCTACTGGAAACGTACGGACGACGACGTCTTAACTTTAAAAACGGATAAAGACTCCTATAAGCCCGGTCAAACGGCCAAAGTGCAGGTACAGTCCCCCTATGAGGAGGCCCTGGCATTGGTAAGCGTGGAGCGCGAAGGCGTGCTGGACGCTTGGACCACTGCCGTAAAAGGCGGGGCGGATTATGTAGAAGTGCCCGTTAAGCCGGAGTATTTGCCCAATGTATATGTAAGCGTTACTTTGGCGCGCGGGCGCAGCGGCACCCAGTTTGATGAAGAAGGGCTTGATTTGGGCAAACCCCAAGGCAAGCAGGGCTATACGGTGCTGCAGGTGCAGCCGGATATGCGCAAGGTGGAAACCACCGTCAAGGCGGACGCTAAAGAATACCGCCCCGGGGAGGAAGTAACCCTTTCCCTGCGCACGAAAGTAAACGGAAAAGCCGCCGCGGCGGAAGTAACCGTTATGGCGGTGGACGAGGGCGTTTTGGCGCTTACCGCTTATAAAACGCCGGATTTGTTTAAAGCGTTTTACGGTTCGCGCGCTTTATCCGTATCCACGGCGGATAACCGCGCCTTTATTATTGGTCAGCGCAACTTTGGCGAGAAAGGGGAAAACCGCGGGGGCGGCGGATCGGACGCAAGCAAATTGGGCGGCGTGGACTTGCGCGGCCGGTTTGAGTTTACGCCTTATTTTAACGCTTCCGTAGTGACGGACGCCAAAGGCCGCGCGGAAGTAACGTTTAAACTGCCCGATAATTTAACCACTTTCCGCATTATGGCGGTGGCGGTAACGGCGGCGGAATTTGGCGCGGGGGAAACCTCGGTCAAAGTATCCAAACCCATTATGGTTACGGCCAATATGCCCCGCTTTGCGCGCAAAGGGGATAAATTCTCCTGCGGGGCGGTAGTGCATAATTATGAAGACAAAAAAGGCCAAATTACCGTAAACGCCGCGGCGGAGGGCGCCGTCAAACTGACGCAGGAAGAAAAGACCATTCAGGTGGATAAAGGCGCTTCCGCCGTAGTGTATTGGGATTGTGAAGCCGTTGAAGACGGCCCCGCCCAAGTGGCTTTTACCGCCCAGGCCCGCAAAGAAAAAGACGGCGTGCAGGCAAAGCTCAACGTCTTGCCTGTGGAAAAAGAGGAAACCCTTTCCACCTATTCTTCCACCCAAAACAAAGAAGAACAAACCCTTGCCAAACCAAGCAACCTAAACCCCTTGGGCAACAACCGGGTGGAAACGGCCTTGTCTTCTACCGCTTTGGTCAATTTAAAAGGCTCCATGCTGTATTTGCTTACGTATCCGTATGACTGCTTGGAACAAAAAATGTCCAAAATCCTGCCTGTAGTGCAAGGGGCGGATTTGATAGACGCTTTTAAACTGGGAGAAACTTCCTCTTTGCGCCAACAAACGCAGGATATTTTGGACGAACTGTCCAAATACCAGTACCCCACGGGCGGATATGCTTACTGGCCCGGTTCCTTGCCGGACCCGTATGTAACCGCCTACGCGCTGGAAGTAAACCATTTAGCCAAGCAAAAAGGCTACCGGGTGGACGAAGCCTCCCTGCAAAAAGCGGTGAAATGGCTGTCTGATGCGTTTGGGGATAAAACCACCCAGGCTTACCCGTACGCCCAGGCGGAGAAAGACGCTTCCCGCGCGTATGCGGTGTATGTGCTTTCCCTGTACGGGCAAAAGCTGGACGCGCGCTTTAACACGTTATACGCCAAGCGCAACTCTTTATCCCAGGCAGCGGTGGCGTATTTGTTAAAAGCGCAAAAAGCCGGCGGATACGGGGACGAAGCCCAACGCCAGGAATTGGCCCAGCTGCTTTTATCCACCGCCGTCATGCTGCCGCAGACCTTGCACTTCCAGCAAGAGCAGCCCCTGCCTTGGCTGCATTTTAACGACGTAAAAACCACCGCCGTTATTTTGCAGTCGGCCTTATATGCCGGGGTGGAAGTGCCCCAGCCGTATAAAGCGGTGAACTGGCTGCTTGGGCAGTTAAACGCGCAGGGGCATTGGTCCAACACCAACGTAAACGCGGCGGTGTTTGGCGCGCTGGATACGTATTACCGTACCCAAGAAGCGCAAGAGCCTGATTTTACCGCTGAAGTCAAACTGGGCGCCGCCCAAAAACTGGCTTACAGCTTTAAAGGGCGGGAGCTGACCGTCCGTACTGACAGCTTGCCGTTTGCGCAGGTTTACTCCCAGGCGGATGAAGCCCAAGCGGTGTTTAGCAAAAAAGGCGCGGGCAATTTATACTACACGGTAAGCCAAATATACGCCCCGGCGCGGTTTGATACGCCGGCCGACGCGGGCTTTAGCGTGCAGCGCGCCATTACCGCGCTGGACGGTTCCCCCGTGCGGGAATTTAAAGCCGGGCAGCGTTATAAAATTACGCTGAAGGTGAAGAATACCACGTCCCGCTCGTTTGTGGTGCTGGAGGATTTTATCCCGGCCGGGTTTGAGCTGGTAAACACCTCTTTGGCTACGGAAAGCGCAGAGGACGCCGCTTCCCTGCAAAACCCGGGGTGGGGTTCGTTCTTCCGCTCGGAACAATATGACGAGCGCATCGCCGCCTTTGCCGATTATTTAACCGCCGGGGAACACACGTTCTCTTACTTGGTTTCCGCGCCGGTTCCGGGCAGTTATTCTTATCCGGCGGCATGGGTGCAAATGATGTATGAGCCCGCCGTATTTGGCCGCACGGCCACGCAAGAGGTAACGGTTTTGCCGTAATGAAAAAACTGGTTTATCTAGTTGTTTGTCTGATGCTTCTTCCCCGCCCGGTTGGTGGGGAAGAAGTTTCTTTGGCGCCTTCCCTGCAAATTTATGACCGTTACGGCGTACCCGTGCGGGGGTATTTGTCAGAAAACCAAACCTATTACCGCCCGGTGCCTTTGGCGCAAATTTCCCCTTGGCTGGTGCTGGCGGCGGTGGCGGCGGAAGACAAACGTTTTTTTGTGCACTCCGGGGTGGATTATAAAGCCGTGCTGCGCGCCGCATGGCAAAACGCGCTGGCGGGGGAAGTGGTGTCCGGCGCGTCCACCATTACGCAGCAGCTGGCCCGCGTGATAGAGCCGCGCCCGCGCACGCTGTGGGGCAAAGCCAAAGAGGCTTGGAACGCACTAATGCTGGAGCGCGGCAAAACCAAAGAAGAAATTTTGGAAGAATATTTTAATTTACTAGAGTTTGGCAACTTAACCCAGGGCGCGCAGGCGGCGGCGTATTATTATTTTGGTTGTTCGGCGGAGGAGTTATCCGTCGCGCAGGCGGCCATGCTGGCGGGCATGATTCAATCTCCCGTGCGTTTTGACCCTTCCAAACATCCCCAAGCCGCCAAAAAACGCCGCAACGCCGTTTTAAAACTTATGCGCCAAAACGGGTTTATAGATGAAAGCGTTTATCAAACGGCGCTGAAAGAACCGTTAAGCGTGCAGCCGGCGGTGCGGCCTTTTTCCGCCCCGCATTTTACGCGTTATTTGGCCTCTTTATTGCCGCCCGCTACGGCGGACGTATACAGCACGCTGGACTCGCGCCTGCAAACGCGCGCGGGGGAAATTATCCAAAACCAACTGGCCAAACTACAGGATGAAAACGTCACCAACGCCGCCGCCGTGGTGTTAGACAACCAAACAGGCGGGGTGTTGGCGTATGTGGGATCTGCCGATTTTTACGACGAGGCCCACTCCGGCCAGGTGGACGGCGTGCGCGCTTTGCGCCAGCCGGGTTCGGCCCTGAAGCCTTTTGTATACGCCTTGGGTTTTGAAAAAGATTTTTACCCTTCCGGTTTAATTAAAGATGAGGACACCTTTTTCCCCGGCGGTTACCGCCCGCGTAATTATGACGGCTCTTTTCACGGGTTTGTAAGCGCGCGGGAGGCGCTGGCGTGTTCTTATAATATTCCCGTGGTAAAAGTGGCGGAGGCGGTTGGCGTGCCAAATATTTTAGCCGCTCTGCGCGGGCTGGGGTTTGATTCGTTATCCCGCCCGGCCGATTTTTACGGTTTGGGGCTTTCTTTAGGCTCGGGCGAGGTGCGCTTGTTGGAACTGGCCAATGCCTACGCCTCTTTGGCGCGCGGCGGTTTATACAAGCCGGTTTTGCTGGCCCAAACGCCGGCTGTAAGCAGCCCGGGCGGCCCCAAACAAGTGCTTAGCGCGCAAAGCAGTTTTTTGGTAACGGACATTCTGGCCGATAATTCCGCCCGCGCGGCGGCGTTTGGCTTAAATTCCGCCCTAAACGTGCCGTTTGAAATGGCGGCAAAGACGGGTACCTCCAAGGATTACCGCGATAATTTTGCCGTGGGGTATACCCCGCGCTGGACCATTGCCGTCTGGGCCGGTAATTTTGACGGCGCCCCCATGCGCCGCGTTTCCGGCGTAAGCGGGGCCGCGCCTATTTTGCATGATTTGGCCGTTTATATGCAGCGGCTTTATCCCAGCCCTTCTTTTAAAGCGCCTCAGGGGGTGAGCGCTGTTACAGTGTGCGCCCAAAGCGGGCTTCCCGCCGGGGAAAATTGCGCGCAAACCAGGCTGGATTATTTTATTAAGGGCCGTGTGCCGGCTGAAAAATGCGGCGGGACGCACGAAAATAAAGAGGGGGAAAAAATAAAAATCATTTCCCCTTCCCATAAAGACGTGTTTAAGATGGACCCGTCCGTCCCGCCTGAAAGCCAACAGCTTCCATTCCAAGCAGCCGGGGCAGCAGACACAACTTGTGTTTGGAAACTGAACGGGGAACCGTTACCCCAACAGGGAAATTTGATTTGGTGGCAAATTCAGCCGGGCCAATTTATCTTGCAGGCGGATTGCCAAGCCCAAACGGACCGTATTTCTTTTGAAGTACTTCCTTAACCACAAATTACTGGACATTTAAAAAAATATTTTAAATATTATCATTATAGCCTTTTTAAACTACTATGTTTCAGAGAGTAGAGGTATTTGTATGAAAAAGAAAGGGTTTACTTTAATAGAGTTACTGGTAGTGGTGCTGATTATTGGCATATTAGCGGCCATTGCGGTGCCGCAGTATGAAAAGGCCGTGGCTAAAAGCCGTGCGGGAGCCATGCTGCCTTTGGCTAAGGCCGTGCTAAATGCCCAACAAGCATTTTTTATGGCTAACGGAAGGTGGGCTATAAGACTTGGGATGAACTAGATGTAGAAATGCCTACCCCTATTAGTACGACTCCGGTCAGAACCTCTTATGATATAGAAAACAGCTATTGGACCAATGTAAAAGTGTACGACCATTTTCAAGCGGGGATACGTATGAATGGAAATGATATTGTGGGTATGGATTTTATTTTAATAGATCCCACTTATAAAAGTGAATATGGAGGAAAAGGCTTTCGGGTGGGGGTAAACGGGACATGGGGTATCCCGCAGGGGCGGTTATATTGTTGGGAACATCACCTCAGTAAAACGCACGGCAGTTTTTGCAGAAATATGCAAGGACTGGGAGATCCCATCCAAGCATCTTGGCACGGTACTTGGTGGGCAATGAATTAATTTAAAAAACCCCCGGCTGTTAAGGCCGGGGGTTTTGTTTCGTTTTCTAAAAAATTACAGCACGGAAAGATACCGTTCAATTTCGTAATTGGAAATATGGGTGCGGTATTGTTCCCACTCAATATCTTTGTTGGCTATAAATTTTTCAAAAGTATGTTCCCCCAAGGCTTTGCGTACCAGCTTGGAATTGCGGGTTAAGTTTACGGCCTCGTATAAATACGCGGGCAGGGTTTCTATGCCGCGGGCTTTGCGTTCCTCAGGCGTCATATGAAAGATATTGTCTTCGGTAATGGGCATAACGGGTAGTTTGTTTTTTATCCCGTCCAGCCCGGCCGCCAACATGACGGAAAAAGCCAAATACGGGTTGCATGCCGGGTCCGGGAAGCGGCACTCCAGGCGGGTGGCGTTGGGCTTGCCGGCCTTTGCTTGCGGGATACGCACCAAGGTGCTGCGGTTTTTGCGGCCCCAGGCAATATAGGCGGGGGCTTCGTACCCCGGCACCAAGCGTTTGTAAGAGTTGACCCACTGGTCCGTTACCGCGCAAATCTCGCGCACGTGTTTTAAAATACCGGCAATATAGTGTTTGGCCGTGGCAGAGAGGAAAAGCTCGTCCTTGGGGTCAAAAAACGCATTTTTGCCTTTGCTGAATAAAGACTGGTGCACGTGCATGCCGCTTCCGTTTACGCCGGCAATGGGTTTGGGCATAAAGGTGGCGTACATGCCGTTTTTAATGGCAATTTGTTTTACCACGGTTTTATAAGTGATGACCTGGTCCGCCATTTTTAAGGCTTCGTCGTAGCGCAGGTCAATTTCGTGCTGGGAGGGGGCCACCTCGTGGTGGGAATATTCCACACGGATGTTTAGTTTTTCCAGCATTAGCATGGTTTCGCGCCGTACGGCGTAGGAAGTGTCCAGCGGAATGGTGTCAAAGTAGCCGCCGGCGTCCAGCGGGTCCGTGTGTTTATCGTCACGGAAGTAGAAATATTCCAGTTCCGGGCCCACCATAAACTGGTCAAAACCCGCCTTTTTCATATCGGCCAGGTTTTTCTTTAAAATATAGCGCGGGTCCCCTTCAAACTGTTTGCCGGCGGTGGTTTTGATATCGCAAAAAAACCGGGCGATGGGGGCGCCTGTTAAATCCGGCGGGAAAATTTGGAAAGTATCCAAATCCGGCAGGGCCACCAGGTCAGACTCGTAAATGCGGGCAAACCCTTCTACGGAAGAACCGTCAAACCCCATCCCTTCATTTAAAGCGTATTCAAATTCCCGGTGTGATAGAGAGAGGGATTTTAAATTGCCCAAAATATCCACAAACCATAATTTAATAATTTGAATATTATTGGCTTGGGCTTGGGCCAAAATCTCTTTAATTTTTTCCTTTTCGGCGGCGGTTCTTTCTATGGGCATACAAACTCCTTTTATTTAAGCAAATAAAGCGGGTATAACCAAAAATTACAAATTTTTATTATACATCTTTTTTAAAAGCAACATGTATTTGTCCTTTTCCTACAGCAATAAAAAACCCCGCTTGACTGCGGGGTTTTTTATTTTTATTACCTATCTTTAGTACCTTTAAAAAACTTCGTTAGCGTGCGGGTCGCCGCCGTTGTAATTGTTTTGGGGTTTATCTTGTGTCGGCTCTTCTTTAGAGCTGGAGCACAAGGAAGCATAACCGGTGGCGGCGCAGTGTTGGCCGGGGCGTACCTCTTCACCGCAGGCGGCGCAGGTGTTGCCGGGTTTTTGGCATTTGCGGCGCAGGTGTTGCCGGGTTTTTGGCATTTGTGTTCTATGCCGTGGTAGCGTTCGTCAATGCTTAAGGTTTTGCCGCATTTGGGGCAGACGGCACTTTCCTGCTGGGCGTTATTGGCAGCCGGTTCTTCTTTAGCGCTGGAGCACAAGGAAGTATAACCGGTGGCGGCGCAGTGTTGGCCGGGGCGTACTTCTTCACCGCAGGCGGCGCAGGCGTTGCCGGAGACCTGTCCAGCCAATTTTTTTTCAGCTTTTTGTTTGGCTTTTGCCAGCTCTTTTTGGCGTTTTACACTATCTTGCTTTTTCTGATTAAGGATAGCTTCAATGCTCCGTGCCTCAGGGGTTTTAGACACGGTCTTTCCGTTAATGTCCTTGCGTTTGTTTACGAGTTGTTTCAATTGCTCTTGTTGCTGAGAGGTTAATTTCCACTTTTTAGAGTTGTTATTAACCCCTTGGGCCTGGACGCAAACGGCCAGGGTTAACAAACAGCATACTGCGGTCAAAATTTTGTAATTTTTCATATATCCTCCAAGTGAATGGGTCCTGCTTACCACTACTATAAACGATATTTTTACTTTTGTATAGGGCCTTTGGGCCTACCTTATTTATTATTTTAGACCTAGAAAAGAACTAGGCCTAAATAAATAAAAACCCGGTATGTACCGGGTTTTAATTATAAAGCTTGCAAACGTCCAGGTTCAGAAAGTTTTTCTATCATAGATTTTTCCTTCTTGGGCTGGGGCTGCGGTTCTTTTTTATCTTTTTTTTGGGGTTCTTCTTTGGCTTTTTTGCAATTTTTTTTCAGGCTGCGTACGGTTTCGCCCAGTTGCATCATGTGCCCTTCGCGCCCCATTAAATAAAAAGGCACTTTGTCTTCTTTTTTAGTGTAAGAGGTGCTGTCTTTTTGATTTTTTTTCTGTTGTTTTTTTGCTTCCAATGCACGGCGTTGCAAAATGATTTTGGTTAAGTTGCCTAAGTCCATCATACGGCCTTCAGGCCCTTTGATATAAAAAGGCTGTGCCGGTTGGGAAGAAGAATCGGCCGTATCTTTTTGAAATTTAAAATCAGGCCATTTCAGTTCCATTTTAGAACCTTCCGGGCCGAGGATTTTCTGGGCGAAAGCCGCCTGCCCAGCCATTACACACACGGCGACGGAAAAAACAATAACGGCATTTTTTATGTTCATGTGAACATTCTCCTTATATTCAATATATACATACTGTAAAATTTTTTTTAGATGAATACCAGGGTCAAAAGGCCCAAAATATTTATGGGCCCGCATGATACTTTTATGTAAAATTTACTACAATAAATACATATGATTATACCTACTATTATTGAAAAGAACGTCGGTTACGACATTTTCTCCCGCTTGCTTAAAGACCGCATTATCTTTGTAGGCGGGCGCGAGGGCGAGGTGGACACCGCCAGCGCAAATATGATTATTGCCCAGCTTTTGTATTTGGATGCGGAAGACTCCCAGCGGGAAATCAATCTTTATATTAATTCTCCCGGCGGTATGGTTACGGCGGGCTTGGCTATTTATGACACCATGCAGTTTATCAAAGCCCCCATTACCACCATTTGCATGGGCCAAGCCATGAGCTTTGGCGCCGTGCTGTTGGCGGCCGGTTCCAAAGGGCGGCGTTATGCGCTGCCGCATTCACGCATTATGATACACCAGCCCTTAATTTGGGGGGGCGGTATTTCCGGTCAGGTAACGGATATTGAAATTGAGGCCCGCGAACTGCATGATAATAAAGAACACCTGCTGGATATTTTAGCCAAACACACGGGCCAGCCGAAAGATAAAATCCGCCAAGACAGCGAACGCAATTATTATCTTTCCGCCCAGGAAGCCAAAGAATACGGCATTATTGACGAAGTATTGACCTTGCGCGATAAATAAAAAGCTGCCAACTGGTATTTTTTATCCCGGTCCTTTATAAATGGGGCCGGGATTTTTATTAAAACAAAATTAGCAGGCCGGCATTATGTTTGCTAATTTTATGGGAATTTGTTACAATAATAAGGTAATGTTCCGCGCGTGGGGGTAAAACCGCGCGGTTTATGAAAGGATTTATCAGGAGAAACCATGACAGAAGAAATTAAAAAACAAACTTTATCTTTGCCTACGGTGGTTCCCGCCGTGGTAATACGGGACGTGGTAATGTTCCCCGGTATGAGTTTGCCTCTTTCCGTAGATAGAGAAAAATCTATCATTGCCGTTGAACTGGCGCTGGAAAGCGAAGGGCGTTACATTTTGGCTGTTTCCCAAAAAAATCCGGATATAGACAATCCTTCCGAAAACGACATTTATCATTTTGGGGTTTTGGCGGAAATTACGCAAAATTTAAAAATGCCGGACGGCTCTATTAAAGTATTTTTGCAAGGGTTGGCCCGCGCCCGCGTAAACAAGCTGGAGATGAACCCTGTAACAAACACCTGGTTTGCGGCGGTGGAATATTTGGAGGAAAAAGATGACGAGTCCCCGGTTGTGCAGGCGTTAATGCGCAAAGTGCTTGACGAGTTTGACCACTACGCCCGGGTTTCCAAACGCATTGCGGTGGAGGGGGTTTCTTTCCTCAGGCAAATTAATGACCCGTCCAAACTGGCTGATACGGTAGCCTCCAACATGATGGTAAAAGCGGCGGACCGCCAGGCCATTTTGGAAGCGGTGGACGTAAAAACCCGTTTGGAGAAAATTTTAAAACTCATCACCAGCGAGGTGGAAATTTTGGGCTTGGAAGAAAAAATCCACTCCAAGGTGCGCGCTCAAATAGAAAAAAACCAAAAAGAATACTATTTGAACGAGCAAATGAAAGCCATTCAAAAAGAGCTTAGCCAAAAGGACGATTTCCAAAAGGAATTAGACGCCATGAAGGCCAAAATCAAAAAGAACGGCCTGCCCGCCCACGCCAAAGAAGCGGCGGAAAAAGAGCTGGAGCGTTTGGCTAAAATGGCGCCGTTTTCACCGGAGGCTACGGTTTCGCGCACGTATTTGGATTGGCTGCTTAATATGCCGTGGAACATTACCACCAAAGACGTGCTGGACCTTAAAAAAGCCAAAGAAATTTTGGACGAAGACCACTACGGTTTGGAAAAACCCAAAGAACGTATTTTGGAATATTTGGCCGTCAGCAAATTAACCAAATCCCTGCGCGGGCCGGTGCTGTGTTTTGTGGGCGCGCCGGGGGTGGGTAAGACCTCTTTGGCCAAGTCTATTGCGCGGGCCATTGGCCGCAAATACGTGCGTATGTCTTTAGGCGGGGTGCGCGATGAAAGCGAAATCCGCGGGCACCGCCGCACGTATATCGGTTCCATGCCGGGGCGCATTATACAAGGCATCAGCAAAGCCAAAAGTTCCAACCCGGTGTTTTTGTTGGACGAAATTGACAAAATGGGGTCTGACTGGCGCGGTGATCCCGCCGCCGCTTTGCTGGAATTGTTGGACCCGGAACAGAATAAAGACTTTGTAGACCACTTTTTGGACGTTCCTTATGACGTCTCTAAAGTGATGTTTATTACTACGGCCAACTCATTGGGGGAAATTCCCGTCACGTTGCGCGACCGGTTGGAAATTATAGAATTTTCCGGCTATACGGATTATGAAAAACACGATATCGCCGCCAAATATTTAATCCCGCGGCAGATGAAGCTGCACGGGATGAAGGAAGGTTCCCTGGAAGTTACGCGCGACGCGGTGGCCTTGATTATGCGCGAGTACGTGCGTGAAGCCGGCGTGCGTAATTTGGAGCGGGAACTGGCTACCCTGTGCCGCAAATCCGCCAAGCAGTACGTGGAAAACGGCGGCAAGAAAATTGTCATTAACGCCAAAAACTTACACGAGTATTTGGGCGTTCCGAAGTATGCCAATTTTTCTACGGAAGAAAACTCCGTGGGTATTGCCACCGGCTTGGCGTGGACCAGCGTGGGCGGGGAAACCCTTTCCATAGAAGCCACCAAGCTGCCCGGCAAAGGCCAGTTAATTTTAACCGGCATGTTGGGCACGGTGATGAAAGAATCCGTCCGCACCGCATTAACGTACGCCCGCAGCCGCGGTTATGGATATGATGTGGATTTTGACCATACGGACTTTCATGTCCACTTTCCGGAAGGCGCCGTTCCGAAAGACGGCCCCTCCGCCGGCAGCGTGATTACCACCGCCATTACCAGCTTGCTTACGGGTTTGCCCGTTAAAAAGAAACTGGCTATGACGGGCGAAGTAACCATTACCGGCCGTGTGCTTCCCGTAGGGGGGATTAAGGAAAAATTCCTGGCGGCTTACCGCGAGGGAGTAAAAACCATTCTCTTTCCCCATACCAACGCCAAAGACGTGGCGGAACTGCCCGAACAGGTAAAGAAAGAAATTAAATTAATTCCTGTTAAACATATGGACGAGGTTTTGCCTTTGGCCTTGGAAGGGTGGAAAGATTACGCAGACAAACACGCCAAAGATTTCACAAAAGCGTTGGCCGCCGTGGGTAAGCTGGTTAAAAAAGAATCGGGCAAAGCGGCTCATGCCAAGCCAAGCGTTAAAAAAGCGCCCGCAAAGCCTGTAAAATCGCGCGTTTCTAAAAAGGTTAAAAAGGCAATCAATCCAAAAGTAAAACCGATTGCTAAAAAAATCAAAAAACGTAAATAGTACAAAATCTAAAAAACCCGGTCTTAAACGCCGGGTTTTTATTTTTAAATATAAATGCTATAGTAAAAAAATAAAATATCAGGTGAGTTTATGAAAAAAGGTTTTACATTGATAGAATTATTGGTAGTAGTTCTTATTATTGGTATTTTAGCTTCAGTGGCATTACCCCAGTATGAAAAAGCGGTAGAAAAATCTCGTGCGGCGGAGCCCGTAACAATATTGAAAAGTTTAAAAGACGCCCAAAAAGCGTATTACTTAGCCAATGGCAGATATGCGGACAGTTTGGATAAATTAGATATAGAGATTCCTGCAGAATTATACATTAGAAACGGGCCCTATCGCTTCGGGGCGTTATGCCTATAAACACAAAACAAAAAATTATTATATCGCCGCCAGCGGGCAATTTAGAAGGGGTGTTTCTTCTACGGACAGGACAGACGTTATTTATTGTTGCGGGGATAGCAAGTTTTGCCAAATAATCGGCACAGAACGGTTTGATTTCTCACATTGTGCCAATGCCTATATCATTAATTAATTTCTTTTAAACTTTTTAGTTATATAACAAGTCAAGCAAGGTAGTTTTAACACTTGCTTGACTTGTTTTTTTTTTTTGATACAGTGGGGATTAACAGGTTAGGGTTTTTAGAAGTATCTGTTTGGTAAAAGTGCCTGTAATCGGCCATTAGGCCTTAATAAAGGAGGTCTGGTATGTATCAAAAAATAGCGGCTGTTTTGGCTGCGGCTGTTTTGTGCAT
>CASFXV010000023.1 GCA_949298795.1 uncultured bacterium
TACCGTATCATACGCTACATACGGTACGGGAAAGTAGGACACCATCTTCATGGTGTTTTTAGTTGATGCTGCATATGCAGGCATGCACAAAACAGCCGCCAGCAGCAGCCCTGTAATTTTTCTCATATACCAGACCTCTTTTTATAAAACTACCCAAAACGACGCGGGAAAATATGCAACCCCAACGAGAATTCACCCGCAGAGCGTGCCTAAAGGGCATCCCCCTTAGGCATACAAACTCTTATTGACATTATACTAAAAAAATAAAAATCTTCAAGTAAGAAAATTCTCCCGCCAATCAATTTACAGTGTTACAAAAAACGGGCCGGCAAAAACCGGCCCGTTTTGATGTGTTTTTTGGAAAAAATTAAGTATAGCTTTCCAAATACGTATGCAGGCCTTCTGCGCGCGCTTGGGTTACGCCCGCCTCGTACAACTCCTCGGCTTCTTGGGTTTTGCCCAAGGCGTACAACACCTGCGCCAAAGACAATTTGGTCAGTATTTGGCCGCGCATTTCGTCGGAATTATCAAACAAAACGCGGGCTTCCTGCAAGTCTTTCAAAGCTTCGGCCAATTTGTTTTTGCGTTTTAAAATATCCGCGCGGCCCCATTTTACAAAACCTAAATCCACCGTATCATTAATGGAGGAATACAGTTTGTCCGCCGCGTTATAATGCCTAAGCGCCTCATCGTATTTACCTTGCTGGCGCAGGCCGTTGGCCATGCCGCAGTTGGTATAGGCTTTGCCAAATACGTCCTGCGTTTTGCGGAAGATTTTCTCCGCCAGTTTATAATTTTTTACGCAATCGTCAATCTTGCCGCAAATACGGCTGATGCCCGCCAAGCCGCAATAACCATAAGCCAGGTTGATTTCGTCCCCCGCTTTTTTAGCCAGGCGGATAGCGTCTTTAAATTGTTTAATGCCGTCTTCAAAATGGCCCTGCAGGCGGAATATTCCCCCTTTGGCCCAACAGATAAAACTCATGCCGGCCCAGTCCTTTTGTTCTTGGTAATAAGAAAGAACCGCGTCCAAGAGTTCCAAGGCTTCTTCCAGCCGGCCCCAGGCGCGCAAAGCCATACCCATTTCCTGCATGGAGCGGACCAGGTAATCGTCCATTTCCAGTTCCTGCGCCATTTGAAGCGCGTCCTGCCCCATTTCATACGCGGCGGCGGAATGCCCCAACGTGCGGTAACAGGCGGCCAAAGCCAAAAGCGCGTCCATGCGGCCTTCAGCGCTTTCACAAATTTGCAAAGAAGCGGCGTAAGAGGCGATGGCTTTTTCAAAAGAGCCTAATTGGCGGTAGGCTTCCCCTTCTAAAAAACGCAATTGGGCGTCTTTATTTCTTACGCCCTGTAACAGCTCCAATACGCGGGAAGGCTGATTAGCGTCCAGCAGTTCTTCCAGCAGTTCCGGCTCGGGCCGGTTTGTTTTTTTAACAGCCATGCAGGCTCTCCTTTTATTTTTATATATACAACGAACGGCCGCTCAGGCCGTTTTATATTTTTAAATATTTTTTTATTTCCGCCAATGTGGAAACCAAATCATACGGTTTGGGGATAAAATAGTCCGCGCCGGATTCGGTGGCGCGCTCGCGCGAGTCCACATCGCTTAAGGTGGACATGATCACCACCGGTATACGCCAGGTGGCGTTATCCGTCTTAAGCAGTTTGCACACGTCAAACCCGCTTAATTTGGGAAGCATTAAATCCAACAGCACTAAATCCGGCTTATGCTTTTTAACCAAAGACACCCCAGTCACCCCGTCCGCCGCCCAAAACGTTTCCACCCCTTCTATCTTTAGGGCGCCCGTTAAGGCGGTGGCAAGCACCTTGGAGTCTTCTATCAAAACCACTTTTTTCACAGCATTTCCTCACATTGGTCTTTATAAAGCGCGGCTAAACGCTGGTATTCGTGCGCGTTATGCAAAATGCCGTTTATCTCGTCTTCATCCAGCTGGCGCACCACCTTGGCGGGCACACCCATCACCAAAGACCCGGCCGGGATATTCTTGCCCGCCGTTACTACGCTGCCCGCGCCGATAATGCAGTTGGGGCCAATCTCGCTTTCCAGTACCACGGCGTTCATGCCAATTAAGCAGTTATCCCCTATTTTGGAGCCGTGCACAATGGCCCCGTGCCCCACAGTAACCCCTTTGCCGATAACAGCCGGGCTGTTGTAGTTTACGTGCACGCAGGCGTTATCCTGTATGTTGCTGCCGGCGCCCACGGTAATGGGGGCAATGTCCCCGCGCAGCACGGCGCAAGGCCAAACGGATACATTTTCTTCCAGCGTTACGCCGCCCAGCAGGCAGGCCGTTTTATGAATATAGCAGGAAGCGTGTTTTTTGGGTACAAGTTCGTTAATTCTTTCTCTCATGATGTTTTTCCGGGTAAACGTTTATTTTTCTTGGAACGGGGCGCTTCGGACAGCTGCAGCCCCCAATAAATAAAAATACTCACAATGCCGGGCAAAATGTAATACACCACGCGGTAGATTAAGGTAGCCATAAGGGCGGCGTCCCAATTAATGCCCATTTGCGCATAGACGGCCGTCATGGCCAGTTCCATGGCGCCCAGCCCGCCGGGCAGCAGGGGGATTAACGTGGTTACCATACCCACCGCAAAACCGGCCACCAGCACGCCTGCCGTAATATGCACGCCCACCGCGCGGAAAGCAAAATACAACACCAAAATAGTAAACAGCCAATCCGCGCAGACGTAAATAATCGTCCAGGTAAGTTTGTTTTTCTTCTTATGGATAAGGTCTATCCCTTCGTCCAGCTGGTCTACAAAATCATCGTATTTGCCTTTGGGGATAAGCGCCCGGAAAACGTGGAACAGCACTTTGTTAATCAAGCGGAAAATGCGCCGCACCCATTTGGAGCGCCACTCGTTATTAAACAAAAACGCGGTTACCGCGGCGCACACCACGCACATCACCACAATTAAAATAAAGTTCTTCAAAAGCTGCATGGTGGTGGCAGAACTGTTGATGCACATCAACATGGAGCCCTGCAAAATGATAATAGCCAACACAAAATAGAGAAGAACGGTAATAACAATGCTGGCCGTTACGCACATGCCAAACGGCACACGGCGGCGGTTAAGCAGGTGCGCGCGCAATGCAAAACCCGATACCCCTAACGAGGACACCACATAATTTACCGTGGTGGACACCAGCGCAATCCCCACCGCGGCCCCGCGGCCTATTTTGCGGCCCATAATGCGCAGCACCTCATACAAGCTCATGCCCATGGCCACATAAATCAGTACGGAAGAAAGCACGGAAAGGGCAAGGTATTCGGTGCTTACTTCCCGCCAGATTTTAACAAAGCTGTCTTTAGCTTGGTAAATAAGCAGGCCGATGATCCCCAAAGAAAGCAAAATGCCCAACGCATACAATAAGTATTTAACGGGTTTTTTCATATGCGCACCTTAAATAGATACTTAGATAAATTATATAATTTATTATAAAGCTTTTGGGCTTATTTATCTTTCATTTTAAAACGGAATTTTTAATTAGGTATGAAAAGCATTAAAGTCATCGGCGCGAAGGGCCACAATTTAAAAAACATCACGGTGGAAATCCCCAAAGACAAAATGACGGTGGTAACCGGGCTTTCCGGCTCGGGCAAGAGCTCCTTGGCGTTTGACACGATTTATGCCGAAGGCCAGCGGCGCTATGTGGAAAGCATGTCCGCCTACGCGCGGCAGTTTTTGGAACTGATGGAAAAGCCGGACGTGGAACACATTGAAGGCCTTTCCCCCGCCATTTCCATTGAACAAAGAAACCCCTCCAAAAACCCGCGTTCCACCGTGGCCACGGTGACGGAAATTTACGATTACCTGCGCCTGCTTTTTGCGCGCATAGGCAAACGCCATTGTCCGCAGTGCGGACGCCCGGTGGAAACGTGGAGCGTGCAGGGCATCGCCCAGGATATTTTAAAAAAATTCAATGAAAGCACCGTTTATATTTTGTCCCCCCTGGTGCAGGGCCGCGCGGGAACGTATGAAGAGCTTTTTGCCAAACTGAAAAAAGAAGGCTACGTAAAAGCGCGGGTAGACGGCATTATTACCGAAGTGGCCCAACCCCCCGTGTTGGAGCGTTACAAAAAACACACCATTGAGCTGGTGGCCGATGAAATTTTTGTGGAAGAGTTTGAAAAAGAACGCTTAACCGAAAGCTTGGAAAACGCCCTTAAATATTCCAAAGGCCTGGTGCGCGTGCTGGAAACCGAAGGCGCCTCCCCGCGCGAGTTTACATACAGCGAAAACAACGCCTGCGCCCACTGCGGCATTGGGTTTAGCGAACTGGAACCGCGGCTTTTTTCTTTCAATTCTCCGTATGGGGCCTGCCCGGACTGCAACGGCCTGGGCCTTAAAATAGAGGTGGACGAAGACCTGGTAGTGCCGGACGCTTCTTTATCCATTAACGAGGGCGCCATCGCCGCGTGGGACAACCCCGTCACCACCCGCACCCACCGGTGGAAAAACTCCTGGAGCGGGTATTATTACGATATTTTAAAACAAGTCTGCCGCCAGAACCGCATTTCCATGTCCACGCCGTGGAACAAGCTTTCCCGCGCGCAGAAAGACTTGCTTTTATACGGCAAAGGGCACGCCAGTTACACGTCCGTCATCTCCGGCGGAGAGCAGGATTTTGAAGGCGTTATCACCAATTTAAAACGCCGCTACCAGGAAAGCGAAAGCGAATTTGTAAAAGAAGAAGTCTACCAGCGTTTTATGCGTGAGGTCACCTGCCCCACCTGCCAAGGGGCGCGCCTTAAGCCGGAAGCTTTATCCGTCTACGTAGGCGGTAAAAACATACGTGAAATAACATCTATGCAGGTCTCGGCCGCGCTTACGTTTATCAACGGGCTGGAACTTTCCGCCAAGGAGCAAACCATCGCCAAAGACGTGCTGAAAGAAATTAAAGCGCGGCTGGGTTTTTTAAACAGCGTGGGCCTTTCTTACTTAACCTTAGACCGCAAAAGCCAAACCCTCTCCGGCGGCGAGGCCCAGCGCATCCATTTGGCCACGCAAATAGGCTCCGGCTTAACGGGCGTGCTGTACGTGCTGGACGAGCCTACCATCGGCCTCCACTCCCGCGATAACGACCGCCTGATAGAAACCCTTAAAAACCTGCGGGATTTGGACAATACCCTCATTATTGTAGAGCATGACAAAGACACCATTTTAGCTTCAGACTACGTGGTGGAAATAGGCCCCGGGGCGGGAGAGCACGGAGGGCAAATTGTTGCGTCTGAATCCACGGAGGAGTTTTTAAAAGACCAAAACTCTCTTACCGCCTCTTACTTAAACGGGCAGCGCATGATTTTGCCGCGCAAGACCCTGCGCAAAGGAAGCGGCAAAAATATCCAAATTTTAGGGGCGCAGCAATTTAATTTAAAAAATATTGACGTAAAAATCCCCCTGGGCAAATTTGTGTGCGTAACGGGCGTGTCCGGCTCGGGCAAGAGTACGCTGATACACCAAATTTTATACCGCGCCCTGGCAAAAAAGTTCTACAACGCCAAAGACGCCCCCGGCAAACACAAAGACATTAAAGGCCTGGAAAATATTGATAAAGTGATTATTGTGGACCAAAGCCCCATTGGCAAAACCCCGCGCAGCAACCCGGCCACGTACACGGGGGTATTTTCCCATATACGGGATTTATTTGCCCAAATGCCCGAAGCCAAACGCCGCGGCTACAAGCCGGGCCGCTTCTCCTTTAACGTGAAAGGGGGCCGGTGCGAAAAATGCCAAGGGGACGGCATTTTAAAAATTCAAATGCAGTTTTTGCCGGACATCTATGTAAAATGCGAAGAGTGCGACGGCAAACGCTTTAACGAAGACACCCTGCAAGTAAAATTTAAAGGCAAAAACATTGCCGAAGTGCTGGACATGAGCGTCAGCCAGGCGCTGGAATTTTTTGACGCCATTCCCCGCATTAAACGCATTTTACAGACGTTAAATGACGTGGGGCTTGGATACATCAAGCTGGGGCAGGCGGCTACCACGCTTTCGGGCGGGGAGGCCCAGCGCGTAAAACTGGCGGACGAACTTTCCCGCAAGGGCACGGGCAAAACGCTGTATATTTTGGACGAACCCACCACCGGCCTGCACTTTGCCGATATTGATAAACTGCTGCACGTACTGCACGGCCTGGCGGATAAAGGCAATACCGTGCTTATTATTGAGCATAATTTGGACGTTATTAAAACCGCGGACTGGCTGATAGACCTGGGGCCCGAAGGGGGCGACAAGGGAGGCCAAATTGTGTGTGAAGGAACGCCCAAAGAAGTGGCGGCGTGCCCGCGGTCTTACACCGGCAAATATTTAAAGCCGGAGCTGGACGCCGTGGACACCTTTTGCAAAAACCATGAGATATTGGAAGAGACATCACAAACCGCTGTGACCAAATCAAACAAGAGAAAAGAAAAGAAACAAACACCTATAAGTACCAAACATTAATTGGATTTTATTGCAAAGGGATATTAAAAACCGTAGCTTCCGTGGTGGACCCCACATCACGCCGAGGCCAGTTTAATACCTTTTCAAATAAGTCTATATCTTTTTCATGATATACATGGCAATAGGCCGGCACGTCCGTGTTTCCGTAACAAACACGGCAATAAATATTCCCCTCAAAATTTTGTATATGCCAAATACAGGCAGGAACTGCTAAATCAATCCAAACGTCTTCACCAAATTTTCCTTCAAGCTTTCCATTCTTTAGGGTATACTCGCTAAAACCAATATCTACATCAAAATCACTGGCAGTCTGAGGGAATTGTCCGTTAGCCATAAAGTATAATTGTGCGGCACGGCGAATACTATTAGCCTGTATTTGCGTATGTACCATGCGGGATCTACGCACGGCTTTTTCATACTGCGGCAGCGCCACCGAGGCTAATATTCCGATAATCAACACCACAACCAAAAGCTCAATCAACGTAAAGCCGCCTATTTTTCCCGCTCTTGCGTTTTTCATACAGCACCTCTTTTTTAACTAAATTTTGCTTTTAGCAAAATTTATCAAAAAAAAAAAACGCGTCAAGGCATTCTAAAAACACACGGGCAAAAATTCTATAATATACATACAATATGAAAGACAAAATCCACAAAACAAACGCCGCGCGCCATTTGGACGATTTATCCATTCCCTACGAGCTTATCCCCTACACCGTGGACGAGGAGGACCTAAGCGCCCAGCATGTGGCGGCCTCTCTCAACGAAAATATTGAGCAGGTTTACAAAACCTTGGTGCTTCGCGGGGAGCGCACCGGCCTGTTTGTTTGCGTAATTCCCGGTGCGGCCGAGCTGGACTTAAAACTAGCCGCCAAAGCCGCCGGGGATAAAGCCTGCGCCATGGTGCACGTAAAGGAACTCATGCCCCTTACCGGTTACGTACGCGGCGGCTGTTCTCCTTTGGGCATGAAAAAAGCCTACCCCACTTTTGTGCATGAAGACTGCATTTTGTGGGATTATATCTACGTAAGCGCCGGGCAGCGCGGGCTGCAGCTTAAACTAAACCCGCAGGATTTGTTAAAAGCCGCCAACGCCCAAGCCGTTGCCTTGTGCAAATAAAATTACCGTCTTAAAAACTGCCGGTTCCACTTGCAAAAGATGTTTCTTTTCTTATACCATAAAAGAAAACTCTCTAAGGGGGATTTAATTATGTATGCAGGCGTTTGGAAACGTTTATTTGCTTTTTTAATTGACGCAGCCGTTTTTATTATTCTGTTTTGGGCGCTTACCCAAATGGCGGGGATTACCACGGCCTCCGTGGCTACGGTGGTTATTATTTGGCTGTATTATGCTTTGATGGAAAGCTCCCCCATGCAAGCCAGCCTAGGGAAAATTATCATGGGCTTAAAAGTGGTGGACCGCCGGGGCCGCCGCTTAACTTTCTGGCAGGCTACGGAACGTATTTTATCTAAAATCGTTACCAATATTACGTTTTACTTTGGTTTTTTTATCGCGGCGTTTGATAATAAAAGACAGACCTTGCATGACCGCATCAGCCACAGCGCCGTGGTGCTAAAAAATACTGAATTTGACCCCGATGACTTTGTGGAAGCGGAAGATAATTCCCTTACTTTAGTTACCATCGTATCCATTTTGTTGGCGTTGGTGTTTGTATCCGCCCTGCTGATGACGGTCGCCCTGCCCCAATACCGCCAAATGGCAAACCAAGTGGAAACCTCTTTCATAACGGAAGCCTTATCCCGCGCGGAAACGCTGCAGCTGCAGCGCGTAAAAGAAGGCCAGCTGGATCCCAACGTCTGGCAGGGAGATTTTGACGAATGCCAAAAATTAACCCCCCGCATTATGAAATGCCCCGGCTTTGAAATGATGCTTATGCCCGCCGGCATTACCGCCGCGGTGCGCACCCCGGCGGGGGATTTGCTGTATACGCTTTTTAAACCGTATGACGGCTCCCCCGTGGTTTGCACCGCCGCTTTGCCGGAAGGGAAAAACATTTGCAGCGAAATTAACTAATCTTTTTAATCCCTTGTCCGCAACAAGGGGTTTTTCTTGTATATTTCTACACAAGGAACAAATCATTATTCTGCCTCTTTTATAACAAACAAAAACACCCCCGTCAACGCGGGGGTGTTTAAATTTTTGTTTACCGTTTATTAGCGGGAAGTATGAACAATCATACGGTAATCGTATTTCAGAATTTGGCGCAGTTCCGGAGAGGCGGTCTGCAAGAGTACATCGTCGCCAAAATCTCCGTTTTGGAAAAATACCTGTTGTTCCCAATTCAGGTTGTTACCGCTGAAGCGGTTCCATACCGTATTGGTAATTTCCCGGGTGGAAAACGGTGTGGTGATTTTAACCAACACGGCATGGCGCACCGGGAATTGGGAAGCCAGCTGTTGAATGGCGCGGTTTTCCAACACCACCATAGCGGCGGAAGGATCATTCTCCAATACGTGATGCTGCATAAAACGAACGGCATTGGCTTTGGCCTCGGGGGTTAACGGGCGGAAAATCCGGCCCATTTGCGTATCTCTTCCCAAAACGCGGGCAAATTCCACTTTGTCTTCTTCACTCATGGGGTGAAAACCTTTTTTGCCTTTGCCGGCAAACAAATACATGGAATTGGTTTGCAAGTTTACCGCCTGCACAAAATTATATTTACCGCTGGCGGCAAAACCTTCCATAATGTTTTGGATATTGGGGTTCAGCTCAGCTTCATAACTGCGAAATAACGCCACCAGTCCGCCTTCTTCGGTTTGGATGTACATGCGGCGGTTTGTCATCACATTGCCCAGCTTGTCAAACAATTCCACAGCCCCCACGGAAGAACCGCGGCTGATATTAATAAACACCACCGGGTTGCCTTCATTGGCGGAAAAGTGGGAGCGGAATTTATCGGTTAAAAATACGCGGGTGTCCACGGTATAAGAAGCGTGGGCGGCGTTGTGGGCTTTTTCCAAAGCGGCAGAAACCAGCTTGACATCTTTTTCAGACAAGGCGGAAAAAGCCGCCGCCTTGGAAGAATACCGCTCAAAATCCGGTTTTTTAGAGGAAGCCCCAACAACAGGTTCCAGCTTCATAGAAGAAGCCTTCTGCACGGATTGTTTTATGATGGAAGAGCCTTTAAACATATCAGACAAGGCTGCTTTTTCCGCCGCAGAATTAGCCAAACGGCGCACAGCCTGACCCATATTTTTTTGGGCGAAAACAGCTTGGCCCGTTAATACACAGGCCGCCGTAAAAATTACGGCCATATATATTTTGTGTGTTCTCATAATTATAAGGTAGCGTTTTTAACGCTCAGAAAACAGGGCCTTTGGCCCTAAAAACACTAGGCCAAAAGACCCAGACAGCTTTTACGTGCAAAACTGTTCTGTTTTTTGTAAAATATTTGTACGTAATTATTTGCAAGTATGGTGCCGAGATAGCTCAGCTGGTAGAGCAACCGCTTCGTAAGCGGTAGGTCCGGGGTTCGATCCCCCGTCTCGGCTTTTTTTATTGGCCTTCTTTTGTTTACATACCGTATTGCAGAAACCGCATGCACTTAAACACGGCGTTGTGCAAAGGAGGGAACCCTGCTCTATATAATAGAAGTATTTTCAGCCTGTTGGATACAAACAGCCTAACGGGCCGTTAAATTTGCTCCGCCGGGGTTGGCTGAATCTGTACCTTTTGTATTTATCCGCATAGCGCCCGGTTTTCTGTTACCGCCCAGTACCCAGGTTATATTTTGGAAAAATTCTTCCACCATAATCTGCGCTATCCAAAACGAAAAAGACCGGACGCCAAATTGACAACCGCCCTTATTAGTGTTAGATTATTGAAAGTGCCGGATGCTGGACGGACGACCTTTTCTGTATTGAAACTGTCTCCGTAGGTACCGTCCGGCATTTAACCCCCGAGTGCGGATAGCAAGTACTTTTGGTACTGTATCTTAGCCACGGGGGTTATTTATGCAAAGCGCCTATTTTATACATTCCAACGCCAAAGCCTTTTCGTATTCGTTTAATGGCTTGGGTAATAAACGCTAAATCGCTATTTTTTCCAACTAAATCGCCTGTTTGTTAACAGTGCGTACACCTATCTCGCCTTGGCCTATTCCGCGTTTATTTTAAATATGTAATAAAAACACGCTATATGGGTTTTTAGTATAAAGGGGGGCGTTATGAAAAAAATAGTTTTTATTTGCCTGTCCGGTTTTATTTTGTGCGGCTGTACGGCCAGCGTGCACGGGGGTTAAGCGGGCAAACATCCCATTCGTATTTCATCCGTCCGCTATGGACGGCCGGCGCCGCACCGTGTTCACCCGCGTTATGCCCGGCGCCCAAGCACTTGCCGTTATTGGAAAGCGGTGACGGACTTCCGCGGCAACACCGTCTTAACCTGTACGTCCCGCCCGTAACGGCTTTTGGGTGAAGCCTAAAGCCGCTACAAACGGGCAGTAAAACGCGCTTTTTACCAGTCCCTAGCGCAGACACAAACCACTGCGTCAGAAAACCCAACCCTAAACAAGCGTTCTTTGTAAAAAGAACGCTTGTTTTTATGATTGTTGTATCCGAGGAAATTATTTTTTGCCAAAGGCCGCGTCCACCTGTTTTTCCAGCGCGTCCATACGCGGGTTGGTGCGCATTTTTTGCAAGAAAGCCTCTTCTTTGACTTCAGAAGGCCCTTGCCGGTAAGCGGCAATCCAGGCGCGGGCTTCCTGCGGGCGGCGCTGTAAAATGGCAATTTGGGTTAAAAAGACATAGGTGGCTTGGTTGACCGGGTCCAGCAATAAGGAATATTCAAAACTGGCCTGGGCTTTATCCATATTTTCCAAAGCCAGTTTTTTGTATTTATCATATTGGGTACGGTCCGCCGCGCGGGAAGCCATGTCCGAATATTTCAGCGCGGCCGAATAATAAAACTCTCCATACGCCTGGTGCAAAAGCGCATGGTTGGGGGAAGCGGCGCGCACGGCGTCAAAATCCCGCAAAACACGCTCGTAATCCGTCGCGGGGGAGGACACGTCCCCCTTTTTGGTATTAAAGGTTTTGGCAAAATCCAAGCCGCCCGCAAGCAGGGTGCCGCGGTATTGGCGGTAAGCCATATTAAACGGGTTGGCGTCTATGGCTTTTTGAAAATAGTCTAAGGCGCCGTCCCGTTGGCTGCGGGCGGCAAAACCGGTGGCAATGCCGTAGTAATGGTCAGCCATGAACGGCCTAAAAGCCAAGCAAGAAGCCCCGGGAACCAATAAAAGAACAGCCAACGCACACGGGCTGGAAAACCGCCCCGCCGCGCGCGCGGTAACAAAAAACACACCCAGTACGGCGGCCAAAAACACCGCCCAAGCGGCAGCCTTTAAAAAAGCGTCCCCAAAGCGGGAGGAGGACATCACCTCCGTCACGCCGGCAAATTGCCCCGCCAAAGCAAAAAACGCCCACGCCAAGGCCACCCACACCAAGGCCCGCAAACACCAGGCCAGCGGGCCCGCTTTGCCGGCAGAAGCCGGGGCCGGGCCGTCCCCCGCGCAAGGGGCGTTTAACTCTCCGCAATCCCCCGGGCCAGAGAGCCCCGCCAACACCCCCAAAAAGAGGGCAAAAAACACCCCGGTGGAAGCAAAATGCAAACTTACGTCTACTTGGTTGTGTATCAAAATACCCGCCAAAGCACAGCCGTAGCCCCACAGCCAGTAACTTTCCGGCTGGTTTTTACCCCGCAAAAACAGCAGGCGTTTATGCGCGGCAAAAAAGACAAAAAACAACATCCACAAAAACAAAGTTAAACCCACTGAGCCCGCCGTAGCCCACAGTTCCAAGCTTTCGTTTTCAGCGTGTTGGGTTTCCGTATTATGGGCATTTTCTATAAAGAAAATTTGCGGTTTTCTATACGCGGGATAAATGGTTTTAAAACTCCCCACACCGGTACCTAACACCGGGGAATCCTGCACCATGGAAAAAGCGGAAGCCCAGGTATGCACGCGAAACCCTACCGAATCCACCCTCTTTAACGCATACACCCCCGCCAGC
Organism: uncultured bacterium; assembly: GCA_949298795.1. GTDB lineage: Bacteria > Elusimicrobiota > Elusimicrobia > Elusimicrobiales > Elusimicrobiaceae > Avelusimicrobium. Next base: position 12,504 of record CASFXV010000023.1, read on the forward strand.
AGCACGGCCCCCGCCGCCACGCACGCCGCGGCTATATTCACCTTCCGGCGGTAAGCCGCCAAGCGGGAAGAAAAATAGTTCACATACCCCAACGCCCCCACGGCAAACACCGCGCCAAACGCCAGCCAGGACCCCTTGCTTTGCGTAAAGAATAAATCCACCAAGCCCAAAACGTACAAAACCAATAAACGCTTTTGGCGGGTGCGTAAAAACTCCGCCAGTATAATAAAAGAGGAAAAAACAATAAAATCCCCAAAAAAGTTGGGGTTTGCCTGGGTGGAAAAAATACGGTCCCCAAAGAAAGCGCGCCAAGGCATAAAATCAGCCCCCGGCGCGAAAAGGTCTATCACCTGCAAAAAACCGTAAACGTAAGATATCCACGCCGCCCATACAATACAGCGGCTAAGCACCCGTACGGAAAACAGCCTAAACTGCGCCAACGCCAACAGAGTTAACCCAAAATACAAGGCGTAGCGGCTAAATTCCGCCCAGCATTCGGTACGGTACGGCGCCCATAGTACGGAGGCCAGCATAAACGCGTAATATCCCCAAAAAGGAATATACCACAGCCAATTAGCCCGGGAAACAAAAAAACGCTTTTCCTGCACCAAAAGCGAAATCCACCATAAAACCAGCGCACTCCCCCCGCCAAAAAGAAGCGTGTCTTTGGCTTGGGCCGTGTCATACGTACCGGTAAAAAAAGAAACGGTAATTAATATCCCCAATATTCCCGCGCCCCAAGCCAGGGCTTTGCGCATAAAAATACCGGGGCCGGATAAACCGGCCTGCGGTTTTGCGTGTGCGGAAGAGATGGACTGTTTTTGCGAAACGCGTTTTTTAGGCATATTCATATATTAACAATTTTTTATTCCCCGCGCGCGTAAGGAATATATTGCATTTTACAGGTTTTTTGGTATACTATTTATGTACAATTTATATCAGTCATCAAGGAGATTTTTATTATGAACACAAAAGGTTTTACGTTAATTGAGCTGCTGGTGGTAGTGCTCATTATCGGGGTACTTTCCGCCGTGGCTTTGCCGCAGTATACCACTGCTATTGAAAAATCCCGCGCCACGGAAGCCTTAACCCTTTCCGGCGCGCTGCGCTACGCGGCGGAACGCTATTATTTGCAGAAAGACGCTTGGCCCACCAATACCACGTTAAAAAAATTAGATATTGAGCTGCCGAAAAACGCCTCCTGCGGTTCCGGATATGGCGGTAAAAACTTTTGTATTTCCGTAAGCGGTACGGCTCCGTTTATTATTCAAGCGCAGCGTATTGCCGAACCCAAATACACTATTCAAACGTCCACCAACGACGGCACAAACTGGACCCGCACCTGCAAATACAATACGGCCGATGAAAGCGCCAAGTTCTGCTATGCCATTGCCGGCAGCAAAACCTTGGCTGATAACGGTTTTTAACCCGTTCTCTTATTCAACCCCAAAAAGCCGCTTGTTACAAGCGGCTTTTTTTTATGTTCAGGATAAACAGCCCGCCAATAAATTCCCCGCACGTAACACCAGCGGCCTTTTAAAACGGCTAAATAACGCAGCCCGCCCTTGCCGCCAAACGCTTGCGCATACCCTTTAAACCTCAGCCCCCAAAAAGCGGTAACAATATTTTTATGTGCCTGCTGGACAGTTTAAAAAAAACAGCCCCGCTTAACATACAAAAAACCGGGCCTTATGTGATAAAGGCCCGGTTTTTCCACATTATTTTTAAGAGATTAATGTTTCCAGCCGTTTTGGGCTTTCAACTCAAAATAAGTTTTAAGCGAAGCCGGCAACAGACGGTATCCGATATAATTGCGGAAGAAGTCATCCGCGTAGATATAGCCGTCTATCCCCACATTAAACAACTCAGGGGCGCGGCAATCTTCCTCACGGTATTCGCTTAACGCCAAGATGGGTTTTTCATAACCGTTTTTTCTTAAATGGTAAGCCAAATACTGGCCGCCGCCGCCGGGAACCAGCAAGTCTGTTACTATTACATCAAAATCTTTTTTGGTTTGAAGCAAAGCGTCCGCCGTTTGGAATATTTCCACGCTGGCCCCTTCGCCAAAATAACCGGCGGCAACCCAATTTTTAACCGAGCCGATCATGCCCGGGTGGTCATTCACCAAAGCGATATGCAGGTTTTTAGGCAGCTGCTGCGCCACCGGCATAACCAATTCTCTCGCGCCGGAAGATAAAGGCTGGTAATCTTCCCACTGCATTTCACGCCATTGGGCTTGAGCCGGATCTTTTAAGAAAAACTGTTCCGGCACGTAGGGGCGGTCACTGCGGGGTTCGGCTCCTTTCTTTTCAAACATACCGAAATAAGCCGGTTCCAATTCTTCCAGCACATCAACCAGATAAACATAAGCTTGCTGCAGGGGGGCATCATCCTTAAGCATAAAATCCAACTGATGTTTGATATTAGAAACCAAAATTCCGCCTTCACGCAAAAGCTGTTTTCTTTCCATAGGCTCAATAGCGTTAAAGTCTTTATAAAGCTGTAAGTAAAATTTACGGGAATCCCAGTTGCGTTTAAATGCCAAAAACTCTTGCATTAACGCTTCGTATCTGTCTGCCTGGGCCTGTATCTGAGAAGGCGTTAAACGGTAAGCGTTGAATTTTAACTGGTCTTTAGGCGTAGGCACAATAGAAACAATAGGTGTTAAATTATGATGATTCTTAGCCGCCTGCAAAGCCGCCTGCAAACGCATATTCTTTTTAATTTTGCGTTCTGAGCGGGTCACTTTGGCTTTCTGCCATAAAACGGATTGGATGCGTTTGGCATCAACCTGTTCTTTCGTCAGTTTGCGCACCAAGTTTTTAGAAATTTCTTTCTTTCCTTGCGCATAAGCTTGGGTACCTATACAAATGCACAGTCCCAAACAAAAAAGTAGGGTTGTTTTAATTGTATTTATCATATTTATAGGATAACTTTCCCTTATATGCCTGCACAAGAGACTTTGGGCCCATAAATACAATAGGTCTTTTGGGACTTAATTTAAAGTGGATTTAAAATTTTTATACGCCAGCGCACACAAAACCACGCAAATAGCCGCCAGCCAAAAGCAGTTGCTCCAAAAAAGCGCCGCGTCCCCCCCTTTTAAAATCACGGCGCGGAAATTGACTACGGAGTACATCATCGGGTTTAAATAACACATCCACCTAAACACGGGCGGAATATTGGCCACCGGGAAAAACACCCCGGAAAGCAAAATACCCGGCAGTAAATACAGCATGCTGCCCATCATAGCCTGCTGCTGGGTGGAAACCACCGTGCTGATAATCAACGCCACCGCCAGGGCGGATAAAGCAAACAGCGCCGCGTTTACCCCCACCAACCATAAATTTCCTCTAAACGGTATGCCAAACCACGCCACCCCCACAAACAGCACCAGCCCCACGATAGCTAAACCAATAACAAAATAAGGCAGCGTTTTGCCCAGCATAATTTCTTCCACCGTGCAGGGGGAGGCAATCAATTTTTCCATAGTGCCCGTTTCTTTTTCTTTGGCAATGGCCATGCCGCACACTACCAGCAACACAATGAAGGTGGACATCACCATCAAAGCCGGTATCATATAAGAAGTGGTGTCTAAATTATGGTTAAATAAAACGCGCTGGTCCAACTGAATTAAACCGGCGGAAACATTATACCCCCGCTCAGCGGCCACTTCCGCCACAATTTGCTGTACGTAACCGTTTACCTGCTGGGCGCGCTGTGCGTTGATGGCGTTTACCAAAAGCTGTATGGGGGCGTTGCCGCGCTCCAGGGCTTTTTCAAAGCCTTCTTTGGGGGCGATTAACACGGCTTCCGCCCGGCGGCTTTCTATTAAGGAAGCCGGGTCCGCCTCTTGGCTGACGGGCAACACCTTAAACCAGCCCGAAGCCTGCGCCCGGGCCCGTATATCGCGCGCCACGCGGCTGTTGGGTTTGGCCAAAACGGCCAGTTCCACGTTTTTTACCTCGCTGGTTAAAGCCAGGCCGAACATAATGGTCTGTATCAGCGGAATGAAAAAAATGGCAAACAGCATTTTGGGGTCACGCACAATTTGCGTAAACTCCTTCTTAAAAAATCCTTGCAGCGTAACACGGCGTATTTTCATGGTTCCACATCCGTTTTAAATTTAAATACGGCCAATATAATCATAAACACGGCAAAAAGGCCTATCCCCCAAAATGCGGGGGCAAGCGGGCTAAAACCCGCCTCACTTAAAAACAGCGTGCGGCTGATTAGCAAAAACCACCGCTGCGGAAACAGCGCCGTAAACCACCTAAAAAACAACGGCATGTTTTCTATGGGAAAAATAAAACCCGAAAAAATAAACGACGGCAACAACCCCACCGCAAACGCAAACTGTATGGCGGCCTGCTGCTGGCGCGTAACTACGGAAATAACCAACCCCAGCGCCAAAGCCCCCGTAACATAAATGGCGCAAGCCAGCATATATAGGAGGAAACTGCCCTCAAACGGAATGCGAAACACGGTTAACGCCAATACAAACACCACCAGCACGTCAAACAAAGCCAGTAAAAAGTAGGGGATTAGTTTTCCCAACACGATTTCCGCCGGGCGGACCGGCGTGGAAAGCAGCAATTCCATGGAGCCGTTTTCCCACTCTTTAGCCACCGTAAGCGCGGTAAGCATAATGGCCAACAGGCCGATAATCACCGTGCTTAACGCCGGTACAATAAACCAGCGGCTTCTAAGCTCCGGGTTAAACAAAAAACGGGTGCGTATGCGCGCAGAAGCCCCTTCCCCCCCCTCAGGCAAAAACAGGGCGTTGGTAGCCTCTATGATACCGCGCATGTAAATTTGGATAATGCTGGCTTGCACGTTGTCCGTACCGTCCGTAAGCAGCTGCGCCTGGCCGGGTTCGGAAATATCCCCCGCTTTTACATGGCGCCCAAAGCCGGGCTTAATAATCAGTACGGCGGGGGTGTTGTTTTTTTGAAGGGCCTTGTCCGCCTGGGCGGGGCCGTGCAGGGGGGTTTGGTCAAAATACCCGGAAGAAGATACCTCCTGCAAAAAACGGCGGGAAACGGAAGTTTGGTCATTATCGCGCACGTACAGGCGCATGTGTTTATAATCCAAGTCAATCACAAAACCAAACATGCCCACAAAAATAAGCGGCAGCACCAGCGCAACCACCAGGGTAAACGGGTCCCGCAGGATGTGCTTGTATTCTTTGGCCGCAACGGACCTTACACGCCTTAAAAAAAGCCTCATGCGCCTTTCCTCCCGCTGACCGCCTTTAAAAATACGTCTTCCAGCGTGGGCTGCGCCGGGCGGAAAGTAAATACGCCGGCTTGTTCTTTGGCGTAAGCCTCAAAGCGGGCCCAGTCATTTACACGCACGCGCAGCCCGCCGGAAAAATTTTCCGCCTCGCCGATATTCGTCCGCTCCAATTCCGCGCGCACGCGGGATATTTCCGGGCGGGAAAAAACCAATTCCACCGGCGGCTGGGGGAAAAATTGCTCCTTTAACTCCTGCGGGGTGCCCGTGGCAATGATTTTACCCCGCTCCATCAGCACAATGCGCCCGCAGTATTCCGCTTCGTCCATATAATGCGTGGTAACAAAAACCGTTTTTCCGTTTTGGGCCAGGGTGCGTATCAAACGCCAAAAATCCGCACGCGTAGCGGGAGAAGTGCCGGCGGTGGGCTCGTCCAAAAAAACCAAATCCGGCTCATGCAGCAGGGTGGCGGCCAGGGCTACCACCTGTTTTACGCCGCCGGAAAGCAATTTAACCGGTTCATTTAAATGCTGGGTAAGGCCGATAAAGCGCATCAGTTCTTCCGCCCGGGCTTTTATTTGTTTGCGTTTTAACCCGTACAAACTGCCGGCAAAAGCCAGGTTTTCTTTAACGGTCAAATCCGGGTATAAAGTAAATTTTTGGGACATATAACCAATGCGCGGTTTTAAGACGGACGTGGAAGAGGAAACGTCTTTTCCGTCCACCTTAACCGTTCCGGACGTGGGATTTAACAACCCGCATATACAGCGTATGGTGGTGGTTTTGCCCGCGCCGTTTGCCCCCAAAAAGCCGAATATCTCCCCCCGTTTTACTTCAAAAGAAATTCCGTCCACGGCTTTAAAACCGCCAAAAGCCACGGTTAAGTTTTCCACCTGTATGATATTGCTTTCTGTGCTCATGGTTTTAAAAAGATGTCAGCAAACTGTTTTACCTGAAATTTGCGCATCAATTCCTCCGGCGTTCCGGCGGCTTTTAAAAACCCGCCGTCCAGCACGTGCACTTTGGCGCATCGCTGGGCCTCGTCCATATAAGAAGTGCTTAACACCACGGTGGTATTCTGCCCGGCAAAACCGTAAACCAGCTCCCACAGTTCCTGGCGGCTGACGGGGTCCACCCCCACGGTGGGCTCGTCCAACAATAATAAACGAGGGCGGTTTAGCAGTACGCACATCAGCCCCAGTTTTTTATACATGCCGCCGGAAAGTTTCCCGGCGGGTCGTTCCTTAAAGGCACTCATGCCGGTGGCGTCAAACAATTCCTGCATGCGGGGCTGGTAATCGGCCTCGCTCAGGCCGTATAAATCCCTAAAAAATTCCAAATGCTCGCGGCAGCTTAAATCCGGGTATAAACTGGGCTCCTGCGGGAAATACCCCGTCTCATACTTGGCCCGGGCGGGCGTAACGGGGCCGGTTTCGTCATCATATTCCACGCGCCCCTTTGTGGGATGCAAAAGGCCCGTCAATACGCGCATTAAGGTGGTTTTTCCCGCCCCGTTGGGGCCTACTATGCCGTGCACAAGCCCGGCCTCAAACACGGTGTTTACCCCCCGCAAAGCCGCGGTGCGGCCCAGCGTTTTGCTTACATCTTCCACCCGTACGCCAAGCGCGGGCATTATTTATCCTCCAGCGGGAAAGACACTTCCAGCGTCATGCCCGGTTTTAAGGTTTGCTTGGCGTCGTTGGCAAAACGGGTCTTTACGCCGTATACCAGGCGTTCGCGCTCGCGGCGGGTTTGCACGTTTTTGGGGGTAAATTCGGCCTCATCGTTAATGGTTAAAACGGTCCCTTTAAAATGCTGTCCGGTTTCCGGCAAAAAGCCGGTTACTTCCATACCGGGCTGTAAGCGGGCCAGCAGGTCATGCTCCACATACACCCATACGTCCATTTGGGCCAAATCCGCCACCGTGAGCAGTTTTCTGCCGGCAGGGATAAATTCCCCCTCCTCGTAATATTTATAAAGCACTTTGCCGGTTAACGGGCTTTTAATTTCACACCAGTCTTTATGCAGGGAGGCTTGGTCAAACTGATGTTTTTTCAGGTCGTAATTCTCGCGCGAGCCGGCCGTGGTTTTTAACAGCTGGGAGGCGCGCTCAAACTCTTTTTGGGCAATGGCTTGCTGCAAAGATACGTCTTTGCACTCCAGCGTGGCCAACACTTCCCCTTTTTGCACCGGGGAGCCTTCCTGCACGGGCAGGCTTTCAATGGTGTCCGCCAAGCGGGAGGGTACGTCCACCTCCACCGCTTCCACCACCCCGCTGTACGCAAACGGCGTATGGCGCCAGAAAATCAAACACGCCCCCACCAATACAAATAAAACCGCAACAGAAACGGCAATGATTTTTTTCATATATGTTATCTCCCTAAATTATCCATAACGGCTAAACTGTTTAAACGCTGTATATATAAATCCGAAAGGGCGATACGGCTTTGAAGCAGGGACAGGTTGGCGTCGTCCACCTCCAAAAACGTAACGGAACCGGCTTTGTACGCTTCATACGTAAGCGCGGCGGTTTTTTGGGCCGCTTCCACCAGTTGGCGGGCCAGGTCTTCTTCTATATCCAAGGATTGCAGCCTGTCGCGCGAAGAATAAAACAACGCCTCTAAAGACTGCTCCAGCTCCGCCCGGTTTTCTTGCAGCGCCTGGGCCGTTTTCAGTTGGGAAAGCGCTTGCTTTTTGTTCTTCCCCCCCTCAAACAAAGGCAACCGTACCGAAAGCCCCGCCCGGCCTAAAAACACGTCTTCCTGCAGGGGGCCGTTGGGGTATTCCCAATACGCACCGCCCGTAAGCCCCACCCGCGGCCAAACCGCCGCCGCATACCCGCGGGAGGTATATTCATACTGCCGGGCCAACGCCTCTAAAGAAGCCAAGCGGGGGCTGTTGGAGTCAAACCCCAGCCCGGCGGCTTGGGACAAAGCATGAACGGTATTTTCCGGCGCGTCCGCCCGCACAACGGCCGTGGTATGGCCGGGCAATTTTTCCGTTACGCGCGCGTCCAGCGCGTAAGCGGGGTTAAGGCCGTAGTCCGTACCCGTCAGTTTAAACAAATCCCGTAAGTGCGTGCCCAAAGCGCCGCGCGCCGCGCTGGCTTCCTGCGCCAAACGAAGGGCCTGTTTTCGCGCCATCAGTACGTCCAAGCGGCTTTTGGCGCCGGCTTGGTAGGCGGATTCTATATCTTTTAATTGCTTGCGGGCCACTTTTAACTGCTCGGAAGCCAAATACATATGCTCCAAATCCCGCTGGACGGTAAAATAAGCCTGGCGCACGCCAAGCAGGGCGGAACGGCGGGCGGCGTCCAAATCCTGCAGGGCGGACTCGTAGGCTGCAAAGCGGGCCTTACTGGCGGAGGAACGGGCGCCTTTGTCAAAAAGGGTAAACTCTACCGTAGGGCCGATTTTGCCCCCCCACTCGCTGCCAAATTCAAAGGACTGGGGCCCCAGCTGCATGGTGGGAATTTCGGACACCCAGCTGCCTTGCGCGTCTAGATACAAAGACGGATACAACGCCGCGCGCGAGGACTGATACCCCGCCAGCGCCGCCTGCGCTTTTGCCTGCGCCGCTTTTACGGCGGGAGAAAAGGCCAAGGCGTCGGCTTCGCACGCGGCAAGCGAAATATCCTGCCCAAAGCCAACTCCCCCTACGCCCAAAAGAAGTACTGCTATCAAATATTTTTTCATTTACTGTCCCCCAACACGGCATTTAACATAAATTGCGCCCGGCGGAAGGTATCGGCCTCCCCCGCCACCTGCACCACTTGGCGGTACAGCTCCGGCGGGAAGTTTTTGCCCATGCGCTCCGCCAGCCCCAACACCCCCTGCGCAAGCGGCACCTGCGGCAACAAAAAAAGCAGGGCGTCGCGCGCGTTTTGGGTGCGCAGCTGGCCCAGTTTTTGCGCGCGTTTCAGCTCATTCATGAGTACGGAAACATGCTGGGCAAATAATTGAGCCACCAACCGCATGATTTGCCTGTCCCCGCTGAACGCGTCCCCAATCAACATGGAAATCAGCCTCCGGTTTTTGCCGGCAAAAGGATAGATGGCGCGCAGTACGGCCTCTATATTCTGGCGGGGCGTACGGGAAGGCAAAATTTCCAGTTTAATGGCGCTCATCAGCTCGGCATACAAACTTTTCAGCACGGCGGCGTCAAACGTTTCACGCGTTTTAAAATAATAGTGAAACATGCCCAAGTTGACATGAGAGCGGGAGCAAACTTCCCTCACCGTAAAATTTTTAAGCCCTTTTTTGCGGGCTAAAAAAACCCCGGCGCGGATTAGTTTTTCATCTGTATTAGAAGAAACGCGGCCCATAAACCCTCCCCAAATTATACATATGTATAATTATTATACGCTTGTATAATTATTTTGTCAACCCCGCGCCCGGTTTATTTTAGCTATAGGCGTACGGGCTGCGCTTTTCCCGGGGGAACACCTCTTTATTTTTACTTAAACTTAGCCAGTTTTTTAAGCCTAACCTCTTTTTCTCCTTTTCAAAATACGATAGAAAAGGTAGAATACAAATAAGAATTTTTCTTAAAACAGGAGGAAAAATGAACGAACAGTTAGTAAAGGCTTTTAACGCGCAAATCAATGCGGAGCTGTATTCCGAATATTTATACCTGGCCATGAAAGCCGTGTTTGAAGAACAACACTTAACCGGCTTTGCCAACTGGTTTAACGTGCAAGTGCAGGAAGAGCACGCCCACGCCATGGGCCTGTATAACTATGTGCATGAACGCGGCGGAAAAGTAAGCTTGGACGCCATCGCCAAGCCGGATTTTAAAGAAGGCGGCATTTTGGATATTTTTGAACAAGTGCTTAAGCACGAACAGCTGGTAACCGCTAAAATAAACGCCTTGGCAGACGAAGCCGACAACGCCAAAGACCGCGCCGCCGTTTCTTTTTTAGACTGGTACGTAAAAGAACAGGTGGAAGAAGAAGCCTCCGTACGGCAGATTATCTCTAACCTAAAACTGATTGGGGACGACAAAAAAGCCCTGTTAATGCTGGACAGGGAACTGGCGGCCCGTACTTTTGTACAGCCGGTCATCGGATAAGCAAATTTAGCCAAAGGAATATAAAAAGGGGCGTTTTTAACGCCCCTTTTTGTGTAAACAAACCAATATTTTACTGCAAAGTGTAAATGGTAACTTCTCCCCCGATTATGTTGCCGATACCACTTTTGGAGCCGCTTTCCGTACCGCCCATACTTCTGCAAAGTTGATTGGCTATTTGATCGTCTTTTTTTGCCCAGCATTCCCGCACGCCGGGTTTTACGGCGCTGTGGTCTTGGTAATGCACGTAAGCGTTTAAGCCGTCGTTCATAAATCCGGCAGGATTGTTGTTTGCATAGCCGGCGTTTACGTCGATAGTAAAATCTTTACACAATATACCGCCTCCTTTTCCATCGGAAGCACAGCCGGATAATTCCCCCACGTCCAATGCGTCCGTATCGTCTACATAGGAGCCGTTGGCAAGGAAATACACTTCCTCGGCGTCCCTAAATGCACCTAAAACGGAAACCAAATTGGCATAACGAGCTTTTTTAACAGCCACTTGGTACTGCGGCAACGCCACAGACGCTAAAATACCAATAATAAGCACCACCACCAAAAGTTCAATAAGCGTAAAGCCTCCTAATTGTCCCACAGACGTATTTTTCATTGCAAACTCCTTTTTTATCTAAATTTTGCTTTTAGCAAAATTTATCAAAAAAAAAAAACAAATCAAGGCCTATTAAAACTTTTACAGGCAACAACCCCTTTTATCTGTTTACAAACCTGAAAAACCGCACTGAGCAGAGGGCTTTTCCGACACAATAAAAATACCCCGGCAAAACCGGGGTATTTTTGTTTTAAAACCCAATGCTATTTCTGCAAAATATGAACGGCAAACCCGCCCAATTCTTTGGCTAAATAGACCACTCGCAAAGAGCCGTCCTCGTTATAGCCGGCGCTGTCCCAATTAAATTGGACGCCTTGCTTTTGCAGGTAATGCGCCGCGCGGGCGGCGTCGTTGGTGGATACGGCAATATGGCCGTTATGCCCGTAGAAAGGCTTCTTCATTACTTCCACCACTTCGCCGGCAAAATAGGCGCCGCCGCGGTCCGTACGGGCAAAGCCAAACAGGCTTTCAAACTCGCCCGCCGTACGGGCGGAGGTTTCCCCGTCCGGCTGGTTAATGCCTATGTGGCGCAGGTCAAAACCCAGCATGTTGTTTACGGCCTGGCGCACGCGGCGCACGAAAATTTCAAAATAAGATTTGCCGCGGCGGTGCGGGGTTTGCAAATCCGGGCAGAGGCAGGGGGCCACTTTCCCGCTGGAAAAATACTGCCCCAATTTATCAAATACTACGCGCGAAAGCGGAGGCAGCACCAACACCTCATTAGCCGCCAACACCGCCTGCACCTGTGCGTCCAGCCCGGTGGCAAACACCAGCTTGGCCCCGGCCTGCACGGCCAACCGGGCGGATTTTTCATCTTCCACCCCGCAGGCGCAAATCAAAAAATCTTCCACCGCCTGCTGCATCACGCGGGATTGGGCAACGTCTTTTTCGCTCTGGATATGCAAAGCCGCCAGCGGCAGCCCGCCCATAGACAAAGCGCGCGCCAAATCCCCCGCTTCCGCCGGGCTTACCTTGCCTATAAACGGCACAATGCCCGTTAAATAAACTGTATCCAAAATATCCATAAACGCCCTCCTGCCCTATGATTATTTTATATGTACGTCCGCGCGTACGGCATCGCACAGCATTTCCAACGCTTTGGCGGAGGCTTTGCCGATGTTACGCTCCCGCACGGAAGAAAAAACAAATTTTTCTGCAAAACTGTCCGCCGGCCCCGCCACGGCAATCCACACCGTACCCACCGGTTTCTGCGGGCTTCCCCCGCCGGGGCCCGCTATGCCGGTGGTGGAAACGGCCCAATCCGCCCCCGTTACTTTACGCGCGCCCTGCGCCATTTGCAGGGCTACCGGCTGGCTGACGGCGCCGTATTTTTCCAAATCCGCCGCCGATACCCCCAGCACGTCCTTTTTTACTTGGTTGGAATAAGAAACAATGCCGCCTAAAAAATAGTCCGACGCGCCCGCCAACCCCGTAATTAAACGGGCGATATTCCCCCCGGTACAGCTCTCCGCCGTCGCCAGCGTAAGGCCGTTTTGCGTAAACAAACGGGCCACCTCCTCTACATTGGAAGGTTTTTCCCCTTGCGTAAAGCGAAGCCCTTGCAAATGTTCTTTTAAAATTTCCGTTTGGCTTTGCAAGTCTTTCAACGCGCCGCCCTTGGCGGTAAGGCGCAGCTTTACTTCATCTTCCGAAGGTAAATAGGCCAGCCCTACACCGGGCGGAAGCTGCTCCTCAAACGGGCGCAGGCGCAAGGCGAGCTCCGCCTCCGGAATATTATAGACGTGCAACAAATTGTACTGTAATAAAGAAGCCCCGCATTTTTGCTTCAGCAAAGGCAATACTTCTGCCTGCATTAAATATTCCATTTCAAACGGAACGCCGGGCAGGGAAACGGTAATTTTGCCGTCTTTCTCAAACCACATGCCGCTGGCCGTACCCCGCAGGTTGCGAAGCACTTTGCACCCCTGCGGCAGCAAGGCTTGGGTTTTGTTGTATTCGTTTAGTTTTCCGCGGCGGGGCAAAATCATTTCTTCCAGCCAAGAATAAACCTGCGGGTTAAAAACCAACGGCATATCAAAAAAATCCGCCAAGGTTTTTTTAGTCAGGTCGTCCTTAGTGGGGCCCAGGCCGCCGGTCAGAAACACCAAGTCCGCACGGGAAAGAGCGGCTTTCAGCGCGTTTAAAATTTCTTCCCGCGCGTCCGCCACCGTGTGCATGGCAAGCGTTTCTATACCTAAAAGAGCCAGCTCACGCGCGATATAGCGGGAGTTGGTGTCCGTAATTTGGCCCAGGAGTATTTCGTCCCCAATGGTAATAACAGCGGCTTTCATAGCTTTATTGTATGATTTTTTTTAAAATCTTTCAGGGGGATTTATAAAGGAGGCAAAGCTTAAAATTTCATATAATATATAAGTAAAATTTTATATTCACCGCGCCAAACGGCGCGTTTTTTAAGGATAATATGAACCCACAAACCAATCAACCCCGCCCCAACGCCTGGGCGTTAGTGCCGTTAGGAGTATTTTTAATTTCCTATTTAGTAGTGTCTATCATCGCCGGGGATTTTTACAAAATGCCCATTACGGTGGCGTTTGTTATTTCTTCCATCGTAGCCGTAGCCATGGCTAAAAACGGCAACTTGCAAAAACGCATTGAAACCTTCTGCCAAGGCGCCGCCAACCCCAACATTATGCTGATGGTGCTTATTTTTATTTTGGCGGGCGCGTTTGCCCAAACCACCAAAGCCATGGGCGCGGTGGACGCTACGGTCAATTTGGCGTTGTCCATACTTCCCGGCAACGTACTGGCGGCGGGTGTGTTTTTGGCGGCGTGCGTGATTTCCGTTTCCGTGGGGACGTCCGTCGGCACCATTGTGGCACTAGCCCCGGTGGCGGCGGGCATTGCCGCCAAAACCGGCATGAACCCGGCCCTTATGGCGGCGGCCACCGTGGGCGGGGCGATGTTTGGGGACAACCTGTCTTTTATTTCTGACACCACCATCGTGGCCACCCGCACGCAGGGGTGCAAAATGTCAGATAAATTTAAAACCAACTTCAAAATTGTTATGCCCTTTGCCCTGCTGACCACTATTTTATACATTCTGCTGGGCAGCAACGCCCACGCCGGTTTTGAGCCTGCCCAAGTGCAGTGGCTGAAAGTGCTGCCATATCTCATTGTATTGGGGGCGGCCATTATGGGCGTAAACGTGATGGTGGTGCTTTTGCTGGGCACGGTGCTTTCCGGAATTATTGGGCTTTTACTGGGAAGTTTTAGCATTTGGGAATGGACGGTTTCCATGGGGGCCGGCATTACCGGCATGGGTGAGCTGATTATAGTAACCATACTGGCCGGCGGCATGCTGGAAATGATACGCACCGGCGGCGGGCTGGCGTGGATTATCCAAAAACTAACCTCCCACATCAAGGGGCGCAAAGGGGCGGAAATCAGCATTGCCGGGCTTATCAGCTTTGCCAATTTATGCACGGCAAATAATACCATTGCGCTGATTATGGCGGGCCCCATTGCCAAAGAAATTGCGGACCGCTTTAAAATTATGCCCAGCCGCTCCGCCAGTTTGTTGGATATCTTTTCCTGCTTTGTGCAGGGCATTATCCCTTACGGGGCGCAGCTGCTTATGGCGGCCAGCTTAACCGGTATTTCCCCCCTGCATATTATGGAGTATTTATACTACCCGTATTTGCTGGGCATAGGGGCGTTACTGGCCATTTGGCTGGGTCTGCCGCGCAAATTCCGCGCGCAGTAAACAGGCCCTCTGGCGGAAAAAACTTTCCGTTCTGCACCTTCATTTAAAAAATAAAACCCCCGGTTACACCGGGGTTTTTATGATTGTTTAATAAAAAATGTTTATTTGTTTCCTGGCTTTGCGGGTGGATAAGGAATAAAAACAAAAGTATCGTCTTTTACTTTTAATTCCCCCCACGTTAAGCGTCCGTCTATCTTTAAAAGTGCGCTTACGCGGTAAATCCAAGACGGGGAAATATCGTGCGGAATGCTATAAGCCACATCCTTTGTCCCCACAACGGATTTTAAATGCAATAATACAGGCAAATACGCAGCGGAGTTTTGGGTCTTTGCCATATAGAAGACCGCCAATTCCGGATCTGTGGTTACATAAATGGCTTTTGTGCCGGACGGATATATTTTTTCGTCATAAGACATACCGTCTTCATAATAATGCGATTTGGAAGTTTCCAACCCGTTTTTTAAAATATACAACAAATCTTTTCCATCTGCGCCAAGCCGCATGCCGCGGTACATTTCTTTACGGTTGTCAGGCAGCGGGAAAGAAGGCACATGCGGAGAAACTTCGTTCCCTTTTGGCAATAAAGAGGAAAGGGAGGCATAATGATGCACTTCCCCCCCAATAACCACCTGTGCAATATAAGGGACGGAACGGGTCTTTGCCCAAGCGCGAAAAACGCCTTCTTTGACCCTGTTTGTGACGGCAGAAACAGATACTTTGGCTTTTGGCTTAGAAAATAACTTTTTAATTCCCTGCCACTTTTGCGCCTGCGCGCAGGGAGCCGCACCCAACAAGAATACCATCAAAAATACGCTAAAAAACTTTTTCATATACTTTATAATAGCCTTTTATGCTTTGTTTGTCTTGGGGCTTTGGACCTATACCCCCGTATAACTTGGGCCCATATGCTTTACTAATAAACTAAGTGTATAAATACCCTTTATCATTTCAAGGAGGCCAAGCGTAACGGGACATTTTCCGCCACGTATATAATTTGCTAAAATAAAAGAAAGAAACGTTTTGCGCGCTCGTAGTTCAATGGATAGAGCGTCAGCCTCCGAAGCTGGAAATGTGGGTTCGACTCCCGCCGAGCGCACCATTTAACCCCATAAAAAGCCCCCGCCACAAACCGGGGGTTTTTTATGATTAAATAAAGCAAAAACTATTCTTTTCCCGTCTGGGGTGCGGGCGGATAAGGAATAAAAATAAATTCATTATTTCTTATTTTTAACTCCCCCCATGTTAAACGCCCATTTATTTTTAAAATTGCGCTCACGCGGTAAATCCAAGACGGGGGAATATCATGCGGGACGGATACAATACTCCGCCAACCCAATTTTTTAAGATGCAAGATAACCGGGAGATAAGTTTCTACCCCCACCTTTGCATACAGAAACGTCTCCGCGATCTTCACTTTATGGGAGGCATAAATAGCCAAAGTCCCATCCGGATATTCTTTGCCGTCATAAGCGGCAAAATTCTCGTAATGAGATTTGGAAACTTCCAACCCATGCTGTAAAATATAGCGCAAGTCTTTTCCGTCCGCATCCAACACCATACCACGGTACATTTCGTTTTCATTTTCCGCCAAAGGAAAAGGCGGCCGGCCGTATCTTTTTATCTCCGGAGCAAACTGGCTTAATGAGGAAATCAATATCTCATTATTTTTAGTTTCCACGGGCGCTAATACCGCACGCTGCGCCGCCCGCAAAACAGCCGCTTCCGTCTTACTTCTGACAGAAAAATACGATATTTTGGTTTTGGGCCCGCCAAGCATTTTTTTAACGCTCTGCCACTTCTGCGCCTGCACGCTAGGCGCAACACCCAACGCCAAAAATACAAAAAATACGCCTAAAAACTTTTTCATATACTTATGATAAAAATTTTAAGCGTTTAGCGCATGGGTCTTTAGACCCAAGGCAAGCAAGAATTTAGGCCTATCTGTACGGCTGGCAAACCGGCGAACCCTTGCAAATACAATAATGCTTAAGAAGCGCGCGGGCGTTTTGGTCGTTCACGCCGGTGTCTTTATAATCAAACCCAACCCGGCAAGCCGTGGCGTTACTTGCGCGCCACGTTTTGCAGCCGCCGGCGCACGTCATCAATAAGCAGATTATCAACGCTGTCATGTATCGCATTTGCCCGCTCCTGTTCTTTTTCCGTCCGTTCCGCTTCCTGTTTTAAAGCTTCCAGCCGGGCGGCGTTGCGCCCGCTGTTTTTAGCAAGCGCAATTACCGCCCATAATACAAGCCCCAGGGCCGCCACGGCCCCTATGCTCGCCCACATTATTTCTTACCTATAAACGAGCCGTCCGGATTGCATAATGACAAGGCGGACAACACCTTCAGCACCTGCGCCCAAACCGTATCGTCTTTATCCGTGGAAGTTAATTTTACCACAACGGTTATAATTAAAATAACCGCGCCGGCAATGCTCAGCACATCATTCCAGTTGTTTTGAATCCATTCCATTTTAGTTCTCCTTTATTTCAATATGGGGGCAGTCTTTTAAGCGTTTAAAATCTCCGCCCCATATAAAATCGCTCATTATTTCCCCGCGTTCTTTTAACACGCGGGCAATAGCGTCAAACCGAAGCCACATTTCTTTAAACCGCTGTAAATTGTTCCAGTCTATCGGGTAAGGAGCTAAGTCCACCGCGTGGCTGGGCAGCCGGTTATGCGCGCTTTGCGGGTATTGGGCAAAGCTTCGGCCCGCTTTATACGCCGCTTCCTGTTCAGCCTTGGTGCGCCGGCCGCATAAAACGCTTACGTCCATTTGTTTGATAAGCTCCCGGCATACCGCCACAATATCCGGGTGGCAGGTTAAAAGGCGTTCTTCGCTGGTTTTGCTGAAAGTAGCCATTATTCACCCCCCGCGTGGCGTTGCAAGATAAAGCCTTTAATGGTTTTTACGTCGTCTAAAATAATGTCTATTTTCACGCCGCTTTCCGTTAGCTTGCGCTCATGCTCTTTTACGGTGGCTTCCAATTTTTCCACCCGCGGCGGCAAGCCGTACATGGTAAAACACCAAAACAACACCGCCCCCGCTACGCCGGCTATGTACAGCCAGGCTTTTATTTTTTCAGGGGTCATTGTTCTTCCTCCCGCAGGGGCGCGGCCAAAGCTTCTATTTCCTGCGCCTGCTGTTTTACATAGCCGCTCGCACCGGAGCCTTCCGCCAGTACCAGCTCCCGCACCGCTCTAGTAAGCCCCGTTTGTGCCTCTAACGCCAGCACCTGTTCTTGCGGGGTTAGGATTTTTTCCGGCATTGTATCGGTTTCTTGCCAT
>CASFXV010000024.1 GCA_949298795.1 uncultured bacterium
AAATATATAGATATGCAGGGAAAAGAAGATTTGGGGCGAACAATGAAATTGTTCGTATAGAAAGAAACCCCGGGCGTAAGCCCGGGGAGTTTCATTTTACCTCTAAACAGAGTAAAAACCAAAGTTGGAATTTGTCCTCTTGTTTTTCAAGGGCCCTTTTATTCTTTCTGAAAACTTTGCCCGAACTTTTTTGTTTGCCCGGGAGCGTATATGCTGCAAATGTGCTGTTTTGCGGTATTTTCCCGTCCATGGGCCAGCCAAACAGATTGGGATCCGGGAGAAGCGGTGAAAAGGCAACAACGCTTGCTTTTTTTATTTTTTTGTGTTAAAATATACTTACCGGTAAGTAGAATTTTTGGCTTATTCTTGGTTTATTTACTTGCTATGTCAGTGTGTGCGCAAAACAAATTTACCGGGGGGTAAATAGCACGTTATACGCCTGGAGGGGCAGAGATATTTCCTCTGGGAAAAACAGAAAAATCCGGGGTTTAACCGCCCCGGATTTTATTTATTAAAAAGCGTAAGCAAAATGCCTTTTAAAGCGGTTTTGGGGTCCGCCCCGCTGGAAGATTTAAAGGCTGCGTCCGTGTCTATAATACGGTCCAGCGTGCGTTTAAAGGCCGCTTGGCTGGGCATGCGGCGGGCCGTGTTTACCAGGCGGCTTTCCCAAAACATTAGGCCAGCCAGGCGGAGCACTTCGCTTTGGGATAACCCGGCTTCCGTCAAGCGTTTAATGCGGGCCATTTTTAAAATGGGGAAAGTCATTTTGCTTAAAACGCCTACCGGTTCTTCTCCGTCATCTAATAATTTGTCTACCAGTTGTATGGCGCGGTTGCGGTCACAGGAGGTAATGGCGTTGGAAAGTTCAAAAGGGTTTTCTTCTTTAGAAAAACCGATGCAGGCCAAAATATCCTGCGTTGTAACGGTTTTGTCTGCCCGGTCCAGAGTGTAGAGGTAAATTTTTTCTATCTCATTTTCCATGGCGGACAGTTCTGCCCCTACCGCCTCACACAGCATGTCTACGGCGTTAAAATCCGGCTGAAGGCCCTTTTCCTGCATTTTGTTGCGGGCCCACATGTTTAGTTCTTCTTTTTTTAGTTCGGCAAAGTCCGCCACGCGCCCGGCATCCCCCGCTGCTTCCAGCAGGGTTTTGTCCGTCTTTAGTTTTTTGGCGTCATTATGCGTTAAAATAAGCGTGGTGGTGGGGAGGGGATTATCCAAATAGCGTATCAGCGCTTCTTTGGGTTCTTTTCTTAATTTTTCCACACCGGTGATAATCACCGCGCGCGTGTTGGAAAACACGGGCGCCGTATTGGCTAAAGCCAGGGCTTCGCCCAAATCGGCCTTATCGGCTTCACTGCGGTAAATATTAAATTCGTCCGGCTGCAGGGCCTGCACCAGGCGGTTAATTACTTGGTTTTTGCGGTAAACATCTTCCCCCGTCAGTAAATAGACGGGGGAAATTTTATTTTGTTCAATTTCTGTCAGTAATTTATCAGCCGTGGTTTTAGGCATAACTATTGGGTGATGGTGGTGTATTCCGGGTTTTGCATGACTTTCTTTTTATTTTCACTCATAACGGAACCGAACCCATCCACCGTGCGTTTAATGATGTCTTTGGAAAGTTTCTGCCAAATTACGTCGCGCGCCTGTACTTCCGTCATGCCGCCGGGCATGGTGGAGGCGGAGTAAATTTGCGTGCCCAAGAAAGCGGGCTCTCTCCACACCGGCTGGTTGGTGGATTTGTCTATTAACACCACGTCCAGCCATACTTCCATGCGGTATACGGTGGGAATAAGCTGGCTGTCATACTGTATGGGGATGTTTAAATAGCGTGTAATGGTGGTAACCACCACGCCTTCCGCCCCGTTGTTTTCAGACACGATTTGATACGTGCCGTTTTGCAGGAATTGGTCGTACAGTTCAATATAAAACTTGTCTTCCAGCGCAAACACTTCGGTTTTGTTTAAAATAGGCCGTACGGCTATTTTTTTAATATGCTGGGGCATAATTTGGGCTTGCGGTTTATAAACAACCCCTTGCCCGGCACAAGCCGCCAAAACGGCGCCGGTGAGTAAAAGAGCCAGTATTTTCTTCATAAGAGTTCCTCTATTTTTTAGGTGCGGCCACAATGCTTACCATACGGCCGGGTACGACAATTACTTTTTTTACTTCAAGGCCTTCCAAATTGCGCTGCACTTTGGCGCTGGCTAAGGCCAGTTTTTCAATTTCTTCTTTGGGGGCGGCGGGCGGTATTTGGATGCGGTCTCTCACTTTGCCGTTTACCTGCACGCCTATTTCCACCATGTCGTCTTGCAGGAGGTTCGGGTCCACTTGCGGCCAGGCGCTTTTTACCACAAACCCCGGGTAGCCGCGCAGCTGCCAGATTTCTTCCGTCAGGTGCGGGGCAAACGGGTGCAAGAGTTTAATGAACGTTTCAAACGTATTTTTGCTTACTTGGGGCAATTTTCCGGCCTCGTTAAAAAATACCATTAAGGCGGAAATGGCCGTGTTAAAGCGGAAGTTTTCTATATCCTCATTAATTTTGGCGATGGTTTTGTTTTTAAGTATTTCCAGTTTCCGTTCATCGGCGCCGTCTTTTAGTACGGCGTTTTCACCCCATTGGGCAACGCGGCGCAGAAAGCGGGTAATGCCCTCAATGCCTTTCATATCCCAGGGCTTGCTGGCTTCAAACGGGCCCATGAACATTTCATACATGCGGAAAGCGTCCGCGCCGTATTGGCAGAGAATGTCGTCTGGATTAATGACGTTTTTCTTGGATTTGGACATCTTTTCCACCATGGGGGTTAACTCTTCCCCGGTGGTTTTTAAATAGGCTTTCCCGTCTTTAAAATCAATGTCTTCATAAGCGTGGTAAGCGCCCATTTTGTCCCGGTAAGAGTAGGCTAAAATCATGCCCTGGTGGCGTAATTTTTGGAAAGGCTCCTTATGGGATACTACCCCCAAATCAAACAATACTTTATGCCAAAAGCGCGCGTATAACAAGTGTAATACGGCGTGTTCGGCGCCTCCTATATAGCAATCCACCGGGCCGTAGGCTTTTTCTATGGCGGGGTCTACCAAGGCTTTGTCGTTTTTGGGGTCCATGTAGCGCAAATAATACCAACAGGAACCGGCCCATTGGGGCATGGTGTTGGTTTCGCGCTTGGCGGGGGCGCCGCATTGGGGACAGGTGGTGTTTACCCAGCTGTCCACCGTGGCCAGGGGGGATTCCCCCGTGCCGGACGGCTCAAATTTTTCCACTTCCGGCAGGCGCAGCGGCAGCTGGTCTTCCGGCAGCGGCACCACCCCGCATTTGGGGCAGTGTACAATGGGGATAGGTTCCCCCCAATAGCGCTGGCGGGCAAACACCCAGTCCCGCAGTTTATACGTGGTTTTGGCGTTGCCGCAGGCGTGTTCCTCAAGCCATTTAATCATGGCGGCTTTGGATTCTTTTACCCGAAGCCCGTTTAAGAAGCCGGAGTTGACCAGCTCCCCGTCCCCGGTGAACGCTTCTTTTGCTACGCCTTGTTCGCTTTTGATGACTTCAATAATGTCTAAACCGAATTTTTTGGCAAAGGCGTAGTCTCTTTCGTCATGGGCGGGCACGGCCATAATGGCCCCGGTGCCGTAGCCCATAAGCACATAGTCTGACGTCCACACCGGTATTTTTTTGCCGTTAACGGGGTTAATGGCGTAGGCGCCGGTAAACACGCCGGTTTTGTTTTTGTTTAAATCGGCGCGTTCAAAATCGCTTTTTTTGGCTGAATCAGCCTGGTATTTTTCCACGGCGGCTTTTTGTTCGGGCGTGGTGATTTTTTGCAAAATGGGGTGCTCCGGAGACACTACCATATAGGTAGCGCCAAAAAGCGTATCCGGCCGGGTGGTGAACACGGTTAAGGTTTCGTTGTGCCCGTCCAGCTTAAACACCACATTGGCCCCTTGGGATTTGCCTATCCAGTTTTTTTGCATGGTCAGCGTGCTTTCCGGCCAGTCCAAGGTGGGCAGGTCTTCCAGCAGGCGTTCGGCATAGGCGGTAATTTTTAAAATCCACTGGCGCAGGGCTTTGCGTTCTATTTCGTGGCCGCAGCGCTCGCACTTGCCGTTGAAAACTTCTTCATTGGCCAGGCCGGTTTTGCAGGAAGGGCACCAGTTTATCGGCACGGTAGATTCATAGGCTAAGCCTTTTTTAAAGAGCTGTAAAAAAATCCATTGGGTCCATTTGTAATAGTTCGGGTCCGTGGTGTTGATTTCGCGGTTCCAGTCATAGGCTAAGCCGATGGCTTTAATTTGGCGTTTAAAGTTGGAAATATTTTTTTGCGTGGTAACGTGCGGGTGTATCCCGGTGGCGATGGCATAGTTTTCCGCCGGCAGGCCAAACGCGTCCCACCCCATGGGATGAAGCACATCATAGCCGTTCATTAGTTTAAAACGAACAAGAATATCCGAAGCGGTGTATCCTTCCGGGTGGCCTACGTGCAAGCCCGCGCCGGACGGGTACGGAAACATATCCAGGCAATAAAATTTTTTGCCTTTGGGCAGTTTGGGGCTGGCAAAAAGGTTTTCTTTTTCCCAGCGTTCTTGTTGTTTTTTGTCTATTTGGGGAAAGTTATCTATGCTCATAAATTCATTTTATCAATTTTTACACACAAAAACGTTTGGTTTATAATTTGCTATTGCGGATTGGGGAGTTTTCCCTTACAATATTAGTAGCTGTCTATGATAGCGTTTGGTTTACTTATTCTCTTATAAAGGAGCCCTTTATGAAGAAAGGTTTTACTTTAGTGGAGCTGATCGTTGTTATTTTAATCATAGGCATTTTGGCGGCGGTAGCTTTGCCTATGTATTCCCGGGCGGTGGAACGTTCCCGCTTGGCGGAGGTGGAATTGCTTTTTGGCACCGTACGGCAAGCGCAGGAGATGTACCGTATGCGCAAACATGATTATTCCTGCAAATGGAAAGCGCTTTCTTTTATGAGTTTGCCTGACAGCCAATATACAGACCTGTACTGCCTGCACGGGGCCAGCGCGCAGACGGATGGCCAATGTCCTTCGGCTTCTACCTCTTTTAAAATCAATTTGTGCGGAGAAGGCGACCTAAAAAACTATGGTATCCGGGCCGAGCGGGAAAATAGCGAAGTTTTTGGGCACTACCAAGTGTATACCTATTATCATGACCCAAACCGTACGGTATATTGCAAGGCGGATACGAAACAGTCTGAAGCGTTATGCGCGGACTTTTTAGGGGTGGATGAATATGCGGAGCCCGCCCTGCCCTCCCCTTGTGACAAAACGGAAGAGGGAGAAGACGGCAAACCTTCCGAGCCGGAAAAACCGACGGATCCGACGTCTCCCGCTCCCCAGCCGGAGCCGGAACCAGAGCCGGAACCCGCCCCGGGAGAGGACAATTTTGGTGATATTGAGTTAACCAACAATTACACCCAAACAAAAGGGTGCTCTTCCATCAGCGGGTTTTTCTTCCCGGATTGTTACACCTTTAAGTGGGAAGACGGCAGTGAGTACCAATATACCCCGGGCGGACGTTTGGGGTTGTTGTCCCAGGCGGTTTACTATGACCAAAACGGCAATAAAATGTTTGAGGTTACATTTTCCAACGTAACGGGAGAAATTTTGGGGATGGAGTGTTCCTCCCCGGATTGCCGCGCCGCGAATAATGGGGAAACAATTAAATGCGCTTCTATTATCGGGCGCTGTGAGCAGTTTGCCCAAATGATGCCCACGGATACGTTTCCAAAACCGCAGTAAAGAGAAAGAAACAACCCCCATAATACGTAATGGGGGTTGTTTCTTTTCAGAGAAAACGCAAAGCCCTCTCTTGCGGGAGGGCTTTCATCATCCGTGCGGGTGAAATTTTTTATGTTTTTCTTTTAAATCCCCCACGTTTAAATGGGTGTAGATTTGCGTGGTGGTTAAATTGGTGTGCCCCAGCATTTCCTGCAGGCTCCTTAGGTCCGCCCCGCCCTGAAGCAAGTGGCTGGCAAAGGTATGGCGGAATAAATGAGGGTGCAGCGGCTGGGATATCCCCGCCAGGCGGCCTAAGGCGGCTAAATCTTTCCACACGCTTTGGCGGCTTATTTTTTTGCCGTTCTTATTTAAAAAGAGTTCGCTCCCCACTATTTTAGCGGCAAAGTGAGCTTCCCGCAATTCCATATATTGTTTAAGGCGTTTGCAGGCTTGCGGGTGGATGGGAACAAAGCGTTGTTTGCCGCCTTTGCCAAAAGCCAATACCCAGCCTTCTTTTAGGTTTACGTTTTCTAGGCGCAGGTTGATTAACTCGCTTACGCGCAGGCCGGCGGCGTAGAGCAGTTCAACAATAGTCAGCGTGCGTACTTCGTCAAATTTTTTGGCGGGGTAAGATAGCAAGCGGTCCATCTCTTCGCGCGAAAGCTGCACCGGTATTTTTTGCGCCAGTTTAGGGGATTTTAAAAAGCGGGTGGGGTCTTCTTTTATCTCCTCTTCCACCAGTAGGAATTTATACAAACTTTTTACTGCTTCCGTTTTGCGAAACACGCTTGCCGGGGCCAATTTTTCTATCACACGTAATTGGTAAAGGTATTGGTCTAAAAATTCCGGGGTGATTTGTTGAGGGTCTTTTTCATTGGCCAAACAATATTCCAAATAGCTTTCCACATCGCTTTTATAAGCGTTTACGGTGTTAGGGGAAAGCTGCCGCTCAAACGTGAGGTGGTTGGCAAAATCTTCCAATAAAAAAGGCTTCATTTCGCTTTCTCCGGTATGGGGTGGACGGTAAAAACGCACACGTCTCTGCCAAAGATAAAAGGGGGGTGGTCTTCCTCCATATTATAATCCAAGCTGGCCTGTATCATGTGTATTTGCGAGCACAGCGGCAGTAATACGGGTATTTTGGGCTCCTCAAAAGCTTGTTGTGCGTTTTGAGGGGTTAAAATTTCAATGCGCAGCGGGCTTTCTTTGGGAATGTAATATTGAAGCATCAGCGAAAAGGAGTCCGACGGATAACCTGTTTTGGCGGCGTCCACCAATACTTTTTGCGCTTTTAATGTGTTGGATACAAAATGAAAAGCTTCTTTTAGGCCCGTGTATTCGGGATTGCGCAGATAGTCTAATTTCCAGTATTGGTTTGTCCAAACTGTTAAAATGAAAGGCAGTAAAAGCACCAATATGGCGTGGCGTTTTTGCAAATGGGTTAAACATTGGGTAATTAACAATAAAAACGGGGGAACGCTTAGCAGGAAGTAACGGTCCAGCCATAAATTGTATTTAAGAGATAAAATCAGCACGGTAATCACCAGCAAAATGATTTGAACCAAAGGCAAGATGACAGCCGGGCATTTAAAAATGCCGGCTTTTTGTTCATGTACGAATGAAACCCCCGACACAATAAAAAATACCAGCCAAAAACCGGCCATAACCGCTCCGCCCGCTAAAAAAGTAATTGTGTCCCATGTGGAGCGCGCCAGCGGGGCCACATACCACCACGACCCGTGCGGAGACGCCATAATCTGATACGTGTTAATTACCCACGGAAGCCACAGGGCAAATACGGCGGCCGTACCCCAAAAAGCGGTTTTGCGCCCCGTTTTATACGCACAGGCGTATAAGAAAACCACCAAGGCCGCTATAAAAAACACGGCGGAGCAAAAATAATGCAAGTAGCTGCCCAAAAGACCGGTTATAAAGAAACCCGCCCACAGGCTTTTGGGCGGATAGATGCGCTGCATAACGGCGTCAATAATCCGCAGGGCCAGCAGCGTAAAGGCAAAAGCCGCCAACAACGCAAACGAATACGCCCTTATATTTACCCCAAACGCAATTAGCAGAAATGATCCCGCCGTTAACGCCGTTAATGTAAAGCGCGGGTATTTGGGCCAGGATTTAGGCGCCAAAAACCAAACCAGCGGTACGGCGGCCGCACTGGCCAGCGTGTTGAACAGCCGCATATAAAACGGTTCTAACGGGAAAATGTGGTTCCAGCCATACAGCAAAATATTGTAAAGCGGGAGGTTTACGTCTTTTATTAAAAATTCGTTCCAAATACGGGATAAGGGAACAGACGGAAGCGCCGTAGCTAGGGAGTAAAGCTCATCATACGAAAACCCCGCCGATAAATTGGCAAAGCGCTGTAAAAACAGATAAAACGCCAGCACCGCGCTGACAATCACACTGATATAAAAAATAATGTTAGTAAACTTTTTATGCATATGTTTTCCCGCAGGGGGTTTTACATATTATAGAAAATTACTTTTAGCGCAGAAATGCGTTTTAAAGACAAAAAAACCCCGGCCTGTAAAGGCCGGGGTAGTGAAGTTATTTTTTAGCTGTTTTTTTAGCGGCCGGCGTTTTGGCGGCGTCTTGTTCTTTTTGGGCGGTTTCTTCCGGGGAGAGTTGTTTTCCGTCATAATGATGGCCCAAATATTTTACAAACAGCTTGTCTTGTATCTCGTTGGCCAGGTCCGGGTTGTCCACCAGGTACTGGCGGGCGTTGTCTAGCCCTTGCCCCAGTTTTTCTTCCCCATACAAGAACCAGCTGCCGCTTTTTTCAATAAATCCGGCTTCCACGCCTTTGTCTATGATGCAGGCCTCGCGGGAAATACCTTGCCCCAAGATCATCATAAACTCAGCCTGGCGGTAGGGCGGCGCCACTTTGTTTTTGGTTACTTTGGCGCGTACGCGGGTGCCGATGATTTCATCGCCTTTTTTGATGTTTTCAATGCGGCGAACATCTATACGCACGGAGGAGTAAAATTTTAAGGCCAACCCGCCGGGGGTGGTTTCCGGGTTGCCAAACATCACGCCTATTTTCTGGCGGATTTGGTTGATGAAAATAATGCTGGTTTTGGTCTTGCTTAAAATGCTGGTCAGCTTGCGCAGGGCTTGGCTCATCAAGCGGGCCTGCAAGCCTACGTGCGCGTCTCCCATTTCGCCTTCAATTTCGGCTTTGGGCACCAAGGCGGCTACGGAGTCTATAATAATTAAATCAATCGCGCCGGAGCGTACCAGCTTTTCGGCAATTTCCAGGGCTTGTTCGCCCGAGTCCGGCTGGGAAACCAATAATTCGTCCACATCTACGCCTAAAGCGGTGGCGTATACCGGGTCTAAGGCGTGTTCCGCGTCAATAAAGGCCACGGTCCCGCCCATTTTTTGGGTTTGGGCGGCCACATGCAGCGATAAAGTGGTTTTACCGCCGGCTTCCGGGCCGTAAATCTCAATAACGCGCCCGCGCGGAAGGCCGCCTACGCCTAACGCTAAATCCAACGATAAAGCGCCGGTGGGAATGGCTTCCACTTTTTTTATACTGCTGTCACCCAGCTTGCAAATGGCTTCTTTTCCAAAGGCTTTTTCTATTTGGCCTAAGGCTAAATCAAGGGCTTTTTGTTTGTTTGCGTCCATGATGGTTTCTCCTTAAAATGTTAAATCATTGCCGCGCGTTTGGCCGGGGCCGCGGCGTTTTTAAACGTTAATTTGTTGGAAGATTTGTCTAAATCCGCACGGATGGTGGTGCCCGGCGCATAGCGGCTGACCAAAATGTTTTCAGCCAGCGGGTCTTCCAGTTCGCGCTGCAAAGTGCGCAAGAGCGGGCGCGCGCCGTATTTGGCGTCAAAGCCGCGTTCTATTAAAAATTCCTTGGCGGCCGGGGTTAACTGGAGGGTTAACTCTTTTTCGGCCAGTTTGTCGTCCACGTCTTTTAGGGCCAAGTCCAAAATTTTGGCGATATTGTCTTTATTTAGCGAATGGAACACCACAATTTCATCAATGCGGTTGATAAATTCCGGGTTGAAGGTTTTCTTTACTTCGTCCATTACGCCTTGGCGCATATCCTGGTATTGCTGTTCTTCCGTATTTTTGGCGGCAAAACCCAGGCTGCTGCCTTTGTTGGTAATTTCCCGCGCGCCTACGTTAGACGTCATAATCACCACGCAGTTTTTAAAACTTACCTTGTGGCCTAAATTGTCAGACAGATAACCCTCGTCCAGCACTTGCAATAAAATATTGTAAATATCCGGGTGGGCTTTTTCTAGTTCGTCTAACACCACCACGCTGTACGGGCGGCGGCGTACGGCCTCGGTCAGCTGCCCGCCTTCCTCATAACCTACATAGCCGGGGGGCGCGCCAATTAAACGGGATACGGCAAATTTTTCCATGTATTCAGACATGTCTAAGCGGATCATGGCGTCTTCGTCCCCAAATAAAAACATGGCTAAGCTTTTGGCCAGCTCGGTTTTTCCTACCCCGGTGGGGCCCAGGAACAGGAAACCGCCTATCGGGCGTTTGGGGTTGCCCAAGCCGGTGCGGTTGCGGCGGATAGCTTGTGAAACGGCGCGCACGGCTTCTTCCTGCCCAATGATGCGCTCATGCAGGTGTTCTTCCATATGCAGGATTTTGTCCGTCTCGCTTTGGGTCAGGCGGGTGACGGGAATGCCGGTCCATTTGCTGGCTACCAGGGCGATGTCTTCCTGGGTTACTTCGGGCTGTTTTTGGTCCCGCTCTTCCTGCCATTTTTTCTTTAAATGTTCTATATAGCTTTTCAGGCGTTCTTCGGTGTCTTTGGCGGCGGCGGCCTTTTCAAACTCTTTGTTGGAAAGAGCCTCGTCTTTTTCTTCTACGGCTTGGGTATACTCTTTTTGCTTCTCTTTAATTTCCGGCGGGAGCACCGCGTTTTTAAGGCGTGCGCGGGCGCCGGCTTCGTCAAAAAGGTCTATGGCTTTGTCCGGCATGGCGCGGTCGGTAATATACCGGTCCGCAATGGCGGCGGCGGCTTGGAGGGCCTCGTCGGTATATTTTACTTTATGGTGCTGCTCGTACTTGGAACGTATGCCTTTTAAAATGGTAACGGTTTCTTCAATGTCCGGCGGGTCTACCGTAATGGGCTGGAAGCGGCGTTCCAAGGCGGTATCGGTTTCAATGTATTTGCGATACTCGTCAAAAGTGGTGGCGCCGATGCACTGCACCTCTCCGCGGGCCAAGGCGGGTTTTAACATGTTGGACGCGTCTATAGACCCTTCCGCCGCGCCGGCTCCTATAATGGTATGCAGTTCGTCAATAAAAATAATGGCGTCTTTGGCGGCTGAAATTTCATCAATAATATTTTTTAAGCGCTGTTCAAATTCCCCGCGGTATTTGGTGCCCGCCACTACGGAGGCTAAATCTAACGCCAGCAGGCGTTTGCCGCTGAGCACGTCGGAAATTTCCCCTTTGGCTATTTTTTGGGCCAGGCCTTCCACAATGGCCGTTTTGCCCACGCCGGGTTCGCCCAGTAACACCGGGTTGTTTTTGGTGCGGCGGGCTAAAATCTGCACCAGGCGTTCTATTTCTTCTTCACGCCCGATGACCGGGTCCAAACTGCCGGCTTTAGCCAGGGCGGTTAAATCGCGGGTGTATTCGTCCAGCGTGGGGGTTTTGGTTTTCTTTTTGCCGGGGGCCGCTTTGCGCAAAGTATCTTCCTGATTGGAAAGATTCATTTCTTGGGGAATGTCTGACAGGTCTTCCGTCAAATCCCCGGGTTCGGCGTCCCCTATATAATTTAGTACGCTTTCGCGCACGCTGTTTAAGCTAAGGCCCAGGTTTTCCAAAATTTTGCAGGCCATGCCTTCTTCTTCCCGGATTAAGCCCAGCAAAATGTGTTCCGTGCCGATGTATTCCGTAGCCAGCATTTGGGATTCTTCTACCGAAAATTCCAACACTTTTTTGGCTCTTGGCGTGAACGGAATTTCACCCAGCAGCATAATAGTGTCCCCAATGCCGATCATCTTTTCAATTTCTAAACGTATTTTGCGAAAGGTAACCCCTAAGCCGGTTAAAATTTTGCCGGAAACGGTGCCGTCTATGGCAGACAGCCCCAGCAAAATGTGTTCCGTGCCTACATAGTCATGGTTTAAACGTTTGGCTTCTTCCTGCGCGATGAGAATGATTTTTTGCGCATTTTCTGTAAATCTTTTTGGCATTTTTAACCCCTGATAAAAAACTCTTACATTCATTATATAAAAATAAAACCGCCAGGTAAGGCCTGTTCTGCGCGGTAAACCCGGACTTGCGTTTTTGGTATAATACCTATATATGAATGAAGAGTTGCGCGCGCGCGCCGCTAAGATAAAAGCCATATTAACCGATGTAGACGGTATTCTTACGGACGGCAAATTGAATTTTTTTGCCCTGCCCGACGGACGTGTGGACGAATTTAAAACCTTCAACGCCTTAGACGGCATAGCCGCCCGCATGTGTGTATCCTGCGGGATTAAGCTGGGCATTATTACGGGCCGCCGGCACGCTTCTACCGTACACCGGGCGCGCGCGTTGGGGTTTTCTTACATTTACCAAGGGTTTTTAACTAAAACGGGCCCGCTGGAAGATATTTTAAAAAGGGAAAGCCTCCGCCCGGAAGAGGTGGCCTTTATCGGGGATGACTTAACGGATTTGCCCCTTTTATTAAAAGTGGGTTTAGCCGTTACGGTGCCCAACGCGGTGGAACAGGTGAAAAAAGCGGCCCATTATGTTACTTCCCGCCGCGGGGGGGACGGAGCCTACCGCGAAATGACGGATCTTATTTTAAATGCCCAAGGCAAGCTGGAGCCGATGATAGAGCGTATCATAAACTCTTCTTGGAAAGGGGAACCCCCCCCGCAGCTGCAGATTATTACCTCGCAGGAAGGCATTTCTTAAACGGCAGGTTTTATTTATGAAAGGTAAATTTATTGTTTTGGAAGGGCCGGACCGGTGCGGCAAATCCACCCAGGCCAAGTTGTTATATAACTATTTTTTGGCGCGCGGGTATGACGTGCTTCTTACGCGCGAACCGGGCGGTACCCCCACGGCGGAACGCATACGCCAAATTGTGCTGGAGCCGGGGCTGGATGTGCGCCCCATGGCGGAATTGTTTTTGTATGAAGCGTCCCGCTCCCAGCACACGCAGGAAAAAATTTTGCCCGCGCTGGAAGCCGGGAAAATTGTTATTTGTGAACGCTACACCATGTCCACCTGCGCTTACCAAGGCTATGGCCGCGGCATAGATTTAAAAACCATTGAAACGCTCAACCAAGTGGCTACCCTGGGCCTTAAGCCGGATTTAACTTTGGTGTTTTTAATGTCAGACAAGTATTTTACCGAACGCGGCGAATATTTATTTTCAGACCGTTTGGAACAGGAAGACTTGGCCTTCCGCCAAAAAATGCGCCAAGGCTACCAAGAGTTAATCGCCCGTACGCCTAACGCCTATTTGGTGGATGCGGACCGCAATGTAGATGAGATACAACATCAGGTGGTTGGACTGTTGACCAAGCACCATATTGTGGAGGCAGATGCCGTTTGCTGATATTTTAGGCCAGGAAAAGGCCGTTTCTTACTTAAAAGGGCTGGCTGCGGGGGGAAAAATCCCCGGGGCGATGCTCTTTTTTGGCGAAGAAGGCATAGGCAAGGCCAAAACCGCTTTGGAATTTGCCAAGGCGCTCAATTGCTTGGACGCTTCCGCCCGTGCGCGCGGGGACAGCTGCGGCGTGTGCCAAAGCTGCCGCGCCATCAGCCAGGGCACCCACCCCGATGTAGTGTTTGCCGATTTTTTGTACCAAGCCCGCTTGGAAGTGAAAAAAGATTTTTCCAGCAAAGGCTATGAAGAGGAACTGGAAAAAGAACTTGCCAAACAGCAGCATATTAACGTAGATACCATACGCGACGTAACGGCCAAGTCCCAACAAAAAGCGGCGGCAGGCGGCTGGAAAGTGCTTATTATAGACGCCGCGCAAACCATGCAGGCGGCGGCTGCCAACGCGCTGCTTAAATTTATAGAAGAGCCCCCCTATAAAACATTGTGGATTTTAATTACTTCCAAACGCGCCACCATGCTTAAAACCATTTTGTCTCGCTGTCAGCCGCTGGCTTTTGCGCCGCTGGCGGGGGAAACGGTGGAGAAAATTTTGTCCGCTTCCCAACAGGACGTGCCTTACGCCCAATTGGCCGCCAGATATTCCGGCGGGTCCGTGGCGCGCGCGGTGAAAGCTTCGCAGGCGCTGGAGCTGCTGGCTTCGGCGGAGCAGGGGGCCGCGTGGCCTTGCGCGGTGGCGGGGGAACTGTCGCGCACGCTGGCGGTGTCGCGCACGGAAGCGCAAAGCGTGTTGGATGTATTGCTTGCGGCGCTGCACCAGTCTTGGCGGCAGGAGGCTGACCCGGCCCAAGCCGCCGCCATGCGCCGGGACTTAAAAAAATTTGAAGATTACAAACGGGCCATTACGCGCAACGTTTCGCCCGCGTTAGTGTTGGAAACCGCCCTGATGAGTTTGGACGGAATAAATGTAAAGATTTTTGATTAACCGGAGAGTGCCATGACTAAAAAATGTTATATTACCACCCCTATTTATTATGTAAATTCCGTCCCGCATATCGGGCATGCGTATACCACCATTGCGCTGGATGTGCTGGCCCGCCATAAACGGCAGAAAGGGCTGGACGTACGCTTTTTAACCGGTACGGACGAACACGGCGCCAATATTGAAAAATCCGCCGCCGCCAAAGGGGTGTCCCCCAAAGAATGGACGGACGAAGTATCCGCCAAATACAAAGAAATGTGGAAAACGCTTAACATTTCTTATGACGACTTTATCCGCACCACGGACGCCAAACACGAACACGTGGTACAGGCCATTTTTGAAAAATTGTTAAAAAGCGGAGACATTTATTTAGGCTCTTATTCGGGCAAGTATTGTTTGTCCTGCGAACAATACTACAATGAAAGCGAAATGCTGGAAGGCGGCCTGTGCCCCGTGCACAAACGCCCCCTGACGGACGTGCATGAGGAAACTTACTTCTTTAAATTGTCCCGCTATCAGGACGCTTTGCTTAAGTTTTATGAAGAAAACCCCGGCTTTTTAAGCCCCAAATTCCGCGCCAACGAAATTATCAACTTTGTAAAGGGCGGCTTGCAGGATTTGTCCGTTACCCGCACCAAGGTAAAATGGGGAGTGCCGGTGTTGTCCAACCCGGCGCATACGGTATATGTATGGTTTGACGCGCTGATTAACTACGTTTCCGCCGCCGGATACGGCACGCTGATTTGTGAAGACAAGGCGGAGCACGAAGCCCAGCTAAAACAAATCCGCGCCAATCAGTTTGAAGATTTATGGCCGGCTGATTTGCATATGGTGGGGAAAGAAATTTTCCGCTTTCACGCGGTGATTTGGCCCGCCATGCTGATGGCGTTGGGGCTGCCGCTTCCCAAAAAAGTGTTTGCCCACGGCTGGTGGACGGTGGAAGGGGAAAAAATGTCCAAATCCTTGGGCAATATCGTGGACCCGGCCGAAGTGGCCGCCAAATACGGTACGGACCCGCTTCGCGCTTTCTTGTTTAGGGAAGTGCCTTTTGGGCAGGACGGGGATTTTTCCATGGAAAGTTTTAAAAACCGTTATAATTCAGACTTGGCCAACAACATAGGCAACCTGCTTTCCCGCACGCTGAATATGGCCGCCAAAAACATAGGAGAACTGCCTGAAAAAATTGAGGGAGACTATCCCTTGCTTAAAAAAGCGGACGAAGTGGAACAAACGATTGATAAAGCTTACGATGAACTGGCTTTTGACAAAGTATTGGAAGCCATTTACGGCTACGGCGGGGATTTGAATAAACTGGTGGACGATAAAAAGCCCTGGGTGCTTGCCAAGACGGACCCCGAAGCCGCCAAAGCTGTGCTGTTGGAACTGGTGGGCGGACTGCGCCGCGTGGCATTGTGGCTGGAGCCGTTTATGCCCACCATTGCCAAAGAAATGCAAAAACGTTTGTTGCCCGGCAAGATAGAAAAATACGCCCCGCTCTTCCCGCGGTTGGAAGACAAATAATAAGGGTGTTGTTGTTTTCATTAAAAGCCCCGCCTGATAAGCGGGGCTTTTTTGTATTAAAAAAATGCTTGTTTGTTTTGGAAAAAATGCATGTTGGGCTGGGAAGCGCTAACTGGTTTTTGTTGGTTTGGCAGAGTAATTTTAAAACCCTCTTGCTTTGTTTTTTTTTTTTGATAAATTGAATTAACAATAAAATTTATCAAAAAGGATACAAAAAAATGAAAAATGTTTCTAAAAGGCAAATAAGCGGTTTTACGTTGATAGAGTTGTTGGTGGTTGTTTTAATTATAGGGATTTTGGCCTCTGTGGCGTTGCCGCAATATGAAAAAGCGGTGGAAAAGAGCCGCGCCGTAGAGGGCATAACATTGGCGCGTTCCATTGCGCAAGCAAACGAGGTTTATTATTTAGCCAATGGGCAATATACCAATAATATTTTGGATTTAGATTTGGATTTCCCGGGAGAAGACGTTGTTGAAAAGGGCATACAAAGTAAAAAAACGGAGCATTTTCGTTGTCGTGCCCAAGCGATAGGAAATACCGGAACCATGGCCCTCTGCCGCCGTGCTAATAGACCCTATTCCGTGCAATATAATAAAAACGATCAAAAAGCCTATTGCTTACCAGATGATGATGTAGGTATTAAATGGTGTAAGTTTTTAACTTCAACACAAGAAGGCCCTTATATTTTTAACTAACGGTTATATTTTTAACTTAAATCAATCAAATGCCAGTTCTTTTCATATAGTTCTATCAGGCGGGCTTTAAAAAGCGCGTGCTGGGGTTGGGATAAAGACGGGTCTTGCGATAAAAGCTCATCACGGTCTTGTATGGCCCAGGTTAAGATGTCGCGGTCTTTAAAAAAGTCTCCCGCTTTAAATTCCAGCTCCCCGCTTTGGCGGGTGCCTAAAATTTCCCCCGGGCCGCGCAGCTGCATATCGCGCTCTCCAATTTTAAAGCCGTCACTCGTGCGGCAGATGATGTCCACCCGTTCTTTGGCTACGCTGCCCGTATGCTGGGGGACCAAGATACAGTAACTTTCATGCTCCCCACGGCCCACCCGCCCGCGCAGCTGGTGCAGGCTGGCCAGGCCAAAGCGTTCGGCATTTTCAATCACCATGACCGTAGCGTTTTTAACGTCTATGCCTACCTCAATAACCGGGGTGGCTACCAAAATGTCCGTCTTATGGGCGGCAAAATCCGCCATGACGGCTTCTTTTTCTTCCTGGCTCATTTGGCCGTGCAGCATGGCCAATTTAAATTGCGGGAAAACGGTTTTTAGTTTTTCAAACTCTTCGCTTACCGCTTTGGCGGATATTTTTTCGCTCTCTTCAATAAGCGGATACACAATGTAAGCCTGGCGTCCGTTTTGCACTTCTTGCGCTACGCGCATAAAAGCCAGTTTCTCGGTGGCGCTTTCCGTTTTGATGGGTTGGCGGCCGGGGGGAAGCTCGCTAATGGTGGAAACTTCCAAATCCCCGTAAAAAGCCAAAGCCAGCGTGCGGGGAATGGGGGTAGCGGTCATGGTGAGTAAATCCAGCTTGGCGGTTTTTTCTTTTAATAAGCTTCTTTGGCGTACGCCAAAGCGGTGCTGTTCGTCTATTACCGCCAGGCGCAGGTTGGCAAACTGCACGTCATCTTGGATTAAAGAATGCGTGCCCACGATAATTTGTATTTTCCCTTCCGCCAATTCTTTTAGTATTTTCTTTTTGGCGGCGGCTTTGGTGCTGGAAGTTAAAATGGCTGTTTTTACGCCCAGGCTTTTAAGCAGTTTCCCAAAGGTGATAAAATGCTGCTCCGCCAGAATTTCGGTAGGGGCCATGAGGGCGGACTGATAGCCGTTTTCCGCCGCCAGCAGCATGGCCGATAAAGCCACCACCGTTTTGCCGGAACCCACGTCCCCCTGCAAAAGGCGGTTCATGGGGCGGGGGGATTGCAAATCCCGGAAAATCTCGTTAATTACGTGTTTTTGGCTGTTTGTAAAATCAAACCCCAGGTTTTGGCGAAAGGGGGTAAGCAGGGTTCTTTTCAAGGTGTAGCGGTACCCTTTTTCCAGCACTTTGGTTTGGGTGCGTTTAATGCCCCAGGCGGTGGCCAAAAGCAAAAATTCTTCATACGCCAGGCGGGCTTTGGCGGCGTCCAGCTCCGTCAGGCTGCCGGGGAAGTGTATCCCCTTTAACGCTTGCGCGCTGCCCAGCAGTTTGCGCTTTTGCAAAAGGGAAGGAGGAAGAATTTCCGGTTCTTTATTTAAAGTGTCCGTTTGCAAAGCCTCGTGCATAAATTGGCGGAATTGCTTGTTGGTAAGCCCTTCGGTCAGAGCGTAGACAGGTGTAATGCGCCCGGCGTGCAAAGCGCATTGCGGGTCAGAAATGGGGTAATATTCGTCCACGTTTATTTTATCCCCAAAAAAATTGTTGCGGTTTTCCGGCCGGCCGATGACCCATACTTCTGCATTGATTTTGAAATCTTTTTTTAATTGGTAAAACGGGTCAAACCGAAAACGCCCAAACATTCTTTTTTTAAACCAGGTGCATTCTATTTGGCGGCCTTTTTCATCTTCCAGTACGGCTTTAAATATCAGCACACTGCGGGCGGGGACTTCCCGTCCGTTGAGTACGCGGCCTTTAAAAACGGTAAGCTGGCTGGAGTTGTAATCGTTAGGGGGTTGGTTGAGGCGCCGGTCCTGATAGGTGCGGGGATAGTAATGCAGCAAATCCGTAAGCGTGGATATTTCCAGCTTTTCAAACAGTTTGGCTTTGGCGGGGCCTACCCCTTTTAAATATTGCAAGGAGTTTTTTGTCACGGGAAAATCCTTTTTTATATTTTAGCAAAAACACTTTGGGCGGCGTACATCAAGCGGATATTTTATACGTTTTAAGAGATTTTTGCTACAATGAAACAAAAGGAGGCCTTTTTATGGATATTGAAGCCATTTCTAGTAACATAACCGAACATTTGACCGTTATCGGACAGACGGGGCTCAAATTTTTGTTTGAAGTAGTGGTTGCCCTTTTTATTTTGGTGATTGGGTTGTATTTGTCCCGCTTTGTCAGCTCGTGGACGAAAAAACTGCTTAATAAAATTTCTTTTGATGACAAAACTTCCAAAATTGGCATTAATGAGCTGTGCGTGCGGTTTGGGTTAGGCAAATCCCCCACGTATATTATTTCTTTTGTGTTGGCGTGGGCGGTTATCTTTTACGCTATCGTTTTGGCGGCGGATTTTTTGCATTTGGCCGTTATACGGGATTTGTTTACTCGTTTTCTGGCGTTTATCCCTACGTTGTTTGTATCGGTGCTTATTTTGTTTGCGGGGCTGTTGTTTGGCAAGTTAATGGGCAATATTATTGATAACGCCTCCCGCGCCAATAATTTAAAAGGCGGGTTTTTAATTTCCCGCGCGGTCAACGTGTTTATTGTGTTTTTCTGCGCGTTGGTGGCGGTGGAAAATTTAGGCTTTGCCACACAGCTGGTAAATAATGTGGTGGTGATTTTGCTGGCTTCTTTAGGCCTGGCGTTTGGTATAGGCGTGGGGTTGGGGAGCAAGCCGCTGGTGGAGGAATTCCTGCGGGATTTATTCCAAAAAGAAAACGAAAAATAATTTTTGGGCCGCATAATTAAAAATCCCCAGCTTAGGCTGGGGATTTTTGTATGTTGTGAAAACCCCCAGCTAGGCTGGGGGTTCGGTAAAGGTTTCACCGATAAGGAAGATAAAAAAACTCCTTTTGTATAATAAATTGCCT
>CASFXV010000025.1 GCA_949298795.1 uncultured bacterium
ATGCACAAAACAGCCGCAGCCAAAACAGCCGCTATTTTTTGATACATACCAGACCTCCTTTATTAAGGCCTAATGGCCGATTACAGGCACTTTTACCAAGCAGATACTTTCCAAAACCCTTGCCTGTTAATCCCCACTGTATCAAAAAAAAAAAACAAGTCAAGCAAGTGTTAAAAATCACTTGCTTGACTTGTGGTATTTTTTTAATTCTTTAACAAAATAAACTACAAACTGTAGCCGCTGCCGCCGGAAGAGGCCCACTTCCAAAAGGCATCTTCAAAAGCATTCATGTCATTATAGTAATATACTTTTTTTAAGGCCTTTTCCACAGAATAAGGCTCATAAATTTGCTTGCCGGAAGCGTCCCGCTTTAAAAACCCGCTGGACGGATCCCGCACGGCTTCCCCTTCGGCCAGCAGTTTAGTAAACTGTTCAAACTGCATGCGTTTGGACGGATAGGAAGAGTTGCCCGGGTTTAACAAAAAGCGAACCATGGTATATGCCTGGAAATACCAATCCTGGGCTTGCCCGTTGGACTCCATCATATTCAAAGACCCTTCTTTCATAAATTGGTCAAACGGCATAAAAGTAAGGGTTCTGCCCGGCTTGCGCATCATATTGGTAGGGGAAGAGTTCCACCCTAAAGACATACGGCTGGACGGATCCCGCTGGAAATTTAAGGTTTTAAAATCCTGCGCCCACGGCCCGCCCTGCGTGCCGTTATAGGCTTGGTCTTCCATCAGCACGGCAAGCCCCTCGTCCAGCCAAGCAGGCGTCATAATTTGATACGTACGGCGTTTGTCAAAAAATTTTTGGGTAAAAATATGCACCAACTCATGCGTGAACATTTCTTTTAATTCTTGTGTTTTGTTGGGCTCATCGTAAACCACAATTTCCCCGCGGGTGGGGTAAGCAAGTGCGCGGCTCCACGGTTTGGCGTTTGGCTCATATTTCAAGTAAGACTGATAATCCTGATATACAAACACGCGAACCCGGTCAGACATCATCCAGGGGATGTTTCTCTTTAACGTATTATAAGCCTGTTCAAACACGGCGGTCATGTTGGCAGTTCCGCTGCCGATATCACGCTTTTGGGTATATACGGTAAAATTTTTACTTTGGCTTTCTTTCCATTGTACCCCGGGGCGGTATACGTTGGGGTTAAAACGGCGCGCCTTGGCGGAAGGCACCGTGGCCGTGGCATTTTTAGCGGCCGGCGGAGGAATCGTCCGCCCCCCTTTCTGAGAGTTTTTAGCTTGCCGCAGCATACGCACCGCTACTTCCACTTCCGCCGCTTCTTCCTGTTCTTCTTGGGAAAGTTCTTCCTCTTCAGCGGCAGAAGCGGCCTTTTGCCGGTTTTGAGGCAAGAGGGCGTTTTCTTTTTCTATCGCTTTTTCCAATTCTGTAGGCTTAGCGGAAGTTTTAGACGGCGCCACCTTAGATACCGTCTGTTTGGTGGTGCGGGCA
This sequence comes from uncultured bacterium, assembly GCA_949298795.1. Taxonomy (GTDB): domain Bacteria; phylum Elusimicrobiota; class Elusimicrobia; order Elusimicrobiales; family Elusimicrobiaceae; genus Avelusimicrobium. The sequence continues at coordinate 1,468 of CASFXV010000025.1, forward strand.
GAGCTGGAAACGGAAGTTTTCGTGCCGGATACAGTCTTGCGCGGCTGTACCTGCGTTTTTACCACCGAAGCCGCATTTCCCCCCATATTAATAGGCATTTCTAAAGTAGAAGAAGCCGTTTGGGGAGCCGAGGCCTGAGGTTGTGCGGAAGAAGGCTTTGGCGCAGGAGAAACGGCCGTATCTGCCGCTGTTTTTTGCTGGGTTAAAGACTGCTGCAACATGTCTATATTAGATGTGGGAGCATTTACCTCCGACACTTGTATAGAAGAAGAAACTGCCCCCGCGCCCGCGGAAGCAGTTTCCTGTGCATAAGAACTAAAAGAAACCAACAATAAAACAACAGCCAGGCAAGCGTTTCTTTTCATATGCCGCCCCAAATTATAAAGAAGCCCCTTCGCTGTTTAATACTTCAAACACCATTTGCAGCTTGCCATTTTCCGTCTTACCGGTAAAGTCTTCTTTTGGGTAATCGCCAGAGCCGGAAGCATCATACAGCCAAGCACGCACCGTATATGAAACATTGTCTATAGAATAAGTACAATCATAATAACGGTGGGCACTGCCGGAACTGGCACATGTTCCGGAACTATTGTAACTGTCACAATACATAAATGCACCGCGGCCGTCCCCATTAAAATCGCTTAAAAAAGCTTCCGGCGATTTAGAGGCCCACAAAGAGTTTACCTCCGCCATGCACGAGTCCACCAACAACTGTGTGGAAACGGAACGCCGCGTATGGCGGGCAGTAATCGTGCGGGATAACGTAGCCCGCAACAACATGGCGGCCATACCGGCCAATACCACGGTTACCAATAAAACCTGCATTAAAGCAGCACCTTTGTTATTTTTTATAAACATATAAAACCTCTCTTACAGACCGTTAGGTAAAAGGAAAGTTTCTTCCACAATATCATTCACCGGAGGGGTGGAGTCCAATTCCGTAATAATGGTTATATCCAACGCGCTGCCGACAGTACCGGTCCCCACACGCCTAAAATACGGGGAGGAATAACCTTCATAATTATTTACATACTTTACATTACGCAAAACCGTTTCCCCATTGCGGGTAATGATCCCCCCGCGGGTAGCCGAAGAGGGAACCACTTGATTACTGCGCGCGGCATCTCCTTTAGCTGAACCTTTCTCGAATTTATAGGTCACGCAGCCCATGCCGCTTACGCTGGGAATACCTTCCCCCAGCATGGTTCTATCATCACACAACTCAATTAAAGTACCAGCACCAGGGCCGGAAGACGCCCCCATATTAATATAGGTTGCGGCGTTAATATCATCGCGCAAGGTACGCAAAAATAAAGACAAGTTGTTGCGAAGCATTACTTTGCTTCGTCCCACGCCGGATTCGCGCGTGGCGGCCGTGGTTAAAGAGGCCAGCGCAACACCTATCAACCCCACCACCATAACAGCTAAGAGTACTTCCGTTAACGTAAAACCGCGTTTGTTCTTCATAAATCCCCCTCTTATTTGGTTAACGTATACCCGTTGCAGCGAATTTCAAAAGTAACCGTTTTACCGGCAGAGGCGTTTTTAGGAGTATCTTTATCATAAACTCCTTCCGAAGTCGTCCAGTCTGAATTTAAAATCTTGTCCCGCCCTTCTTCCGGAAGCATGCTGGACCATCTGCCCGCACTGGCTTGGTTAATACGGTACACAAAACAGCTTTTGGCACCGGTAGAATCGTTGCAATCGTTTGCTACATTCCGATCACAAACAGGAGGCAATAAACAAGCAATATTATGGGTTCCGTTTCCTAACGGGTTGGTATCCGTATTCGCATTAAAACGAGCGCGCCCGCATAAGCCGTCCCGAAAGGCTTCCGGTACATAATACTGGCCTTTGTCGTCCTTAGTCTGCAACGTAAAATCCGTATTATATACATAGGACTGCAGCTGCTCATGCGCCTTTTCCACCGCAAAGACCAGCTCTTCACGCAAATCCGGCGCAGAAGTCTTACGGGAAGCCGAAAGCAATACCGCAAACGTACCCGTAGCTACGATAGCCAAAAGGGCCAAAGCAATCAAGCCCTCCAATAACGTTATACCTTTTTTGCCTTTTAAAATGCTTTTAATCATAAAATCCTCTACTTAATTAGCTGCGTTGTCCGTCACTTGCAGATTTTTCTCATTTAAATAAATATAATATTTCTTTCCGCCGTAATTTTGTGTATATTTTTTACCGGCGGAAGACGCATCGTTGCCTACAGCCACTGCATAGGGTTTACCGTTGCAAACAGAAGGCACACTGGCCACACATGAATAAAAAGTATAAGGCAAACCGGCAAAATCATTGGCGTTTAAATAACCGCAAGCAAACAACTGGGTGATATTAGCCGTTTTACCCGTTCCCGGCACGCCACTGGCTCCAAAATCTTGGCAAGAACCTATAGAGCCTAACCCAGTCCCGCTGAAACTGCCTGTAATTTTAACGCCTTTGCTGTTTTGGTAAAAAGAACGTACCGCTTCTGATAATTTTTTAACTCCAGCCTTTGCTTGGCTGTTGCGCTGCTCAAAACGAACAGAACGAAACGCGGGCACGGCAAAGCTAAGTACTACCGCTATAATCAGCAGTACGGCTAATATTTCCATGAGGGTAAAACCTTTTGTATTATTTATAATTGTTTTTCCGTGCATCTTTTTCATAAGGCCCCCTTACAAGCCCTATAAGTTAACCGTAGACTTGTCATCCTTCGCGTCATAACAATAAATCTTTTTCCCATTATATTTGGACCCCAATTTACTGTTATTGCCCGTCATACAGGCAACGCTGGTGCCTTCTACCGTATATTTAAAATACCCCGAAAAACCCAACTGGTCCACGTATCCATTAGCCACCAAACAACTGGCCGGCCACTGGGCATTTGGGTTAGAAGCAAAACTGCGCTTACAAACATCTCCATTTCCGCCTACTACAAACACATTATCCGACATATCATCATTCCCGAAGCTAATATTGGGATAATCTATATGCGCCCGATAATTAGCCAAGGCCAAAGAACGCACTTTTGCGCGCCCCTCCGCAATGCGGGCTTCCGCAACGCTGTTACGGTAACCCACCGTGGCGAAAACAGACAAAATACCAATAATAGTGGCCGCAATTAACAATTCCAACAACGTAAAACCAGCCACAGAATGCAAAGCTTTCTTCTTCATAACTTATTCCTCTAAATATAAAAAGCTTATATTTACGCCTCTTTTAAGTATTGCGAAGTTTTTTGTATTTGTCAATCACCGCGCGTAGAAGTAACCCCGCCCGGATAAGTAAGCTCTTCCACCCCAAACCGGTCCACACAAACTTTGTATGGAACGGGAGATTTGCTGTCACTGGCTTTTTGCATACAAACATCGCAATTCGTGGAAATGGAATAGGAATACCCGTGCATACCGCCCATATCGGTCTTTATATACTTATTAGTAAATAAACACTGGTGCGGATATTTCCGGCAGCCTTCTTTATTTAAAGTACCATCCCCATTCTTGTCAGAAGCACCGGGAGAACCAGAACAAGACGTGCCTTTATACATTTGAATCACATTGTGCAAACCGCTGGAAATTTCCAACAATTTTCCCTCGGCCGCCAAAAAGCGGTTTTGTTCTTGGCTTTTTTTATAGGCAGGCACCGCAAATGCCGCTACGGACACCGCAATAACCACCACAATCATTACTTCTATCAGCGTAAAGCCTTTTTTCATATAGCCTCCTAATTGCCCCCGATTTGAGAAAGTTTAAAGATAGGCAAGAAGATAGATGCTACAATAATACCAATTAGCGCACCCACGCCGCAGATTAAGATAGGGTCAATCACGGCGGAGAAACGGGCAATAAACTGGTCTACGTTATCGGCGTAGAATTTAGACAGCGTGGCAATAATGGCCGGCAATTTACCAGATTCTTCACCCATTAACATCATTTCCGTCATTAACCCGGGGAAAATGCCCGTTTCACGGAAAGAATCTGAAATGGATTTACCTGCCGCCACTTCCGCACGCACCTGTTTCAAGGCGTTTTGGATGATAACATTCGTGTCAAAAGATTCTTCCAACACGGAAATAGCATTCAAAATAGTAACGCCGGATTGTAACAGCGTAGAAAGCGTGGAAAGCATCCGGTCGTAATAAATATTTTTTAAGAAATTGCCAAACAAAGGCATGGACAGCAAGAACGCATGCCAGCGTTTTTTACCTTCCGGTGTTTTAATATAGAAACGGAACCCTACAAATAAACCAATCATGATGACAATAAGCAAAATACCATGGTTGATTAAAAAGCTGGATACCGCTAACACCACTACGGTAATCATCGGCAACTCAATATTAAAGTCTTTAAAGATTTGGGCAAAGGTAGGCACGATACCCAAAATAAAGTAAATCAATACGCCGATAGAGGCCGTACCCAAAATAAACGGATAGGTAACAGCCGTGATAATTTTGCTTTTCATGCCTTCCTGCGTTTTGGTGTATTTGGCCACCTGCATGAGCGTATCAGCCAACTGGCCGCCCACTTCACCGGCTTGCACCAAAGACAGCCAAATGGTAGAAAACGTACGTTTATGGCGGGAAAGCGCCGTATGCAAAGAACTACCGCCCGCAATATCTTTAGCTACTTGGGTCAACACAATACCCAACATCGGGTTGGAAGCATATTCCCCTAACAAAGAAATAGCGCGCACCAACGGCACACCGCCGGCCAGCAAGGTAGACAGCTGTTCCGCAAAGAAGGCCAATACGTGCCCCGGAACTTTACCCGTCTTTTTCGGGCCGCCGGCAGCACCGACGCCAAACAAGCCAGCACTGCCTTCTTTCACTTCCAGAACGATATAGCCTTTGTTCTGCAAAGCGAAAATTACTTTTTCCCGGCTGTCAGACTCCACGCTGCCACGGAGTTTCTTGCCGTTCATATCTTGCACTTCATATGTAAACTTTGCCATAAAACCCTCTTTATATTTTTACTTATTCATCAGACATCGTGGCAGACAGTACTTCGTCTACCGTAGTAATCCCGCGAATTACTTTATGCCAGCCGCTGGCACGTAAATTTAACATGCCGGAACGGTCAGCCGCTTGTTTAAGAGCTACCAAATCTTGTGTTTTATAAATAATGGTGCGCATTTCTTCCGTCATGCGGTAAACTTCATAAATAGCGCGGCGCCCCATATACCCTGTACCAAAACATTTGGGACAACCTACCGATTTGAAAAAAGTCCAACTGTTTTGGTCTTTGGGGTTTAAATGCCCCTCTTTTGCAATTTGAGCAATAGTATTGCTGTCCGGCATATGCGGTACTTTGCAATACGGGCATAATACGCGTATCAAACGCTGGGCCGCCACCAAGGCCAAAGAACTGGACAATAAGAACGGCTCCATCCCCATATCAATCAAACGGGGAATAGCACCTAACGCTTCGTTTGTGTGCAGGGTAGACAACACTAAGTGACCGGTCAAGGCCGCTTTCAAGCAGGCCTCCGCCGTTTCCGTATCGCGCACCTCCCCCACCAGAATAACGTCCGGGTCCTGACGTAAGAAGGAACGAAGACCGGCCGCAAATGTTAGACCAATAGAAGCCTTTACCTGCACCTGGCTGATACCAGCCAGTTTATATTCCACCGGGTCTTCCAACGTCATAAAATTTAACTCCGGCGTGCGGATAGTGGTTAATACCGCGTTAAGCGTGGTAGATTTACCGGAACCGGTAGGCCCTGTTAAGAAAATCAAACCGTGGGGTAAGTTGGCCGCTTCCATAAATAAACGTTTCTGGTCCGGCTCAAAACCTAATTTATCAATATTCATTTCCCCAGTGCCTTTATCCAAGATACGAAGCACCAGCTTTTCACCAAACACCGCCGGACACACAGAAACACGGACCTCAATTTTGCGGTTTTGGAACTGAATACCAAAGCTTCCGTCCTGCGGTAAACGTTTTTCGGCAATATCCAACTTAGACAAAATTTTAATACGGGAAATAATAGCGGCAATAGCATCCTTGGAAGGCGGAGTACGTTCATACAGGGAACCGTCAATACGGAAACGCAAGCTGACGCGCTCATCAAACATTTCCAAGTGAATATCAGACGTACGCTCCGTAATGGCCTGGCGTAAAATAGCGTTCACTATTTTAACATACTGAGACATATTGGGGCGGACTTTATCCAAATCCAAATAGCCGGAATTTAAATCATCTTCATCGGCGTCTTCCCCAGTAGTAGTAGCCGGTTTATCGGAGGCATCATTAATTACTTCTTCCAATAAATCTTTATTGGAATAAAAAGCGTCTATTACGTTTAAAAGCTGGCTTTTGCTGGCAATAAAAGGCTGAATTTGCTTGCCAGACATCATTTTGATGTTTTCTATTAAAAAAACGTTGGTGGGATCATATAGAGCAATGGCCAGTTCATTGTCCTCCACGAAAAGAGGCAAAACCATATTTTCGCGGGCAAACTTTTCCGGAATAATTTCTTGTAAATTTTGATCCTTTTCCGGACTTAAAATCCCGTTTTCTTTGGAAGCGTAGGGAATTGCAAAATGTTTGGATAAACCAATAGTTACTTGGTTCTCACTTGCGAAACCGAATTTTACAATAGCATCCGCCAAGGAAACATTGCTTTGCTTGGAATAAAGCTGGGCGCTTTTAAGCTGTTTCTCGGTAATGACGCCTCTTTCAATTAAAATCTCGCCTAACTGTTTTGCCATTTCCTAATCCCCCGAAATGCCTGTACTGCTGTCTATTTTTTCAAATATCCGCCCCGCCGTGTTATAAACGGCGGGGACGGAAAACTTTTTATAACTTACTCCGCCAAAATGGTGGGAGTAATAAAGATGACTAAGTCCGTCGTAGATTTGGTTTTTTCTTTGCTGGTGAACAGCCAACCCAGTATCGGAATGTCACCCAACAACGGTACTTTGCGGGTAGAATCCGTTTCGCGGGAGTTAAGCAACCCGCCGATAACTACCGTTTGCCCGTTTTTCACGCGTACTAAAGTGGAAACGGCACGGGTAGTCGGGTCTTTCGTGTTACCAATACCGTCGGACAAGTCAGAATAAGAAGGCTGTACATACAAAGTTACATAACCTTCGCGGTTGACCTGAGGGGTTACCTGCATGGTTAAACCCACATTGGCTCTGTCTGTACTTTCTGAAGTATAGTCACCGCTGCTGCCCGTAGTGGTAGAAAAGCCTACAGATGCCTGCGTAGTGGTCATAATGGTGGCCGTCTTATTATTCACCGTTACCACTTTGGGTTTACCCAAATATTTGGCTTCACCGCGGGTAAGCAAGCTTCTGAGCACAATCTTAAAAGCGGAAAAGTCCAACAACCCGGCAGAATCTTCCGCTTCGCTGGAGCTGGAGCTGGAGGAAGAAGAACTTCCGCTATCTCCGCCGCTGCTGCCGCTTTCCAACTGGTCAGCAGTCGGAAAAATAAAGTTCCAACCATGCACGCCATGACCTTTGATATAATCATAATCCACTTGGCGCGTAGGACCGGTAAAGGTAAAGATGGAACCATCCGTGCCGCCATATTCAAAACCTAAGTTTAAACCGCTGGTCTTGTTGACTTCAACAATTTGGGCTTCAATCAAAATTTGCGGAGGTTTAATGTCCAACTCGGCTAAAATATTCTCCACCTGAGGGAACACTTCCGCCACGTCAGTCACAATCAGCTTATTGGTACGGGGATCCACCGCAATACGCCCAACGGGCGACAACATGCTCTTAATAATACCAATAATCTCCGCCTGTCCGGAATACGCATCTTGACCAGAATTCATAGCGGAAGTATCCGTAGAGATATTGTTAGAAGAACTATAAGAGCCCAAGGTGCTTCCCGTGTTGGTAATTTGAGGAAGAACGCTTTCCATTTCACTGGCTGCGGAACCCATACCTTGCAAAGAAATATAGCTAAGCGTATAAATCTTTGTAATGGTATCCGGCGCATCATTGGAGCGTTTGGTTACCACGTAGCTGTCGCTCTTACCAATACGCTGATAGGTCAGCCCATGTACACGAAGCAAAGTATCCAACGCTTCCCGTACAGTAACTTTAGTTAAAGAAGCCGTCACCTTTTTGTTGGCGAATTCTTCACTCATAATAAAGTTAATCCGGGCTTGCGTAGTGATACTGTTGAGAAACGCCGATATTGGCACATTAGACACCCTGATGGAAACGGTACGATCCAACGGGGAAGACTGTTCTGCCGCTTTGAACAAATCGGGTTCTCCTGTCATTCTGACCGTCTCTTCCGCGGTAACGGTTACCGTATCATCGCTGGGAAGAGTTTGACGGGCTTCCTGCGCGTGAACAGAGGCGCTTAAACCCGCGGCCAAAACGAAAGCCAGAAAAACTTCTAAACGATTTTTCATCTATCCTCCTATTGCTTTTTTTAAATTAACAGAATTTTACAAAACACACACTACCTTAACTGCACTTTCTTTTTAAATTTATGACCTTTATACAAGAATATCACTTCATCGTTGCGTACGTCTACTATTTTCGCACCGCGAATGGTTTTTCCTATCGTATAAATCTTATTGCCAATAAACACTTCTTTGCCAATAATGCCGCTTACGCGGATTTTATCACGTACGGCAATAGTAGGGTCTTTAATTAAAGCTAATTCTAACTGACGTTTGCGCTCCGCCTCTTCACGGCGGCGGCGTTCTTCCGCCAGCTTGCGCTGCCGTTCCGCTTCCTCTGCCGCCAAACGCTGTCTTTCACGATATTGCAACAATAAGAAATCATCCGGAGACAAAGTAGGATCGCGCTGGACTTTAGGATTATACACAATTTTAGCTTCTTCTTTTTTGACAGAAGCTTCATCCACCGCCTCACGCGGGGTAACAAACCCTTCCTGCGGGTTGGATGACATAGGCACAGGCGGAGGCACCATAACCGGCGCCGCCGGCACGGCTTCCTGCGCAGTTGCCAGTGACCCGGATAACAAACATACGCTAAGAAAAGGAGCGGCAAAAAATAATTTTTTCATCATTAGTTACCTCCCTGATCTTTAAATAATTTAGGAGCCAGTTTTTCTTTAGGGAATAAGGTATTCACAGTCATTTTAATACCATTGGTACCTAACTGGGCAGAATCCGCATTCTTTGCTAATTTAAAAGACGACATACGCAAATATTCCGGGCGGTTTTCCAATTCCACCATTAATTGCGCAAACTGAGGCCAAGAAGCCGTAGTAGTTAAATCCAGGGTGGCTATCGTATAGTTTGGGTTCATGGTGTCTTCCGTTTGGGAACCGGAAAATTTAGGAGTCAAATTTACCTGTTTAAATAAATCTAAAACTTGTGTCATCAACCATTCGCTCTTAGATTCCAAATCAGGAAAACGCGGCTCTAAATCCAACAGGCGTTTTTTGCTGGAAAGATATTCCTGCTCGTTAGCCTGTTGGGAATGGATGGCTTCCACCTGTCCACGATAATTGGTAATTTTTTCTCTAAAAGCTCCGTTTACATAACGAAACAATAAGAAAAATACAACAACCACCACAAACTGTTTCAAAAACAGCTTGAAGTTACCTTCATCCATCACCAGCTTCATGTCATTGAAGCCTTTTTCAAGAGAAGATTTAATCTTATTTAATTGCGGATTAGCGGACATATTGTTCTTCTCCTTTACCACATTCCAGCGAAAAAGTGGTTTCTTTAGGTAATTTTCCCAATTCCTCTGCCGTTAACTTGCGGCCCGCGGCCGCCTCGGCCCCTTTTACAGATACTTCTTGGTAGGAAATCGGCACATCATCACCGCAAATGGCACGCACCACCGGCATCTCCATTAATTGACGGCGGAACTTATCCCCTAACACCAAGTCGGCCTGCCCGTCCCCTCCGGACTTAATAGAACCCGTAATTTTAAAAGTACGCGTCTGTCCAGACTCCGGCGGAAACTTATCCGTATATTCAAAATTCGTAATCCATACTTCCTGCGGAATGGAGTCCACCACTTCCACCAATAACGGCGTAATAGGATTACTTTTTAAGAAAGTATCCAAGTTAGAGTTTTGACTCTTAATTTGAGATAAGTTGTTAGAAATTTGAGAGGCGGTCAACCCTTCAAAATCCTTGATTGGGTTATCATTAGTGGCCTGAACTTGCCGTAATTCTTTATAAGCTTTTTGTACACCCAAATAGTTCTTAGCCATTAATAAAATCAACAGAACCACTATTGTTACAGCAATTTTCCACGCCATTAACGCGGCGTTAAATTCGTAATCGCTTAAGCGGTTGCCTTTGACAAAATCCAAATCAGGGGCTTTGGAATCATAAAACTTGCCGCTGGCCCCAATGGAAGCAATTTCTCCGGCAGATTTGGTTTCTATTCCATAAACCTCTGTCAAATTCCATTTGCGCACCGGTTTTTTAGAATCGGCCTCTAATGCGGTAATCCAGTTGTCCACATCATGCCCAACGATAACCGCTTCTTCAAAGGGGTCTTTTTCCAACTGTTTGGCAATAAATTCCGTGCAGTTGGTAATCTCAAAACGGCGGCGTTCCGCCGGTAAAGAACCTGAAATTTCCACCTCGCGCAATAAAACGGGTGCCCCTTCATTTAAAAAGACAAAGCTGGCTAAATCCTTTCCAAAGAAAGAATAAATACGCCCGTTGTTACCCACGGCTTCTTTATCGCTGGCGTCAAAGGCCCGGCTTAAGGATAACACCGCCGGCTCCGCAGACACCATTTCCAACCCGGCTGAACGCAAGCCTTTGGCCAGGCGCTCTAAAATTACTTTGCTGGTCATGGCGAACACAACGCCCGTCTTTTTTTGCTTGGTGGCCGCGGTTTCAAACTCGTAGACATGATAGGCGTACTCCCCTTTATCAAAAGGAAAATGAATATATTTACGCGCCTGAAGCGGAATGGTTGTTTTCCAGTTTTTACGCTCAATCACCGTAGGAATGACAAAATGCCGAAGCAGACAAAAAGAGGATGATAAACTAACTACCACTTTGTCTGTTTTCCAATGTTTTTTACTGGCCACTTTGGTTAAAGCTTCTAACCAGTTATCCATTTGGAAATAGGCTTCATTTAAGTCCAGCGGTTTAAGTTGGGAGTGGTCTACATTAGACACAGGCACCCGCAACAGGGATTCCAACACCGTCCCCCCGTCTTTTTGGGCGCTTTGTGCGATGTACATCTCATCCAGACCGATGTATAAACCTAAACAGTCTGGATGAGCTTTCATGTTTTTGCCAATCAATGTTTCTACGATATTCATGTGCAAAAATCCTTAAATATTACTGCTGCGTTGTTGTAGAGGTGGAACTATAACTTTCATACGGCATATCATAAGGGTTATTGTTCGCACCAGTACCGTACGGATCTGCCGTTGCAGCCGGCTGGGCGGCAGAGGCATAAGGATCTGTTCCTGCAGTGGGTGCAGCATACGGATTAGCTGCCGCTGCAGACGGAACCGCATACGGATCAGCCGGGGCAGTGGTCGTCGTGCTGGAAACAGGAGTTCCATAAATGCTGGTATCCGTAGGCAAAGGCGGATAAGACGGAGAATTAGGGTTATCCAACGAGCCCGGAGGCAGCGTTTCTTCATAAATATTGACCGTATTGGTGTTCACTCCGCCGTCCACTACATTCGTGGTGGAAATATCCGTATAAGAAACTTCTTCCTGCACCGGGGCTACCATTTTGCGGCCGGGTTTAGTCCACAAACGAGGGGTTTTATAATTGCAATTCTTGCAAATACTGGTTTCAGAAACAGACTCTTTCTGTTCCCCGCATTTTACGATAATCTGGCGTCTAATGGTTTTCTTTTCGCCGGTAGAATCCGTCACCGTTAACACCAAGGTGTATTTGCCGCAGCCGATTTCCGGCCCGATAATGCCTTTGCGCCCATTCCACAAAATTTGATGATATACAGGAGCAAAGCCTTCCAACTGGCGCACCACGTAATATTTGCCGTCTTTACCGTGCTGTACGATTTGGAAAATCCAGTTATTAACGGGATTAAGCGTTTCAATAACAGAAAAGTCAATTGCGAACGCTTCCCCTTTGGAAGGATCAATTTCATTGCTTACCGGCACCACCGCAATGCTGAGCAGCGGGCGAGTGCTGATTTGATTAGCTTGGGCAATAGCGCTGGGAAGCTGCGCCTCAAAATCAAACACGATAGAAACCCCTTCCAAATTGGCAAACTTGGCGGGAGGTTCTTGGTCATATAAACCCATGTTGTAGCTGATTTTGCCGGAAGAAATCCCTTTATGTACAAAGAAAGAACTTAAAGCCATAGCCTGGCGAATACCGGCCAAGGTGATGTCATCGGTATAAGAACCGGCGGGCAAGATGATGTAGCTGGCCCCTTGGGTAAGAGCCATTAATGCATAAATATCGTCCAACAAAGGCAAGGCGTCAGGATTAAAGCGATACCCTTGGAAAATAACGTCCCCGTCTATATCAATGGCATCGGGCAAATTGTTGCGGAAATAAATGCGCACCCCTTTGGTGTTGCGGATACGGGCGATTATATCTGCTTTCATGCTTTCCAATTTCTGCTGGCTGTATAATTCGCGCGCTTGCAACGCTTCAGGAGAAGTCAAATCCGTATAAGTGGAACCGCCTTGGGCCTTAAATTCAGCTTGTTCTGCTTCTCTTATGACGCTGGCATAGGAAGACTCAGAATAGGGCACCGGCTCAGAGGAAGCCGCCGCCTGCTGAGAAGAAGAAGAATAAAATTCTTCTTGCGTTACAGAATAAGACTCAGAAGAAGATCTGGCAGGAGAAGAAACAGTAACCCCTTGTTCTTCTATAACGGAAGGAGACAACGTCTCCAAGGCAGAGCCGGCGATGGTCTGTTCGCTGGCGCTTTGCTGCAAGAGCATGGCCCTTTGGGCTTGCGCTTCGGCTTCGGTCGCCGCGTCGGAAAGGTGTTTTACCTCTCCTTCTTTAAAAGCCACATCCACTTCCACCGGATTTTGGATACCGCCAATGCGGTTATGAATCATGTTTACGTATTTATTGGCTTCGGTTACCTGTTTGCGGTTGCCCGTAAGCAATACGTCAATAAAATATTCCAAAGCTTCGTCGTTCTTTTCTTCTTCAAACAAAGCTATACCCTTTTCCAATTGTTTGTCCGGCGTAGCCTCAGCAAACAACGGAGCATTGCCGCTCACGAGCGACAAAAACATAAAAGCAACAACCAAAGTTGCGCTCAAATATTTATTCATGTTTATCATAGATTCAATTAATCCTTGCCCTTTGTAAAGGTTTCTTCCTTCTTGCTTTTACAACTCAACAGATATTAGAATTATAGCAATTTAGTTGCTTTTGTAAAGCCACTTTTTTGTTATATCCTTAAAAAATACGCATTCCCGCTCATCCGAACGCGTGGGCGCGGGAAGAATTACTCCAGCGCGGCCAGGCGTTTTCTTGCCGTAGGATTGCCTGGATAATAAAACAATGCGCTCTGTAAATAATACTTTGCCAAATCGGTTTGTTCCGCCCGGTACAGAAGTGTAGACAACGCCAAATTGGCGGATAAATCTTCCGGATGTTTTGCCAGTACGCCCTCTAAAACAGACTTAGACATTAAATCATTCCCCGCCTGATTAAAATACTGCGCCAACAAAATGGGGCCGTTTGTATCGTCGGGATAATCTTTGATATAAGCTTCTATATTCCCGCGCAAAGCCTTGCGTACGGCTTTGGGCTGCGTCCAATAATTTGCCGTTTTAACGTGCAAATCCTGTATGCGTTTGGCTTGCGCCACCACCGGGGGCAGCGCTTCCCCTTTTTTGTACAAGCGGGTCAGCCCGCGCAAAAGGGAGCGGTCCAGCGTGTCTGCCGTTAAACCTTTTTTGTAAATGTTTTTGGCAAATTCGGGCTCTTCACGCTTAACGTAAATTTCCCCCAACGCCGTCCATAAAGCGGAAGCGTACGGGAATAAGTGCGTGCCGCGTTCCAACAATTTTAAATTTTCCGTATTGGCATAAATAACGTTTTGTTTTATCAAATCCGCCAGCATGTCATATGCCTGTAAATTGTAGGGATTCAGTTTGATGTTCTGCGTCAAATACCTAACGGCTTTTTCTTCGTCCCCGGTGCCCAAAGCGGCCAAAGCGGCGTTGAAATATACTTCGTCATAATAACCGGCAGCGGCGGCGGATTTTTCATACGCTTTTAAAGCGGCGGCGTAATTTTCGTCTTTTAAATACAGATTGCCCAGGCGAAGCCCCGCTTCGGTATTAGCCGGATACAAAGCCAGCGCGCGGGAAAGATTTTCCTGTGCTTTTTGCGTATCGCCCGCCGCCATGGCTTTTAAGCCCTCATATCCGCGGAAAAAGCTGTTTAATACCAGCCCCTGCCATACCACCACCGCCGCGCACAGCGCCAAGATAATCAGCGCAGCTGTTTTGGTAACCGGGTTGACGGTAATGGCCACGGTGCGTTCTTCCTTCCCCACGCCGCTTACCTCCGCCCCCACAAACCACCAGAAGAAAAACGCCGGCACCACGGCGTGCAGGGATATATTTAGCATATTGTCCACCAGCATGCCCAAAATACCGCAGAACAGCGCTTGCAGAAGTTGTTTTTTATCGCCCTCTTTTTTATGGGAAGCAAAATCCCGCACTTCCAAAAACAACACCATAAACATAAACAAAAACAAGCCGCCCCCCACTATACCGCCTTGGGCGATTTGAAAAAGCAGCTCATTATGCGGGGCGTTGGTCTGGGCTTTTAAGGCGCGCAGGTTGGGGTGTTCCAAAAGGGTTTTGGCCTGGTTTTGCGCAAACGCCATTTGAAAGTTTCCCAATCCGGCGCCCATTACCGGGCGGGATAAAAAGATTTCTTTAGACACGTCCCACATGAACAAACGCTGGTGGAGGGATTGGAAAATATGGTCTTTATCCACGTCTAACGTAATGTTGGAAGGAGTCACTTGCTTTATCTCAGCCGCGCGCGCCGCCACCGGGCTTTGCGAACCGCCGAAATAGGCCGAGCCGTACAACACTCCCCCCGCCAATACAATCAGTAAAAACGCGCGGGCTTTGCGCTTCCAAATCAGCCCGCGCAAAGAGCCAAACATCCACATCATCACAAACCCGCACGCCGCCCCAATCCAGCACGAACGCGCCAACCCAAAAGACAAATACAGCAAATACACCAGCGTTAAAAAGCCGTACACCAGCATGTCTTTTTTGGAAGAGGCTCTTAAAAAATACACCGCAATCGCCGGCAGCAACATCACCACCGCGGAAGAAAGAAAGTTGGGGTTTCCAAAGGTGGAAAATGCCTTGGTGGCAAACTGGCTCATTTCAAACGGCCATAAAAACTCCAGCCCCAGCGCCTGCATAACGCCGTACACGCACGCCAAAAACACCGCCACAAACATAAGCACAATGATGTTTTCCTGCGTTACTTTTTTTAATACTTTTACGCCCAGCCAAATACCCGCCGCCCACAATAACACGGCGTACCAGTCAAACATACGGGCAAATAAATTATCCGCTTTCAGCATGGTGTGCAAAGACGGCAGCAAAAACCACAAAGACCCCCACACAATAAACAACAAAATATAATTGGTTTTGCTTTCTATCTGGCCGGAAAAAGCGACGTTTTTGCTGATAACATACGCCCCCAGCGCCACCACCAAAAGCAGCGTTCCGTAATCCAACAAGTTATAAAACATAGTCTGGCGCAGGGCCTGCGGTTCCGCCGATACGGCAGAAAGCCACGTTACCGCGCATACGGATACATAAACGAAAAAGGCCAAGTCAAAAAATGTTTTGGTAAAATCAATGGTTTTAGAGCGCAAAAACTTGACGGCCATTGTACCGTAAATAAGCGCCAAAAGCACGTATAAAAGCGTGTTTTGAATAAGGAAAGGGTTCTCTGTCAAATCCGTAAAAAAGATAAGCGGAACCACCAAAAACACCGCCGCCAGCAGCAAGCGGATAATTTTTACGTAAACGGTTTCTTTATTGGGACGGGTTAAATTAAGCATAGCAAACCTTTTGGCCTGTTGGAACGCAGGCGGCATAAATATAATACAAATTTTTTATATTTTAGTTTTTTATGAAGCAAGAGGAAAGAGGGAAAATAACAGAAATACCTCTATATAATAAATAGGCCAATCTTTATCTAAAATAAAATTTTACGTATTGCCCCTAAAAACCAACGCAGAAATAAATCTACTCAAGGTTTTAACATAAAAAATTCCGGGAAGAATTATCTTCCCGGAATTTTAAAACTCTATTTTTAGAACATAGGTATTATACCCGTGCTTCCACCCGATCCAGGATTTTTTAAATTAGAGCAATTAATAGTTCCAGCCAACGGAGGGGTAGTAGCCTGCACACACTGAACAATAGCCATGCTATAAAAGTCTACACTATCATAACTAGCGCCTGTTTGATTATTCAGCCGTTTACAGTAAACTTGAGTGTCAACTATATATCTCTTCCCCACCTCGCAGTTATTACATTCTGCACCTGGAGTACACCCAACAGGAAGTCGGTCTGCATACCCTAAGTTAAAAGTTACATGTTCCCTTACCGCACCATTCAAAACGCATCTGGAAAGATAGACAATATTTCCAGCCGTAGCGGGAGAACAAGAGTATACACCAGACAGTCCATTATCTTTTGCACAGAATTGGGTACAAGAAAGAGGATAAGTTAAATACTGCTTCATTTCTTCTTTTTCTTCACAGGTACGTGCAGTTTCTTTCCAGTCACAAGCCTCGCTATCCCATGAATAAGTAATACGTCCGGTGTAATTTTCACCCAATTCGTCCGAACACAATACTATTTTGGTTTTGAGATCCGGCTCGTTTTCACATTTTTCTTCCTCTTCCTCAGGAATGGCCGTACAGTTATTCGTTTCTTTATAACTGCAGGTAGGTTCCCCCTGCCACGTATACGTGATAGTACCCGTCTGTCCATCCGGGCAGCTTTCCGTATACGTCTGCCCATTCGGAGCTTGGCAATCCTGCGGCGGAATTTCGGTAGCCGTACCGTTACATACCAAGTACACGTCCGTGTAGGTGGTGTTTTTGTCTACATCCGCACCCAACTCCAACTCCTGCCACGTTACGGTACCAGAACACCCAGGAAAATCATTGCTTATCTCA
>CASFXV010000026.1 GCA_949298795.1 uncultured bacterium
AAGCACGCCTATTTTGCTTTTTAATTTTAGACACAATCCCCTCCATTGGTTTTAACTAAAAGCCACTGTATCAAAAAAAAAAAACAAGTCAAGCGGTATATAAAAGCCAATAAAAAAGGCCATAATTATGTAAAATATTGGCAAGTTTATCTGAAGGAAGAAGATTATGAAAGAAAAAACCATTTGTATCGTTACGCCGGACAGCCGCACTTATTACCGCGCTATCCCTTTGGCTAAAGAATATTTGGACAAAGACCATAATGTTATTAATATGGCCGGCCAATTGCCGGAAGGACAAATAGAGCAGGTAGAAGTAAGCAACAAAACCGTTAAAACCCTTAAAAACGGAAAGATTGACGGCGTATTGGAAGTAATTAACTTGGAAGAAAATGTGGTTACTTTCAGCGAACTTTACCAAGACGGCAAACTCATAGACGTAAAAGACCGCACCGAACACGGCCGCCATATTAAACCGGCGCTTTTGGTACCTAAAGCGTCCTTATATCCCGGCACGGTGGTAAAAACCAGCAAAGGCAGCCGCTCTTTTTATGTACAAGGCAAGGAAGTGGCGGAAGAAACGGTTTCTTCCAACGGGACTACTTTAGAATTACTAGGCCAAATCCCCGACGGACAAGTAAAAGAATTTAATGAAAACGACCAAGTAATTATGGAAGCCGAATACAAAGACAATAAACTAAATGGAGAGATGATACGCTATGATGATGAAGGGGAAATCATCTCCCGTGAAACGTACAGCGAAGGCATGCTGCAGGGCGCCGCCAAATACTATCAATACCGCAACGGCTTAAAATTAAAAGCGGAATGCACATATAAAAACTCCCTTCTGCACGGCCCCCGCACCGCCTATTATGAGGACGGCACACTAAAGCTGGAGGAAAACTACCGCCACGGCAAATTAAGCGGGGTGCGTTCCAGCTATTACAGCAACGGCAAATTGGAAACCAGGGAAAACTTTTTAGAAGGCAAACTTTCCGGAGAGCGCACCGTATACTTTCCTACCGGAGAATTGTGGTATAAAGAAAATTATAAAGCCGGCAGACTGGAAGGAGAACGTTTCAGTTACTTTGCTAATGGGGCAAAACGTTTGGAAGAATTTTATGTGGACGGCATGCTGGAAGGTTCCCGCAAAATTTATTCCGAAACGGGAGAAATCCTTACAAACGAAGACTACCACTGGGGCACTTTAACCCACAATACAGAACGGAAAAAAATACATGATAAATAAACAATTCTGCCCCGCTAAAATCAATTTGTTTTTAGAAGTAACAGGCAAACGTCCCAACGGTTACCATGAACTGGCCACCCTGTTTGCCAAATTGACTTTAGGGGATAATCTTACGGTGGATGCGGCTCCGGCCCCTCAAACGCATATTCAGTTAAACATTACCGGCCCGCTGGGGGACAAACTGGAGGCAGATGAAACCAACATCGCCTATAAAGCGGCCGCGCGCTTTTTTGAACTGTTTGGCATTACGGCCCATTGCCAAATAAATTTGGAAAAAAACATTCCCATGGGGGCCGGCCTGGGAGGAGGCAGTTCTGACGGGGCGGGCGTATTGCGCGCTTTGTGCCAAATTTTTAACAAACCCCGCCAAGCCGTAATGGAACTGGCCGCTAAACTGGGGGCGGACGTACCCGTTTTTATGTATAATGAAACTTTCTTAAAAGGGGAAGGCATAGGGGAAATACTCACCCCCCTGCCCGCGCCGGGCCCACTGCCCTATGTGGTACTGGTTTACCCTTGTACAGCCGTCCCCACCAAAGACGTTTTTAAGCGTTTACAATTGCCGGATAAAAAAGAAGTCTTGACAAACTGCTCTAATTTAGATAAATTGATATCATACATAGGATGCGGTAAGGGACTTTCCACCTGGAAAAAGTTTCTTTTTAACAGGTTGGAAACGTGCGTGTTTCCTTATGTAATCTCCGTCAGAAATGCCAGAGAAGATATTTGTAAAACCAATGCGGAGGCGGTGTTAATGTCCGGCTCCGGTTCTACGGTATTTGCTTTAGTGGATACCAAAGAACAAGCCACCGATTTGGTAAATAATATCAGAAATAAAGAAAGATTAGTATTCTTTTCGGCATTTCGGAGGGAGACGGATGAAAATAACGGAAATACGGATACATCTTATGGGGGAGGACCGTCTTAAGGCGTTTGCCAGCGTTACTTTTGACGATTCGTTCGTTGTAAGAAACATGAAGGTAGTTGAAGGGACAAAAGGCGTTTTTCTTTGTATGCCTTCCCGCAAATTACCGGATGGTACCCATAAAGACATGGTTCATCCCATCAACCAGGAATTCAGGCAGTACTTGGAAGAGAACGTTTTGAAAGCCTATCAGGCCGAACTAGCTAAGAATCCCACCGGGGCTACACAAAACAACACCGTTCTTGAACAAGAGACAGGGACAGACAACACGGGTAATGATGCGCACTGAAAAAGGGTTTTCAGAGCAGTTTAGAAGAAATTTCTAAACGGTTATGAAAGTTTTAATTCCGGATAGTGAAATGGTATCACCACTGGTTTTGGTCCAGTTATTCTAGGTTCGAATCCTAGTCCGGAAACCATATACTGGGGTACCGCCAAACCAAGTCGGTTTGGCGGTATTTTTTATATATTTGTAAGCGGAACGCCCCAAAAGAAAGTTTTGGGCTATTTTTTATTTATAGCTTCATACTTGGTATCCGTCACGGACAAATAAGTTCCACCCAGCATGAGGGCTAAAGCCACCCAAAATAAAGGCGGGGGCGCTTCCCGGAAAATAAGCAAAGATAAAAAAACCCCCACAAACGGCGCCGCCGCGTAGTAGGCGCTGGTTTTAGCCGCCCCTAAATAACGTTGAGACAACACATAAAAAAATATACTTAGCCCATACGACACAAACCCTAACGCCAAGCCCCCCGCTGTATATTTCCATCCCGGCAGCGTATTTCCCATTATAAACGCAATCAGCAAGGCCCCTATACCCGCGCCAAAACCTTTCACCGTTACAATCTCCAGCGGGTTTTTATTGGAAATCATACGCGTGCAATTATTCTCAAAACCCCAGCAAACACACGCCCCCAATACGTATACAGACCCTACGGAAAAAGACAGCCCGCCCGCTTGGCTAACACATAAAGTAACGCATGCCGCCGTAATGAACCCAATAGCCAGCCATAACCGCCCCGAAATGCGTTCTTTAAATATACACAACGCAATAACAGCCGTGCTGACAATTTCAAAATTATTAATCAGGGATACATTCTCCGCACTGGTTTTAAGTAAGCCCGCCAGCAATAAAAGCGGGGCGGCAATATCCAGCACAATCATACCCACCGTATACGGCAAATCTTGGCGGGACAAACCGGCAGATGTGCTTTTAAAACGAAAGCAGGCCGCCGCCGCACTTAAAAGCCCCATGCCTATCCCCGCCCCCAAATACAACAGCCCCGCCAATACGGTGGCGGACACCCCCCTCAACAGTAATTTAGACAGCGGAGCGCTTAACGCATATAAAACCGCCGCTGACAAAGCAAAAAATATAGGCCATTTCTGAATGTTCATAAAACTGTATTTTACACAAAATAAAATCATTAACGGAAAAACAGGTATTTTACAACCGCACGGCTTACTCCGGATCAAACCCAGCAAACAGGAAAATTTTCCTGCCGTTAAAATAAAAAATGCCAACAAGAAAAGCTGTCAGCATTTTTGTCAGCATATACTATCAAGACATTACCCCCGGCGGGAGTTGAACTCGCAACCTCTTCCTTAGGACGGAATCGCTCTATCCATTTGAGCTACGGGGGCGCAAATTTTATTTTTTAGATTTTTTGGTTTTCGTTTTGCCAGCGGAAGGTTTCTTTCGGGCCGCCACGGCTTTTGCCCCGGCTTTTTTAGCGGTTGCTTTCCGTTTTTTAGCGGCTTGTTCTTTGGCACTGCGTACTTCCTGCAAACGTTTTTTTAACAACCGCTCCAGCGGGCTCTTGCCAATTACTTCACCCAAAATATTTGTTTTCTGACGGGGACGCATAGCGCTGTGTAATTTGCGGGTGCGGAAATCCACCGGGTTCATCTCCAAAATACCGGCTTTTTGCGCGGCGCGGCGCAACGTCATTACGGCGCGTTCTTCTATTTGGCGCACCCGCTCGCGCGAAAGCCCCAGCTTATCCGCCACTTCTCCCAATGTTTTTGGCTCATTGTCCGCCAGACCGTAACGCATGATTAAGACTTCCCGGTCACGCGGGTTTAATTCTTCCATGCTTTTTTTGATGGTATCTTGGTTTTCCGCTTTCATAAACACATCGTGCGGATTTCCTTTTCCGTCATCTGAAATCATATCTTCCAAGGTAAGGTCTTCCTCATCATGTACTAAAGAGGTTAAAGAATCCACCCCTTTAGCCGCGCTTAGCGTATCCATGATGGACTTCACCTGCCGGGCGGTTAAATTGAGTTCTTTGGCCATTTCGTTTAAAGAAGGATCACGCCCGTTGGCTTCTTTCAAAGCGTTCCAAGCGCGGAACCATCTCTTTAAATTGCCCCAAGCGTGGGAAGGTATTTTAATGGAGCCGGATTGTTCTTCTATGTATTTGCGAATGTATTGCTCAATCCAGTAAATAGCGTAGGTGGAAAAGCGGTATCCTTTTTCAGGTTCAAATTTTTCAATGGCCTGCATAAGGCCCAAGTTGCCTTCTTCAATCAAATCCATTAGTTCCATACCCGGGCGCTGAAAACGTTTTGCCGTAGGGATTACTAAACGCAAATTAATTTCCATCATCTTGTTTTTGGCGTCTTTATCGCCTTGTTTAACTTGCTTCCAAAGCTGGGCGATTTCTTCGCGGTTCATTTCGCGCGTTACTTGGCCCAAGTGTTTGAAATATTCGTTTACACTGTCTAAGGATTCGTTTTCCATATATAACATAATATCATACTTTTGCCTGTCTATCCAAGAACCCTTACACAAAACAACCCCAGGAAAAACCTGGGAGGCTGTAACAACTAAAAAGAAAAACCTGTTTTGATGCCACTGGTGCCGGAAAGAGAATCTGCTGTTGTTTTCCCGGAAATGCTTTTACATACTTTTGTAGCTATTTCGCCGCTGCCGCCCCAGCAAATAAAATATTCTCTGACAAAATATTTTTCTATTTGAGGGGCTTTTTCCCGCGTATCGTTACAATATGCAGAAGCCTGTTCATCCCCTTTTGCTCCTTTGCGTAAAAAACAAGAAAAATCATTATATGTCAATTTATTAGCAGCTTCTACAGTAGCTCCGGCAGGCATTTCTATATCCAATTCTGAAAAATCTAACGAGTATGTATTATTAGCTAAAAAATACACATTTTCCGCATCGGAAATGGAACGAAGCAACGGCAACAGACGCATAGACCTTGCCTTTAAAACAGCCACCTGATACTGCGGGAGTGCCACCGCCGCCAATATGCCAATAATCAATACCACCACCAACAGTTCTATAAGCGTAAACCCGCCTAAACGGCTTGCCGTAAGACCCTGCTCCTTTTTTGATTAAATTTGATTTCTAATCAAATTTATCAAAAAAAAAAAAACAAAGCAAGCCCTTCTAAAGTTACCGTTGTTAAATAACAAATTGCAACAAAAACTAATAAAATCCCCCGCTATGACAAATCAATAACAATTCGTGAGAAAAAATACTGCAAATAAAACATTACGGCAATATATAATAATTTGTAGAAACAGAATCAGTATGCCCTACAAGATCTAAAACGCCCCCATACGATTTACAAACCTCATTGGCCAAATTGCTGCTTTTTGCGGCTAAGCAACGATGCTCTCCATTTGGCCAAGTAGGTTGAGGAAATACCCATTCAAATCTAATTTCACTCCGTTTTTTCACGTATCCTTGACAAAAGCTCCCGCCTTCTCCTATATTACAGCCAAACATACTACTATTGGGTATTGTGATATCCAAATTAGCTAAATTATCCGTGTAAGTATTATTGGCTAAATAATAAGCAATTTGTGCCTTTTCTATGGCATTTAATTGGGTAATCGTCTCCGTTGCACGGACTTTGGCTACGGCTTTTTGATACTGCGGGAGTGCCACCGCCGCCAATATGCCAATAATCAATACCACCACCAACAGTTCTATAAGCGTAAACCCGCCTAAACGGCTTGCCGTAAGATTGATTTCTAATCAAATTTATCAAAAAAAAAAACAAAGCAAGCCCTTCTAAAGTTACCGTTGTTAAATAACAAATTGCAAGCAACGCCCCAAACAAAAACTAATAAAATCCCCCGCTGTGACACAATATTTCCCCAGTCTATTAACAAAAACCCCGGAGCTTGCCCCGGGGTAAAATTATTTTTAAATACACAAATAAACGCCTTACTCTTTATATTCGTAACCGTCCTCTTTTAACGCTTCGCACACGCGCCGGCCTATAGAGCTTTGCGGACGGCAATATTTATACACAATATGCGGGCTGGGAATGGTCTGCACCCCCAACGAATAAAGTTCTTTTAAAGACTCTCCCCCGCTGTTTCCGGGGTTTCTGCGCCAAGCGGTGGCGGTAGTTCCCCCCACCAAGTTCCCGCTGGCGGTTTGTATGTTTAAACTAATTACAAAATCCATATTATACGCGTCCGCCCCGCTAAAAGCATATCCCGGCAACTGCATGTTTATTAACCGAAGCACGCTGCGGGCGGAACTTTCAAAAAGTACATTATCTGTATTATGATAATACTCATGCATACGCGCGGAAATTTTTTCTAATAAAGCAGCCTCTTCCCTGGCTTTGCTTATCTCATCTCCTTTAGACACAAAAACCGTATTACATCCTTGCAACGCAACCAAAACGGCAATAAACAAAAAAAGAGTTTTTTTCATAAATTGTCCTTTAGAGGTAATTTTATTGTAGGGCTTTAAAATCAAATTTTAGCATAAAAAAGCCCCGCTTTAAACGGGGCTTGTAAAACACAAAACTTACAGCGGAATATTACCCTTATGCGGGTTTTCCTTCGGATTGCGCTTATTGCGAAGCACTTGGAAAGCCCGTATAATTTTGGCGCGCGCTTCGGCCGGCTCAATAATTTCATCAATAGAACCGTTGGAAGCGGCCTGATACGGGGAGGCAAACTTGTCCGAATATTCCTTCGTCAGTTTTTCTTTCAGAAGTTCTTTTTTCTGCTCGTCGGTTTCGGCTTTTAAATCGCGCGAATACAAAATATCCACCGCGCCGCGCGGGCCCATAACGGCAATTTCCGCGCTGGGGAAAGCAAAGTTGAAATCCCCGCGCAAATATTTAGAACCCATCGCAATATACGCCCCGCCGTACGCTTTGCGCAACACCAACGTTACTTTGGGAATAGACGCTTCAGAATACGCATACAGCAATTTGGCGCCGTGGCGGATAATGCCGCCGTGTTCCTGCTGTACGCCGGGCAAATAACCGCCAATATCCACCAGCGTAAGAAGCGGGATATTAAAGGCGTTTAAAAAGCGGATAAAGCGGGCGGCTTTGTCGCTGGCGTCACAATCCAGCGCGCCGCCTAAGCAGGCCGGGTTGTTGGCCACTACGCCCACCACTTCGCCGCCTAAGCGGATAAAACCGGTAACCACGTTTTTGGCAAAGTTTTGGTGAATTTCAAAAAAGCCAAAATCGTCAGCCAAACGCCAAATAACGTGATGAATACGGAACGCTTTTTTAGGATCCATTTCGCACACGCGTTCCAACACGTGTACAGGGCGGTCAAACACGTCAGAGGTAGACTCCAGCGGGGCTTTTTCATAGCAGTTTTGCGGCAGGAAAGTAAGCAGCTCGCGCACTTGGCGGAAGCAGTCCTGCTCGGACTTGGCTACAAATTGGCACACGCCGCTTTTCTCACTGTGGGGGTGGGAACCGCCCAAGGTGTCAAAATCCACTTCTTCACCGGTGGCCGCTTTCACCACGCTGGGACCGGTTACAAACATATGGCTGATGCCTTCTACCATAAAAATAAAATCCGTCAGTGCGGGGGAATACACCGCCCCGCCGGCGCACGGACCTAAAATAACGGAAATCTGCGGGATAACGCCGGAAGCTTTTACGTTACGGTAGAAAATTTCCCCGTAACCGTTTAAGCTGTCCACCCCTTCCTGAATGCGGGCGCCGCCGGAATCCAACAACCCGATAACGGGCACCTTGGCTTCTAAAGCGCGGTCCATCAAATCGGCAATTTTGCGGGCATGAGCCAACCCTAAAGAACCGCCCAGCTGGGTGAAATCCTGCGCGTAAACGGCCACTTCCCGGCCGTTGATGCGGCCAAAGCCGGTGATAACGCCGTCACCCTTAATGTGTTTGTCTTTTACTCCAAAATCACTGCAGGAGCTTTCCATCAAGCTGCGGATTTCAAAAAAGCTGTCTTGGTCTAATAGATAAGAAATGCGTTCGCGCGCGGTGAACTTGCCCTTGTCTTTTTGGGCTTTGATGCGGGCCTCGCCCGCGCCTTTTTGCGCGTCTTGGGAAACTTGGCGGAATTTAACTAAACTGGCCGGAGCGGGACGGTCCGATTTTTTATCTTCTCTAGGGTCTTCAAACAATTCAATCATGTGCCCTCCAAAATCTATTATGCTTATATTTTAGCAAACTTAGGCCCTTGCGTTCAGCGCGCCCAAGCCACGCACAACATAAACCCCTGCGGGAGGGAAGAGACCTCCAGTTTAACTTCCGGCTCCCCCAAAGAGCGGTATACCTGAAGCGCTTCCCCGTAAAAAGAAATCTTATCCCCCACAAAACGCACGTCAAAACTGTTTAAGCTAAGGCCGGTACCCAACAATTTTACCACCGCTTCCTTTTTGGTCCATAAGGCGGTTAAAAAAGCGTCGTCCATAGACTGGCGCTCCTGCGGGTGGAAAAAATCTTCCGCCCAAGCGTTAATGCGGTGTTCCACTTTTTCTAAATCAATACCCAAAAAACGGCACTCTTGGCTTATGGCCGCGGCCGCCCAGCCATGGCTGTGCGTAATGCTAAAAGCACCCGTATACGGGGCGTTATCCACATATACCTGCGGTTTTCCCCCCTCATGCGGCAGGATTTCCGCCCGGGTGATATCCGCCCCCGGCTGAGGAAGCAGCAGCTGTTTTAACGCAAATCTGCCCCCAAGCCACTCGGTCCTGCGCTTGGGAAGTTTCAGCGTTTGGTAAAACGCCAACTCCCTTGCAGACAGAATCCGCTCAGCCGGGGGCAGATTTGTTAAATCAACAAACTTTATTTGATACTTCATGCCGTCCAAAGTTACTGGCCGATAGCCTGGTAACCGTGGAATTCCACCCACACGTTGCCCTGTTCGTCAAACACATAGGCGTCATGCAGGGTTTTGCCGTCAGCCGTCAGGCCTTTGTTTACGCCGTAGAGGTACAGCGTCTGCGGAGGAACATCCCGCTTAAATACGGCCACTTCTTTAATGCCGTCCGGCAAGGTCATTTTGTTGGCAACGCTCATATCCTGGAAACCGCAGCACTGGAAAGCGGCTTCAATCAGCATGGGGTTAGCCAACAAGGCTTTAGGCGCCGGCCACTGCGGTTTGGGGGTGGTGTTGTAAACAGCCAGGGATTCCTTTTCGTTCACACGCAAAATGCCTCCCAAAACCTGGAAGCTGGGCCCGTGGAAATATCTTTTATAAATTTCTTCTTTGGTTACCACCGGGGCGGCGTTTACATCCAAATTGATGTTGTTTTTTACTTCGTCCCAGGTAGAAGTGAAAGAAGACAAGGTCTTAGCCGTAAAATGGCGGCGGGTATTGCCCATTTTAACGCCTTTGCTGTTAATAAAGTCAGACTCTATTTCCATGCTGGCGTTTTTCCCGTCAGAAACACCAATCACGCGCACAGCCTGCGGGCGGTTGCGCAGCAGCTTAATAGGCAGAAAGAAGTGTACGTCTTCCAACCCTTGCGGCACATTGCCCGTTAAAGCGGCGGCCGTTTCCATAAAGGTTTCTATGCCCATTACGCCCGGTACATAGGGGGTGCCTTCAATGGCGTGGTCAGAAAGGTACGGGTCAGATTTTAAATTAAATTCTTTTTCCCCGTGGAATTCTTTTCCGGCCTGTAATTTTTTTACTTCACCCAAAAAGTGGGTGGCGTCCCCCGCGGGTTGGGCGGCGGCAGGGGCGGAAGAAGCGCCGGCATCCGGGGCCGGGCTTTGCGGCGTGTTGTTGTTATCGTCCGAATCGTCGGAACCGAACGATTGTTCGGCTCCGATTTCGTCCATTTCAAACAACAGCTGATGGTCCCAATCCAAGCGGCCCAAAGAACCGGTGAGCACGATTTCCGGCACGCGTCCGTAGACGATTTCGTCCAAGAAAATCTGCATACCGTCTTCCGGGTCCACAAAGTCTACGCCGTTGGAGCGCAGGAAGGTTTCCACACCGGCGCGCACGCCCATGCCTACGTTCTTGTAGGCGCTCATGGCAATGCTGATGGCGCGGTACCCTTGGTTGGACAAGGACAGGGCGGACTTGGCCAAGTAGTCGTTGGCGCTGGCATAGTCGCTCTGGCCCAGGTTGCCGTACTTGCCCGCGATGGAAGAGGCAAAGGCAAAGAAGCCTTTATCTTTCACCACATTATTGGCCAAGAAGGAAGCAAAGCTGGTGGCCTTCACGTCAAAAATGCGGTAATATTCCATGGGGTCTTTGTCGTAAATCAGTTTGGAGCGTTCCAACCCGGCAAAGTGGATGAGCCCGTCCACACGGCCGTTTTTGGCCTTAATCTTGGTGCAGACTTCTTTCATCATGGAAGAGTTCATCACGTCGCAGTGATAGTATTCCACCTCGCTGCCCAACTCGCGCAGTTTCTGCAGGTTGTTGTAAAGCGTTACGGAATCTTTCACCCGCCCAAAAGCGCGTTCCAACATAACGGGAGTGGCTTTTTGGGTATGGTCGGCGCGCATGTCTTCCCACATTTGTTTCTTAAGCGCAGCCAGTTCGGATTCGTTCATCGTGGCCCAAAGCGGCGTTTTTTCCTGGATTTCAATAATATCCAGCACGATGATTTTGCTGTGGTACTGGGCGGCAATCTTTTGCGCAAGCATCGCCCCGATACCGCGGCCCGAACCGGTGAAGATAATGGTCTTGCCGGCCAAGTCAAAGTGTTTTACGCGGCGGTCCAGCTGCATGGGTACGGACAAGATGGTGGAACGCACTTTGTCTTTGGTGCCGATCATCAGGCGCATATCGCCGTGGAGTACTTCGTCCATGGTGATTTGGGCCATATCGTCCGGCGTAGCGTCGCTTTCAAAGTCTATCAACTTGGAAATAGCACCGGTGCGTTCATACACGTCTTTGCGGTAGCAGGTGGTGCCGCCGGTCAGCGCGCCCACAATGGGGTTGAACTCTTCTTTGGTGCTGTAACCAAAGTTACCGTCAATCTTGGTGTTTACGGCAAAGAATGTGTCTGCATCCTGGCGGTTAGACAGGCCTTTTTCAAACACGCGCAAGGCAATAAACAACGGCATGACGTATTTGGTCAGTTCGGCGTGCGGACTGGCTTTTTTGTCAAATTTCTTTACGCTGGCCCCCAGCAAGTATACGATACCCTGTATATTGGGGTCTTCAGCCGCGTATTCTTTCAAAGCGGCTTCGGTTTCTTCATAGGATTCCCAATTTACAATGGTGGTGTTTTTGCTGCGGGTTTTAAGCGTGGTGAATACATGCGTTTTAACGCCCAGTTCTTTAAATTCTTCCTGATAGGCTTTAATCAGCTGGGTGTTATCGGCAAAAATGAGTATGGTGCGGTCCTTAGACAGGCGGCGGTTTTCGCGTTCCGTCAGCGGGGCATCGGCCGCCATGGTTACATAACGAAGTTTCTTTTCGTGGCAGTGTTCGCCTTTGTAACCGGGGGCTTCTGGGCGTTCCGCCAAAGACTCATGGCGTACAATAGGTGCCGTGGGGTTGGTGGTTAACGCGTCTTCAGCCGGTTTACCGATGTGTTCCGCCGTAGGCTTGCTGACAACAGCCGGTTTTGCCGCGGCCGGTTTGGCCGGGGCGGCAGGCGCGGCCACAGCCGCAGCCGGGGCTTGCGCAGCAGGGGCCGCCGGGGCTTGAGCCGCAGGCGCCGCAGGTGCGGCCGCAGCGGCAGGAGCGGACGGATTATTTACCGCGTTCAACGCAAAGTTAATGCAGTGGCGGATGGTAGGATAATCCTTCAGTTGGATACCTTCCTGCTGGGCAATGCCGTAATGTTCGCGCATAGCGGCAAACAGTTCGGCTTGTTTTACCGTATCAATGCCCAGGTCCGCTTCCATGTCTAAATCCAAATCCAGCATGTCTTTGGGATAGCCGGTCTTTTCCGCTACCATGGATACGATTTCTTCGGTCACTTGGGCCGGGTCTAACTTGCCGGCGGCCGGTTTAGCGGCCGGAGCCGATACAGGAGCCGGCGCCGCAACAGACGCGGGTTGAGCGGCAGGAGCCGGAGCCGCGGGCTGGGCCGCCGGTTGAGCAACCGGGGCCGCAGGAACTACAGCAGGCTGAGCGGCGGGAGCCGCGGCGGCGGTGCCTTCGCTCCCCGCGTTAGCCATAGCATATTTAATAATGGAACGAATGGTCGGGTAGTCTTTGAGCTGTACGCCTTCCTGACGCGCGATGTGATACGTCTCGCGCATAATGGCAAACAGTTCCGCTTGTTTTACCGTATCAATACCCAAGTCCGCTTCCATATCTAAGTCCAAGTCCAGCATGTCTTGCGGGTAGCCGGTTTTTTCGGCAATAATAGAGCGGATATTATTGGTTACGTCTTCTTCTTTCAAAGAAGGCATGGCGGCCGAGGCGGACGCTTGCGCCGCAGGAGCCGGGGCAGGCTGAGCTACAGCCGGGGCGGCTTGTGCAGGCGCGGCAGCGGGCTGGGCCGCAGGGGCTACCGCAGGCTGGGCGGCAGGAGCGGCGGCGGCAGTGCCTTCGCTTCCCGCATTGGCCAGGGCGTATTTAATAATGGAGCGAATGGTCGGGTAATCTTTGAGCTGTACGCCTTCCTGACGCGCAATGTGATACGTCTCGCGCATAATGGCAAACAGTTCGGCTTGTTTTACCGTATCAATACCCAAGTCCGCTTCCATGTCTAAGTCCAAGTCCAGCATGTCTTGCGGGTAGCCGGTTTTTTCGGCAATGATGTTTAAGATATTGGCTTGCACATCAGCTTCGTTCAAAGACGGCATTGGCTTAGAAGCCGCGGCAGGCGCCGCTACAGGAGCAGGCTGAGCCGCAGGGGCCGGCGCCGCGGGCTGAGTCACAGCCGGGGCAGGAGCCGCTACAGGAGCGGAAACAGCCGCAGCCGGCTGGGCGGCGGCAGTGCCTTCGCTCCCCGCGTTAGCCAGGGCGTATTTAATAATGGAGCGAATGGTCGGGTAGTCTTTGAGCTGTACGCCTTCCTGACGCG
Source organism: uncultured bacterium (assembly GCA_949298795.1). Classification (GTDB taxonomy): domain Bacteria; phylum Elusimicrobiota; class Elusimicrobia; order Elusimicrobiales; family Elusimicrobiaceae; genus Avelusimicrobium. Next base: position 13,393 of record CASFXV010000026.1, read on the forward strand.
CGATGTGATACGTCTCACGCATAATGGCAAACAGTTCGGCTTGTTTTACCGTATCAATGCCCAAGTCCGCTTCCATGTCTAAGTCCAAATCCAGCATGTCTTGCGGGTAGCCGGTTTTTTCGGAAATGATGTTTAAGATATTGGCTTGCACGTCGGCTTCGTTCAAAGACGGCATCGGCTTAGAAGCCGCAACAGGCGCGGCGGCAGGGGCCGGCGCCGCTACAGGAGCGGGCTGAGCCGCAGGAGCCGCGGCAGGCTGAGCGGCGGGAGCGGTGTGATGAATGGCGTTTACTTTATCCACAAACGCTTGGGAACCTTCCATAATTAAAGAAGGTTTCACACCGTGCTTATAATTGTCTTTTACGCGCAGGGTGTTCTGCACCACTTCCAACACCGGGGCTTGCTGGCCGGAAATTTCTTTCAGCCAAGCCTCGTGGCGGGCGGCGTCTACAATGCGGGGCTCTTTTACGTCCCACACTTTTTCCAACAAAGTCATACCCAGCTGGGAGCCGAAACCGGCCGCCAATCTAAGCGCGTATTTAAAGTTATAATGCCCGCCTTTGCTAAGGGTAATGCCTTCCAGTTCCGGGTCCGCTTCTTTAAAGTTGGCGATAGGCGGCACCAAACCCGTGTTTAAACAATGTACGGCAATGGCGTCTTCCAACCCGGCACCCATAGAGTGGCCGGTAAACCCTTTGGTATTGCTGACGATGACACTGCTGACGTCTTTGCCAAAGGTGGATTTAAGCGCATACGCTTCCGCGCTGGCGGAACCGCCGCGGGCCGGGGTATACGTTTCATGAGAGATAAATACCAACTGTTTGGCGATATCGCCGCGGGAAACGCCGCTCTTGCGTTCGGCCTCGGTCACCAAGTCATTCATTACCTGGGCCACGTGGCCTACATCCAAACGGGTTACGTGGAAACCGCTGTTGCGGATTTCCGTAGCCAACACTTTAGCAAGCGGCTTCATGCCGCGTTTGGCTACTTCCTGCGCGTCTTCTACAATTAAAGACACGGCGCCCATACCCACAATCATGCCGTTGCGGCGGCGGTCAAAAGGCAGGGCGGCTTTGGTTACGTCGGCTTCCGTGGTGGCGGCGCCGGCGGCTAAGAAAGCCGTTAAAATCCATTCGGATACATTGTCATTGGTAATATCGTCCGCGCTGATGACAATGACTCTCTTTGCGCGGCCCAGCTTAATCCAGTCCTGCGCTACGGCAAGGGCTTGAGCCGTGGAGGCGCAGGCCGCACTCATGGAAGTGGCCGGCCCGCGGGCGCGAATCCACTGGCAGAAGTGAGAGTGGGCAATAATAATGGTTTTTAAGACAAATTCAGACGTAAAAGACTGGGGTTCCACTTCTTTGTCTTTAAAGTTTTCATTATACCAGGCTTCAATTTCCGCTTTGAGGGCCGGGTCCGAAATTTGGGCGATAAATTTATCGCAGAAAGCGCGTACTTCTTTGGCGGTTTTGTTGTTAAGCAAACCGGCCACGCGTTTGGATAAATCCCCCATCATGCTGTTGGCCACGGGGAAAGCAGAAGTAAAGATGACGCCGGTGTCATCAATCATATCCGCCGGCAGACCCCAGCGGTCCGGCAAATAGCCGCCCGTGGAGGTGGGTTTATAGTAAAGCACCAACGGAATACCGGCGTCTTTCAAAGCCAAAATGCCGGCGGCAATAGCCAGCTGGAAGGAGCGGTCCATAGAGCGCACCCATTTGGCCGGCAGGCCAAATTCTTTTTCCGCGTCAAACGCGCCGCCCTTGGCTGCCAATTTAATGGCTTGGCTGGGAGAAGTCAAACGTTCAAAGCGGTGGTTTCCGTCTTTGGATTTGATAACAAATTCTACGTGTTTATCAATTTGTTTTTGTTGGATATCGGCGGAAACGGGCTCAATCAAGTTACGGCCGGAGAGGATTTCGTCCAATACTCCGTCGCGGAAGATACGGTCCCAGCTGCCGGGGCCGCCGGCGGCAATACCGCTGATTACTACTTCTTTATCACAGCAGTTCTTGCCGGAAGCTTGGGCAGGGGCAGCCTGGCAGGAGCAGGAAGCGCCCAGCTCTTTTTCCACTGGTGTAGCCGTACCGGTTACCCAGTTTACAAAAGCGGGGTTATAAGTGGAATGGTCCCCATACATATCGGTGCCGGCCCAATTTAAACCGATGCCGGAAGAAATTAAGTTGGCAAATAGGTCGTTAAATTCGCAAATGCCGCCTTTTTTAGGATGGTTGGAAGCCAGCACTTTAATGTCTTTCTTGTCAGACAAGGTGCTGGAAGCCAAGGCGGAAAGCACGCGTTTAGGGCCGCATTCTACAAATAAGCGAACGCCGGAATCATAGGTGGTCTTAAGCTGTTTAATCCATTCCACGGAGTGGGAAATCTGCGTGACCATAAGGTCTTTGATTTTTTCCGGGTCGCTGGGATAAAATTCCGCCGTAACGTTGGTGGTAATGGGCATGGTGGGCGCATGGAAAGTAAGCGTATCCAAAAACGCGCGGTACTGCGGCATAGCCGGGCGCACAATGGCGGAGTGGAAAGCGTGAGACACCGGGATTTGTACCGCCTGTATGCCCATATCGGTAAACATTTTAATGGCATCGTCAATAGATTTGCTGGCGCCGGCAATAACCGTTTGGGTGGGGCAGTTTTTGTTGGCTACGGCCACATACCCGCTGATGCGGGCCAACTCCGGTTCCACCCGTTCCACCGGGGCGGCGATGGAAGCCATCTTGCCGTTGTCTTCCACTTTAATTTCAGACATTACCTTTCCGCGGGTGCATACGGCTTTTAAGCCGTTTTCAAAATCAAAAATACCGGCGGCTACCGCGGCGGCGTATTCGCCCAAGCTGTGGCCCATGACCACATCCGGCTTAATGCCAAAGGAAGACAGCAAGCGCATCATGGCGATATCCGCCGTCAATACGGCGGGCTGGGTCATTTCGGTTTTCTTAATGGCGGCTTCACGCACGGCAATTTGTTCTTTGGTTTCGCCGGGTTTGCTCCATAACGTTTCGGTTAAAGTTTGGCCGATAATGCCCATAAGCAGGCGGTCAGCCTCGTCAAATGTATCCTGCACTACTTTATATTTGGAGGCCAAGTCTTTCATCATGTCCACATATTGGGAACCTTGGCCGGGGAACATAAAGCATACTTTGGGTTTAATTTCCGTAGGAGTAAACGGATAAATGCCTTTCATTCTTAAATACAGAGATTCTTGTTCCCATACGTCCTGCGTACCGGCGATTTTTTTGAAAAATTCAATTTTTTCTTTTAATTTTTCCGGGGTTTCTACGTTAATGGTTACGGCAAACTTCTGCGGTTTGGTTACGTGGTTTTTATAAGAAATACTGGGCAAGTAGGCCGGGTCATACTGAATGGCCACCACGGCTTTGTCCAAAACGTCAAAAAGTTCCTGCTTGGTTGCGGCGGAGAAGGTCAAAACGTCACCTTGGATTTTCTCCCCCGGAACGTGAAGCGTATAGGAATTACTGCTGGTCATGTTTACATTCTCCTGTTTAGTAGGGGTTACGGCTGAGGCACAAACTTTGGTTTCTTCTTTTTTAAGCAAGGCGTCGTTCATTTCTTCCATAGCTACGTGGAAGTTCGTCCCGCCGAAACCGAAGGCGGAAACGTTGGCGCGGCGCACTTTGTCGCTGGTCCAGTCCTGCGTTTTGGTAATTACGCGGAAGGGACAGGTGGCCCAATCCACAATGGGGTTGGGGGTTTCAAAATTGATAGAGGGCGGCAATACCTTATTATATAAGGCCAAGGAGGTCTTAATTAAGGAAGCGATACCCGCCGCCGCTTTGGCGTGGCCGATTTGGCTCTTCACGCTGCCTAAGCCAATGCTGCCGGGTTTGGCATACGGGGCAAAGATTTCGTTTAAGGCGTTCAGCTCGGTAGCGTCACCCACGCGGGTGCCGGTGCCGTGGGCTTCCAAAAGGCCCACTTCGCCGGGGGTATAGTCCAACTGTTCAAAGGCTTTTTCCACCGCCAGTTTTTGCCCTTTGGGGTTGGGGGCGGTAATGCCTTTGCCTTTTCCGTCGGAAGAAGCGCCCACCGCGCGGATGACGGCGTAAATTCTGTCTCCGTCTTTTACCGCGTCGGACAAGCGTTTTAAAATCACCATGCCGGCGCCTTCCGCCATAACAAATCCGTTGGCGCGCGCGTCAAACGGATAAGAACCCGTTTCAGACAAAGCGCCGATTTTGCAAAACTTAATGTAAGCGGAGGGAGACATCATCTGGTCCACACCGCCCGCTATGGCCATATCAAAATTGCCCATGCGCAAACCGTTTACGGCTTGGTCAATAGCCGCCAAAGAGGTGGCGCAGGCAGCGTCCACGGCAAAGTTGGTACCGTGCAAATCAAACACGTTGGCTACGCGGCCGGGAATAACGTTGGCCAGCTCTCCGGGCATGGAGTCTTCGGTAATAGGGATAAAGCGTTCGCGCACGCCGGCGTCCATTTCGTCCATCATTTTTTGGGCGTCCGCCGGGTTTAAGTGTTTGAACGTTTCGGTATTTTTCAAAATTTCATATAAAAAGGGGCGGTTTAAACGGGTGTTGGACATCTCGTTCTTCATGCCGCCCATGGAGTTGCCGATAATGACCGCAGTGCGGTTATGGTCAAATTCTTTTTTGTCATAACCGGCGTCTTCCAGCGCCATGCGGGTGGTTTCCACGGCTAAGTGTTGCACCGTGTCCATCTGTTTGGCCACTTGCGGAGGAATGCGGTATTTAATAGAGTTGAATTTAAACGTTTCAGGTATAAAACCGCCGATTTTGGAATACGTCTTGTCTTCGGCTTTGTGGTCAGGACTGTAAAACAGGTTGTAGTCCCAGTAAGATTTGGGGATTTCGGTAATGCAGTTTTTTCCTTCTTTAATATTGTTCCAGAACTCGTCTTTATTTAAAGCTCCGGGCATGATAGCGCCTATGCCCACTATGGCGATAGGTTCAAGGTTTTTATTTTTCATTTGGTCTCCTAATCAATGGTTCCCACAAAATACTATATAGGTATATGATATTAAATTTTGGGGAGCCAAAACAAATTAAGAGCAACCTTTTTATAAAAAACACTTGCAAAATCTAAGCCGATATGTTAGATTTTTTAAAGCTGTTTTTTAAAACCGCCGCTTTGTTTTTTGGTTTACAAATCAAAAGCCCCGCAAAAAAAGCGGGGCTTTTGTAGATTGGTCCGGCAAAATCAGGCCTTCTTTTCTTCGTCCACTTTCATATTTTCCAATTCTTCTATCAGGCTGAGCAAAGTGGGCTGCAGCTTGGTAATGTATTCCTGCTCAAAGGTGGTCAAGCGTTGTTCCAAGCGGCTCATTTGTTTGGACATTTCCGCCAAGGTTTTATCATCAGCGGTTTTCATCTCTTCCAAACGGTAATGCAAATCTTTCACTTTTTCTTTTAAGTCAGCCATTTCCAATGCGGACGTATTTTGCAAAGACCCCAAAATAGAAGCGCGGGAAGGAAAGGCGGAAGGTTTTGAAACCGTCATCATGGTTAAATCTTCCACCGGGGAATCAAAATCTGTTTCTCCGGCTACGGCAGCACGGTATTTTGCCGTAAACCAAAACAGCAAAACAAAGCATACTACAAACCCGGCAGATAATAAAATTAATGTATGTTCCATAGGTAATATATCATACCATATTTTTATGCGTCCGCAGGCTTTATTTGCGTATTACCACAAAACAGGCGCCAAAAATAACCAGGTACAACAATAAAGTGGCCGCCGTGCGCACATAGCCGCCAAAACCAGGCCCCCATAAATACACGCAGGCGCCCAACAACACAAAAGCCACTATACCCAGCCAACCGAATTTTAATTTCATCTTTCTTTCCTGTTTGAAAGCTATTTAATTACGGTTCCCGTTTGCCCGGTTTGGTAAAATACAATGCGTATTTCCACCCCTTTGGCCTTAGCCAGAAGGACGGCGTCCGGATGCAGCACATTGGCCCCGTTTAACGCCAGTTTATACATTTCATCAAAATCAAGCACTTCATACCGCTGGGCTTTTACGTCTTTATTAGGGTCGGCGGAGTAAACACCGTCCACGTCTTTTACCATTTCCACGTGGTTAGCGCCCAGCTGGCTGGCCAAAAACACGGCAGACACGTCGCTCCCGCCGCGTTTTAGGGTGGTAATTTCTTTATTTTCCCCTATGCCTTGAAAGCCGGCCACTATGGGCACGTGCCCTTGTTGGATTTCACGCACCAAACGGTCCCCTTTCAAAGAAAGAATATCCGCCCCGGTATGCGTGCAAGTAGTAATCAGGCCGATTTGGCTACCCGTAAGCGATACGGCAGGCACGTCCACCGCCCTAAGCGCGATGGATAACAGCGCCACGCTTACCCGCTCCCCGGTGGTAACCAGCATATCCAGCTCCCTCTTTTCCGGGTTGGCGGCAATGCTGTAAGCGTGGTCCAGTAAAACGTCCGTCAAGTTGCCGTTGGCCGAGGCCACCACCACCGGAATAAAGCCCGATTCATAGCGGGATTTAATCAGCTGCGCCGCTTGCAGCAGTTTTTGTTTGTTAGCCAGCGTATTGCCGCCAAATTTCATAATGCAAATTTTTTTCATATTCATCCTTTATATCCACTGCGGCACGTGCTGGCCGGACAGCATTTCCTCGTAAGAAGTACGGCGGCGAACAACGCAAAACTCTTCACCGTGCACCATTACCTCGGGCACCAACGGACGGAAATTATAAATAGAAGACATGGCCGCCCCATAGGCCCCAGCACACATTATAGCAAGTAGCTCGCCTTGTTGGACAGGCTCTATAATGCGGTCTTTGGCAAAAACGTCGCTGGATTCGCAAATAGGCCCCACCACATCGGCAATAATCGGGGCGATGCCGCGGCGTTCTACCGGTAAAATGGTGTGCCATGCTTCATACATGGCGGGGCGGACCAAGTCGTTCATACCCGCGTCCACAATAATAAAATTTTTCTCCCCCATTTGTTTGGTATACAGTACCTGGGTAACCAAAATACCCATGTTGCCGGTAATGCTGCGGCCGGGCTCCACAATAATATGTTTGTTTAAATCGCCCAGGGTTTCACGCACCACCTCGGCATACGCCTCACAGGTGGGAGGGAGTTCCACATTATAATTAATGCCCAGGCCGCCGCCTAGGTCTATATTTTGTAATACAATGCCTTCTTTTTCCAGTTCACGCACCATTTGGGCAATTTTGGTAAAAGCCAAGCGGAAAGGCTGCAAATCCAATAATTGGGAACCTATATGCACCGCAATCCCGGCCAAGCGGATACCCGGCATACGGGCGGCCGCACGGTAAAGCGGGAGGGCGTCGTCCCAATCCACGCCGAATTTATCTCCTTGTTTACCGGTGGATATTTTTACATGGGTGAGGGCGTCCACGTCCGGATTAACGCGCAACGCCACATTGGCTTTTAAACCCAAATCAATAGCCAGGCGGTTGATGGTTTCTACTTCCGCTATGGATTCGGCATTAATTTGCAAAATTTGGGTTTTGATTGCTTCTTCCAACTCCTCTTTGGTTTTACCTACCCCCGAAAACACAATTTTATCCGCCGGAATACCCGCTTTTAAAGCCACGTACATTTCCCCCGCGGAAACCACATCCGCCCCGCTGCCCAGCTGCGCCAGCGTTTTTAAAACGCCCAGATTGGGGTTGGCTTTTACGGAATAACAAACCGTATGGTTAAAATTTCCAAGCGCATTTTGATAGGCTTGAAAATTGCCGGCCAGTTTGCCGGAAGAATAGCAATAAAACGGGGTGCCCACTTCTTCGGCCAGTTTATGCAAAGAAACTCCCTCGGCAAATAATTCTTCGTTATGGTAGGTAAAACACATAATTTCTCCTTAAATTAAAAACCCCCGCTTGTACTTAAGCGGGGGTTTAACTAAACAATAAAGTGGTTTCTTATTTTTCCGCTAAAGCACAAGCCAAACCGCAAGAGCACTTTTTGCTCTTGTTCTGTTTAGCTGCGCGTTTAACAAAAGAAATAATCAACATACGTCTAGTGTATTAAAAAAAAACGAACGATGCAAGAAATATTTATTACGGCAAAGAAGCAACAGGCGCAAATCGCTTTTTGCGCCAATCCGCTAGTTCCAATCTTTACGCAATTTTTTAATGGCTTTTTTTAGTTCCGGCTTTAAAGTGGGGTCCACCAAATCTATAAACAATTTCCCGTCTAAATGGTCCACCTCGTGCTGGAAGGCCTTGGCAAGCAAGCCGCGGGCGCGCAAGGTTTGTTCTTTTCCGTTTTCATCCAAAAAAGAAACGGTAACATCTGTGGCGCGGGTTACTTCCGCCCATAAACCGGGCAGGGACAGGCACCCCTCTTCCTCCAGCTTTTCCCCCCGCATGGAAATAATTTGCGGATTAATAATCACATAACGCTTGTAGGCGTTTTCATCTTTAGAAGAAGTATCCGGTATTAAAATAACCGCCAACCGGTACGGCAGGCCGATTTGGTTAGCCGCCAACCCCACCCCGCGAACAGATAGGCAGGTTTCTTCCATATCTTTTAAGAGTTGGGGCAGCTGCGGCGCCAACGCGTTATAATCCACCGGTTTTAATTTTTGGCGCAGGATATCATCGCCGTATTTTACAATTTTGCGTATTGCCATAAACTTATTTTACCATATTGCAAGGCCCCTATAAAAAGGGCCTGCCCTTACGGGCAGACCCTTGACAGGAAGTGCCTTTGTATTACAAAAGGCAGTCCAAATGTTTACCAACCGTTTTTAGCGTACGAAGCCGTACATCTAAAAGAATAAGAACCAAAGTCTATCACGGAAGAGTCGTTATAAGGAGAACAAATCCATGTACCTACATAAGCAGTACAAACGGCATTATTATTACAGTGGGCGGGACAACTCTTGTCACCTACTGTAGGAGGAAACGTTCCTCCGTCTAAGTAAATTCTAAAGGAACATCCACCTTGGGAATAGCAAGGAGGGTTTCTTGGACCTAATGTCCCACTCATCTGAGTAGAATTAGAGCAACCTAATTTCGAACGCACTTGATTTCCTCTTTCCTCCCAGGCAACTTGCTTGTAAGAACCGGGAATATATTTCCACGAAGCTTTATTTGTCCAACAAACAGTATCGGAATAAGGTGCAGTAGGGCAACATTCGCTCTTATGACTGGCCTTATAAGAAGCATCAGAACAATTGGAACTAGAAGGTGTTTGACACGTTCTGGAGCTTTCCACGCATTTGCATTGGCTTTGGCTCCACGTGTAGTTAATCTGCCCAGTCTGCCCGCTCGGACACGGTTGGGAACTGCAGGTTTGCGCCGTGCAAGAAGGTGGCGTAACGGTTCCCCCCGTTCCGGCCAATACCAAAATCTTTACGCTTTCGCCGCCTTTTTCAGGGTGTTTTACCGTTTTGCGCGTTTCCCATTGTTGCGTCTGTAGTTATTTGATTAATACGGCTGGCCGGGTCACTATACCCGGTGGGGCCTTTAAACCGCGCGGCACCCCCATTGAATTTGACATTCAAGTTCCCCGTGCTGCTGGAAGAAACGCAGTTCTCTAAAGAAGAAAAGCAGGTTCCCTCAAAATCCAACGTAGGCGCTGAAGGAAATGAGTCCGTAACGTCACTGTCCGTTTTACCCTTGCGCCCGTCCAATAAGGGAATGTCATATGCTAAAGCCGTTGAATTGCTTTCATTAATGCTGACTGTTCCCGCAGAACGCAC
>CASFXV010000027.1 GCA_949298795.1 uncultured bacterium
CTCCTTCACGTCCCCGTCATACCCTAAACGCGCTTTCACCCCGCTAATCAAACCGACCCCGCCGCAGCTCTTCTGCCCCGCTTTGATGCTCTCTCGCAAAATTTGGGCGGCTTTTTGCTTATTTTGTTTGCTTACCGCACCGGCAGCCGCAAAAACAGGCAGGGTTTGCGCCAGTAATTGGGCTCCCGCTTTCGGATTTTTTTGAGCATAAATAACAGCGGCGGAAGACAGCAAAGACAAATATTTTTTGCTTTCGGTTTGCGCTTCCTTTTGCCAAGCTTGATAATCCGGAGAGTTTTTAAACAAAGTCCAAGCTTCTTGTATTTTGGCTTCGCTCTGCCAGTCCTTAACGGATTGTTGTATTTGATCCGCTTGGGCAGGGTTCGCCAGCAAAGCTTGTTGTTTAATGGTATTTAATGTCTCTAGATAGACCGTTTTATAAGTTTGGTATTCATCGGCAGGGGCCTCTTCGGGTTCAGAAAGGGCCTTGGCGGCTTGGCGTATTTCCCCCACCGTGATGACATGTTGCTTTTTGGCTTTCAAATCCGCTTGTTGCAGGCTGTTTTGTACCCGGGAGCGCTGTGCGGCGGCGTTTTTCTGGGCATACGCCATGGAAGGTGATACGGCCCCTGTAAGAAGAGATATGGTTAATAGAACGGCTATTATTTTTTGCATTGTATTCGTTTACCTTTCTGTATTTAGAACATTAATAAAAAAACCCGCTTCCTTAGTTTTACGGAGCGGGGTTTAACAAACAAAATGGAACACACTATTTTACCAAACCACCGCATTGATGCATACGCATATACATGCTAAAGTTAATTAGCATGTAAAAGGAAATACGTCTATGGGATAAGGTGGCTTGTTTCATACTTAAATAATAAAATTTATATGCTCTTTCTACAAGGGACAAAAGACCCAAATTTTATATAGGTCTTATTTATCTCTTTATAAAACATAACTTATGAATTATATAAATTTTATTTAAGCATGACAAAGAAAATTTTATAATTTTTATATATTAAAAAATTAATGTAATAAAAAAACAACTTATAGGGTTATAAAGTATGGCCCATGAAAGAAATGCATTAACAGATGACGAGTTGGTGTCGGATTTTATTCGGGGGGATGAGCTGGCGTTTGAGGAGTTGGTCCTTCGTTATAAAAACTCTTTATACCAATATATATTGGTAATGACGGGGGATGAAGGCAGTGCCGGGGACCTGTTTCAGGAAGTGTTTTTAAGTGTTTATAAAAACGCTTCTAAATACCAGGCCCAGGGAAAGTTTAAAGCGTGGCTTTTCCGCTTGGCAAGAAACCGGGTGTTGAATTACTTTAGAGACCGTGACCCGCTGTTTTCTTTAGACCAAACGGACGAAGAAGGCAAAGAACCCTTGCATGAGATTCTTCCGTCCGGGGAAGAGCTTCCGCTGGAAACTTTAGAACGGGCCGAACTGGCGCAGGACATACGGCGCGCCGCGGAGGCCTTGCCTCCCAAACAGCGGGAAATTATTTACTTGCGGCAGTATATGTCTTTTAAAGAAATAGCCGAAGCGTTAAATTTACCGTTGGGAACGGTGTTAGTAACCGGACACAGAGCCATAAAGAAGTTGCAGCATATTTTGCTTAAGAACAGAGAGGTTGTATATGAAACCGTGCGATAAAGTAATGTTGTATGCCTATGGAGAGCTGCCCGAGCAGGAAAGAATTTCTTTCCGCCAGCATTTAGAGCAGTGCGCCCAGTGCCGCGCGGAATTAAAATTTATGCAGGCCCAGCAGGCTGCCCTACTTGCACCTGCGGCCCCGGCGAAGTTGGTGGACGCGGTATTTTCCCAAACCACCCGCCGGGCCCCGGTCTACAAATGGCTGGGTGCATTCAAACCCCTGTGGGGCGGCGTACTTACGGCCGTGCTGGCAGTGGGGTTGTTTACCGGCGGTTGGATGTTGGAACACCGCCCAGGCTACGACAGCCAAGAAGTGCTTGCCTATATGGCGGCTAATTTGGATGAAGAATACCAAACTTTTGCGTCAGACTTGGCGCAATTGGAAGCAGAGTTCTAAGGAGGACTACATGAAAAAATGGATGATGATGACGCTTGCGCTTAGCTTGTTTGCGCCGGCATTTGCGGGGGACAATTCTAAAGCAGAGGGCCCTGCCCCTAAACAACGCCAGGAAGTAAAAGCTGGCCCGGATAAAGCCAAACGCGAAGAAATGCGCAAAGAGCGCAAAGAACGGGACGAGCAGTTTAAAAAGACCCGTGAACAAGTGGAAAAGCTGGTAAAAGAGTATAAAAAGGCTAAACCCGGCAGCAAAAAGGCCGAAAAAGCCAAAGCCGAATTGGCCGCACTGGTGGGACAAATCCGCGAAGACCAGTTAGCGTTCAAACAGAAAATGTTAAATAACTTTGAAGAACGTTTGAACAAAATGGAAGAAGAACTTTCCCAAGCGAAGAAAGACAAAGCTTCTTGGGTGGAAGAAAAGACCCAAGCCGTATTGGATGGGGACGGCGATTTGAAAATCTTGTTTAAAGATAAATTGATGCCTACCCCTCCCGCCGGCAAAAAAGGCCCGGGCAAGAAACACGTTCGTAAACATCACCGCCCGGCTGGCCCTAAAGGAGGCCCAGTTCCTGGCCCGGAAGGAGAAATTTTGCCCCCTCCCCCGCCGCCGGAACTTGAAGATTAATTCACAAACCCCGCCAACGGCGGGGTTTTTTGTATATGTAGACACCCCCGGACAGCCGGGGGTTATTTATGAGTATGCCTAAAATGTTTTTTGCTTGTTGTGCTAATTTGGATGTTCTGGCAGCTTATTTAAACAGGGCTTGATTTGTTTTTTTTTTTTGATAAATTGGGAGAAATAAAAGTTTTTATTTTTTTGGAGGGATAGAATGAAAAGCTTTTCTATGGGGCATTTAGGCGGCTTTACGCTGATTGAATTATTAGTGGTGGTGTTAATTATAGGTATTTTGGCTGCCGTGGCGTTGCCGCAATATCAGGTAGCGGTAGCCAAAAGCCGCTTTGGTGCCCTTATGCCTACAACAAAGACATTGGCCGACGCAGCAGAAATTGTTTATTTGGCTAACGGAAATTTTGGGGGAGATATTTCCCAAATGGATGTAGATATTCCAGCCGGATGTACTCTAGGCGGAACTCTCAGCGTGGCCTTTTGTCCCAATAATGTGGTTTTTGATGTTTTTGACTCCGGTACCCCAAATATTACCGGTATAAATAAACAAGTTAATTTGGGTTATGTTATTTGGTTAAAAAATTCTGCCCATCCCGGTGAGCGCCGCTGTTTGGCTTTAAGTACGGATAAAGTGGCTAACAATGTATGCAAAAGCATGGGCGGAACGGTTGTTACGGGGGAAAGCTATGATTATTTTACAAAGCTAATAGGTGCCCCCACCGTGTATGCCTTAGAATAAAATATTATATGTAACGCCTAATCTGCGTTTTGTTAACAGGCACGAGTCTTTTTGATATTTAAAACCCCGGCTTAGCGCCGGGGTTTTATTTTGTAAAAGCGGCTTATTAGTTAAGCACATCTTTCCAGGCTTGTTTTTCCGCTTCAATTTTAGCTTTGGTGTCGTCTACTTTTTGTTGTAAGGCGGCTTTGCCCAAGTCGGCTGCGGTGCTGGCGGCGGAACTGCCGGCTGCGGATTTGGCGGCCTCGTAAGACTCTTTAGCCTGGGTTATTTTTTGGCGGGTTTCAGCCGATTTTTGCAAGGCTTCGTCCAGCGTTAACATTTGGTTGGCGGAAGAGGCGGAAGAGGACGTGCCGGTGGAAGCACAGCCCGCTACGCACATAGCGCCCAGTAAGCTTAAGCATAACAGTTTTTTCATGTATTTATCTCCTGTTTATTTTTAATTTAGTATATTTTATAAATTTTCTTTTTATAAGTATTATTTTTGTTGGGGAAGAAGGGGCGCCTCGTCGTTCAACGCGCCGGAAAGACTGCGCGCGTGTTTGATTTGCATTTCTTCCAGCTTAACGGCGGATTTAATAATGCCTACATTGCCGGTAAGAGAGGTCATGGCTTCATCGTAAGACTTGCGGGTGGCCGATAGTTTGGTGTTAATGTCTTCCATACGGGCCACAAACCGGCTGACCCGCTGGTGCATTTCCGCCCCCAGGGCCAGTATTTTATCCATATTTTTATTGGTGCGTTCCATGCGCCATAAGTTTTCCACCACCTGCATAACGGCAAATAAGTTGGAAGCCGTTACCACGGACACCCCTTTTTGGCGGGCGTATTCGTTTAGTTCCGGGTCCGCCTGCAGGGCCGCAAAATAAGCGTATTCTATTGGCACAAACATAAATACAAAGTCTAACCCGCGCTCTTTAAGCAGGTTTTGGTATTCTTTGGCGGAAAGTTCGTCTATATGGGCGCGCACGTCTTTTACGTGGGCTTTTAAAAAGCGGTCTTTTTCGGCTTCGTCCGCGGCTACGGCCCAGTTTTTGTAATTGACTAAAGACATTTTGGAATCAATAACCACCGTTCTGCCTTGGGGGAGGCGGATTAAAAAGTCCGGGTAGTTGCGGGAGTTGTCTTCCCCCCTTAAGAAAGCCTGTTTTTCATAGTCTTTCCCTTCCGCCAGCCCGGCGGAGGTGAGGACGTTTTCCAAAATCATTTCCCCCCAGTTTCCCTGCATTTTGGGGTTTTTGAGGGCTTCGGTCAAATCTTTGGCTTCTTTAGCCAGGGCGTCGTTCATTTGGCGGGTTTGTTCCAGCGCGTGTTTTAAATCCCCGTGGCGGGAGGTGCTTTCATTGCGCAAATCCCCTATTTGTTTGGTAAATTCTTCCAGCTTTTGTTTTAACGGGGCGTACAAATCCGTATTTTTATTAATGAGTTCCGTGCGTTGTTCTTTTAAGGCGTCCGCCGCCATGGTTTTAATGGCGTTTTTGGTTTCCCCTTGTATTTTTTCAAAAAATTCTTTTTGTTTGGCTATCGCGTCTTGCAACGCGTCGGCCCGGGCGTCCAAATCAGCCTTGGCCAGTTCGCTTTGGCGCAGGGCGGCGCGTTGGGAGTTTAGCTCTTCTTCCAAACGGGAAGATTTGGCTTTTTCTTCGTCGTAAAGCTGGGCTTTAACGGCGTTTTGGGCGGCTTGGGCGGAGGGCTTCCCCCCCAGTTTGTATCCGATAAAAAAGGCCAGTGCGGTAACGGCCAAAGCGGCTAAAATATAAAAGGCAATTTGCATAAGAACTCCTTGTTTATGTATCTTGTAAAGGCGGCGCGCTTGGGCCGCGCTTGCCAAACAGTTGTTCATTTATTATATCTTATTAACGGGGTTGGCTGTATTAAACCGTTTTCTTTATGGTTAGACGAACAAAATATATGTGGAACACTTGTTTATTTTATTTAAAAGCGCTTTTTTTAGGGGGCGGCTGTCTTTTGGCGGGGGTGTGCCTGTACGCCGCGCAGACGTACGACGCGGGGGCGGGTTCCTCTCAGCATGAGCTTCGTTTGCAGCACCGCCGCTACGCGCGCGGGCAGGCGGGCGGCAACTTATGGAGCGCCTATTCTGCTTGGTTAAAAGAAGTGCAGACAAAATTTAATATACAGGCGGGGGTGGATATTTCTTATGCGTTGCAGCGGGTGTCCCCCTCCGGCAAGCAAACAGCTGTGCAGGGAATATATTACCCGTTTATGCAGTGGAATGTTCTTTCCGGCGGGTCTTGGGGGAAAGGCGTAATTAACGCAAACTATACCTTGGTGCATTATTGGGGGATAGAAGCCTCCCGGCTGCAGCGGCGCATAGGGGCGGCGGCGGGCATAAATGACGGGTTAACCGGGTCGGAAAGTTTTTCCCAGCTTACTTATACCCATACCCTGCCCGGCAAATGGGATTGGCTGTCACTTACCGCGGGGCAGTTTTCCATAGGAAATTTTGATTCCACTTCTTATTTGGGAAATCAGCAAACCTCGCTTATGAACGCCTCGTTTGCGCAAGATTTGTCTTCCGTTTATCCGTCCAGCAGCGTGGGGGCGTACGGGCAGGCCTCTTACGGGGGATGGAGCCTGTCCGCCGGCTATCAGGACGCAAGCAATTTATCCGGCCAAAATATCCTCCTAGACCAAGCTTTCAGCGGGAAATATGCGTTTTTTACCGCCCTTAGCCTAACGGAAAAAAACGGCGGGTTTTATAATTTTTTATATTATCACCAGCCTTCCTTGCGCGGGCAGGAGGAAAGCTCCCACGGCTTTAGCCTAAGCCTCCAGCAGCCGCTGGCGGATAAATGGGTGGTATTTGCGCGGGGGAATTATTCCGGCGGGGATGTTGCCGCCGTTTCCCATTCTTTTGCGGCGGGAGCGGGTTTAAAAGACCCGTTTGGCCTAAACGCGCAGGACATTATTTTGCTGGGCGTTGCTTTCAACCGGCTGAATCCTTCCGCGTGGGGAAATAATTTGTCCCAAAATCAGGAAAGCGTTTTTGAACTCCAATGGGTGTGGAATCTCACCCCCTGGATAAGCCTCAGCCCCGACGTGCAGCTTTACCCCAAAACGGCGCAAAAAGGCCGCCGTTTTGCGGCGGCGGCCGGTTTGCGTACAACCATTATGCTGTAGGTATTAAATTTGCGGAGGATTTTTCTTGTGTTCGTATTTTTGAAACTCCTGCACAATTCCCCCCGTCAGCAAGGCCGTTAATATGGCAAAAAGCACAAGCCCCATAAAAACCGTAACGGCGGTGATGATTTTGCCGTATAGCGTAACGGGTACCAAATCCCCATAGCCCAGCGTGGTGAACGTTTGCAAAGACCACCACATCGCGTCCACCATATTTGCAAAATGATGGGGCTGGACAAGGTGCTCCACGCGGTAAATCATAAAGGAACTCCAAATCCACAGCATAAGCAAAAACGCGCCGCAGATAAGCAGCTCGCTCTTCTTTTTTTCCACCACGGCGTTCATCAGCTGTATGGCGTTGGTATAGCGCATCAGCATAAAAATGCGAAACACCCTCAGCATACGCACCATGCCGGTTCCCAAAATATAAAAAGGGGAAATTGCCAGCAAATCAATAATCATTAAAGGTGTAAGCATGTATTTAATGCGCCCGGCTATGGGGCGGGCGTATTGCGGGTCCTGCGTGCAGGTAATGACGCGCAGGGCGTATTCCAGCGCAAAAACAAAGCTGATAAATAAATCGGTATGGTAGGTAATGCGTTTGATATAGGCGGGTACGTCTTTTACGCTTTCCAGCACGTCTATGGGCACGCTAAGCAGGATTAAAATAATAATAAACGTGTTTAAAGCCGTGGTTAATTTGCTGTTATTGTTAAATTGCAGGGTATTGTAGATAAATTTTTTGGCGTGGGGAAACATAGGCCCTCCTCGTTTTGAATACTAGCAAACATTGCCGCGGGCGGGCAAGGCGTTTTTGTTATTAGTTTGCGGCGGAAAATTTTTTATACAATACTTTTATGAAAAATATAAAACAAGCGGCGGATATTATTAAAAACGCCACCGGCGCCGTGGCGTTTACGGGGGCGGGAATCAGCGTGGAAAGCGGCATTCCCCCCTTTACGGGCAAAGGCGGGCTGTGGACGCAGTACGACCCCAAATTTATAGAAATTGATTTCTTTTACGCTCACCCCAAAGAATCCTGGCAGGAAATGAAAAAAATATTTTTTTCCAGCATGGGCCAGGCCCAGCCCAACAAAGCGCACCAAGTGTTGGCGGATTTGGAGAAAAAAGGTTTTTTAAAAGGCGTGATTACGCAAAATATAGACGGCCTTCACCAAGCGGCGGGTTCTAAAAATGTACAGGAGTTTCACGGTACGATACACACGCTTTCTTGCCCGTCCTGTCTGCGCAAATACCGGCTGGAGGACGTAAATTTGGATGAAGTCCCCCCTCGTTGTTTTTGCGGCGCCGTTTTAAAGCCGGATTTTGTATTTTATGGGGAAGGCATCCCGCCCAAAGCGTATCAAAATTCCTTGGAAATGGCCCAAAACGCGGACGTTGTTATCATTGTAGGCACGGCGGGGCAGGTAATGCCGGCTTGCAGTTTGCCTTTGTACGCCAAGCAAAACGGCGCCAAAATTATAGAGGTGAACACCCTCCCCTCCAGCTTTACGGATACAATCAGCGATTTGTATTTCCCGGTAAAAGCTACGGAGTTTTTTGCCGAGCTGGAAAAAGAGTTTTAACCCGTACTTGCAAACCAAAACCCTGCCCAAAGCAGGGTTTTTGTTTGCCGTAAAGCGTAAAGAGGTTATAGTTTGGCTTCTTCTTGCTTTATTTGCTCTTCAGAGGCGCGCATGGCGCATAGGGTTTTGTCCAGCAGGGCGTCTAACTGCCAGCCCAGCATTTCGGCCCCTTGTTTAATGACATCGCGCGAGCACCCCGCCGCGAATTTTTTATCTTTAAATTTCTTTTTTAAGCTGGCCAGCTCCATATCCTGCACGCTTTTGGAAGGGCGCATGCGCGCCGCCGCGCCAATCAGGCCGGTCAGCTCGTCCGCGGCAAAAAGCACTTTTTCCATTTCGTGTTCCGGTTTTACGTCCGTTACCAGGCCGTAACCGTGGCAGCAGATGGCGTGCACCAGTTCCGGCTCCGCCTGGATTTCCGCCAGCAGTTCAGGCGCTTTTTTGCAGTGCTCGGTGGGATATTTTTCAAAGTCCACGTCATGCAACAGCCCGCACAGCGCCCAAAAATCCGCCTCTTCGGCGTAACCCAACTCCTGCGCGTACCAGCGCATAACGGCTTCCACCGTCAGCGCGTGCTGCAGGTGGAACGGCTCTTGATTGTATTTTTTTAGCAAATCCAGCGCTTGGGCGCGGGTGATGTGTGTTTGCATAAGTTGCCCCTTCTACATACGGTAAAGTTGATTGCATACAACGAAATCTTCTTTATTTTATCAAAAAAGAACGAAAAAAACCCCGGCTTGCGCCGGGGTTGTAGGTTTTTGTTTTTATTGGGGAATTTGCCCAAAACGGTTTTCCCCCGGTGTGCCGGGAAGCAGTTCAAAAATAAGCAAGACGATGGCTCCGATAAAAGGGACTAAAGCAATAAGAATCCACCAGGCGGAGCGGTCAATATCGTGCAAGCGGCGCGCAGTAATGGACAGCCCGGGAAGGATAGTGCCCAAACCAAACAAAATCAAAAGTAAAGAAAACAGCCCGCTAAGAAAGCCAGAGTCCATCATAGCGCCTATGAATACTAAGATTTGCAAAGCAATTGAAATACCGGCCAGCCACAGCGCCCATAGCCAGAACTGTGTGCGGTTGGCCCGGCCGTTGAAATCAATATAATGTTTACGGATTGGGTCTAACAAATAATTCATAACTCCTCCTTTAAATAATTTTTTATTACTATATCAAAAACAAGTTAAATAGGCAATATTATTTGCACACGTCTATCCACGCCCCTTTTGTTAGGGTTTGCAGTTCCTGCAAAGAAAGCTTAACTGCATTATCGGGTGCGCCGGCGGCGGGGTAAACGGGGTCAAAGGCTTTTAGGCTGGCGTCTAAATAAACTTTTACCTGCGGGTTAAGTGCAAAAGGGCAAACGCCTCCCACCGGGTGGCCGGTTAAGGGTTCCACCTCGTCAAACTTCATAAAGCGGGCTTTTTCATGGAAAAAGGCCTTGTATTTGGCGTTATCCACCTTGGCCGTACCACAGGCCACCACCACCAAAGGGCCCTGTTTGGTTACAAAACCCAAAGTTTTGGCTATGCGGCCCGGTTCACAACCGATAGCCTGTGCGGCCAGCTCCACCGTGGCGCTGGAAGTGGGGTTTTGAATATAGCGGTCTAAAAAGCCGTGTTGTTTTAAGAATTCTTTTACTTGTTCTGTTCTCATAAAAATAATATGGAGTGAATTTATGTTGTTTTATTATCCGCCGCCTCCGGAAAGCAACGTTTTTACCCGGTGTAAACCCATAAATTGCGCTGTTCCCCTCGGCGGTTGTATCTAGCTGCGTGCATGAAGCGTGTTTTTTAACAGGTATATTTTATAAAATTCTTGCCCGCGGCGTGCGGCATAAAAAACCCGGGCTTTAGGCCCGGGTTTTAGCAGCAAATAAAGCTTATTTGCGTTTTTTGCCTTGTTCAAACAGTAAGGTGATGGTGGTCATGTCCGTTACTTCGGCTGGCCCAAAGAATTGGATAGGGCCGGGGAATATATAGGATTCGCTTACTGCCCACGCTTCGCGGTTTTTGGTTAAGAATTTGAAGGGTTCTCCTTTTAATTCCACCAATGCTTTGCGGATAACGGGTTTTTCTTTCCCTTTGCGGCGTTCAATGTTCATCATCATGGTAAGCGGAATACCGCCGCATTCCCAATCCTGGGGCTTTTTGGTCAGCTTGCGTACGGAAGACAAATAGCCGGAGCATTTGTTCAAAGCCAATACGGCGGCGTTATAGCCCAGGGCGTAGGTGTAGTTGGCATCAAAGGAAGAGGGCACGCCGCAGCGGCCTTCATACCCGAAGAAATGGGTAATGGCGGAAAATTTGCCGTTGTATTTGCCGGCTTTTTTCATGTCCGCCAATTTTACGCGCAGCATTTCCACCAATAATTTTTCCGTTTCAATTAAGGAAACCTGTACGTTGCCGTGCGGGTCGCGGTCCAGCATGAGCTGGCTGGCGATGCCGGCGGGGAGGGATTTCATCAAATCCGCCAGCTTGGCCGGCAGCTTGGAGATAATAAAATCTTTCTTTTCGGAAATGGAGCTCATTTTAGCCAGTTCGGCTTCATTGTCGGAAAGCAAGTCATTCAAAGCGGCAATCAGTTCCTTCATTTCCGGGATAAATTCAATCAACCCTTCCGGAACCAAGCACACGCCGAAGTTTTTGCCTTGTTTGGCGCGCGCGGCAATGATTTTGGCCAAATAATCCACCACTTGGGCCAAAGTCATCTTTTTGGCCAGCACTTCTTCGCCAATCAGTACGGCGTTGGGCTGGGTTTTAAGCGCCACTTCCAACGCAATGTGGGACGCGCTTCTGCCCATTAAGCGGATAAAGTGCCAATATTTGCGGGCGGAGTTTACGTCGCGGCAGATGTTTCCTACCATTTCAGCGTAAATTTTGGTGGCGGTGTCAAAACCGAAAGAAGTTTCAATTTGCGCGTTTTTCAGGTCTCCGTCAATGGTCTTGGGTACGCCGATTACGCTGATGTCCACCCCTTGTTGTTTTAAATATTCAGCAATGACGCAGGCGTTAGTGTTGGAGTCGTCCCCCCCCACTACCACCAAAGCGTCCATTTTGTTTTTAATTAAATTGTCTTTAGCGGCCTGTAATTGTTCGTCCGTTTCAATTTTGGTGCGGCCGGATTGGATTAAGTCAAACCCGCCGGTGTTGCGGTAGTCTTTCATTAAAGCGGGGGTGATTTCCACAAATTTATTTTCCACAATACCGCTGGGGCCGCCTAAGAACCCAAACAATTTGTTGCGGGAGTTGGCTTTTTTAAGCCCGTCCAACAGGCCTGCAATGACGTTGTGCCCGCCGGGAGCCTGCCCGCCGGATAATACCACGCCTACACGTACGGCTTTTTTGCAGGCGGCCGCGTTGACGCCTTTTACAAAGGAAATTTCCGGCAGGCCGTAAGTATTGGGGAAAATTCTTTTAACGGCAGCCTGATCCGCCACGCTTTTGGTGGCTTTGCCGGTTTTGGCTTTTACGCTGGCCGGTCCTTTCTTTAAAATATTGGGCAGCACGGGCTGAAATTTGCAGCGGTGCTGTTGCAGCTGGGAACAAACACACTTGGTTTTGCAAGCCATAGCTTCATCTCCTGTTTAAATAAAAAAGCTTTTAATTATTATACAAAATTCCGCCCCGGGCCGTCGTATGTGCCCGGGGCGAATGTTAAAATGCGGACAGCGGCGTTTAGAAGGTTTTGGTGCGGGTTTCTTTTAATACGTCGTTATCATATATTTCCAGCGTGTAAGAGAGCAGTTGGCCGTTGTCGTCGTATTTTTCTCTTAAAATTTGTTTGTGCACGGGCCCGGAGCCTAATATAATTTCGTAAAGGTGTTCCCCTACCGGAACTGGGTTGCTCGGGTGGTTATTAACGTCCAGCATTTTCATGTACCCGTGTCGGAATTGGAAACCCTCCAATTCTTTTGGCATGAAGGAAAAATCAAATACATTATGTATCCGTGTGAATGAATATTCCGTATAGGTGCTGACGTATTTCCTCTCTTCCAGCAAATATACTCCATCGGTGGTGGTTTGAGGATAATACGTGCGGCTCATTGTACTGAGCCCCGAGTTAAATCTTCTTGTTTTAGGGCTGGAAAGCTCTTCTATTCCGCCGGAAAAGCTTATTCCATCTTGGCACAAGGATTTAAAACGCAATTGTTTTAACTTTAGCGCTTCTTGCAGTAAGATAACCATGCCGTCTGCATCATCGCAGGTTAAATACATGTGGACATTATCCATAATGCAGGGGCGAGCTTGTACGGTTCCGAGAGCCAAGTCTAAATTGTCTACAGAGTCTCTTTGATCCGCCAACCCGAAAGCGTGCCCCAGCTCATGCTGCAAGATAAACAGGAGATTATCCTGGTTTAGGCCCAAAGAGTATAAGGTGTTCAGCATTTGAATCCACAGCCTGTTGATTTGCTTGGTATCATGATTAGGGGTTTGCAAAAGCTGTTTGCGCAGCGAAACAAATTGTTTAGCCTTTTCCCCAAAGACGGATTCGTCGGCAGGGTTCAGGTTAACATACTTGGCAGGAATAACAATATGCGGGGAAGAATACTCGTGGGAAAAGAAGGGGTTCATTTCTTCCATGTTGTTCATGTTCGCAAAGAATTTATCTTCCAAAAATATGGATAAATCCGCCACGGGCACTTGTTTGCCGGAAGGAGGAAACTCCAAATCGTTCACGTCCCCGTTTACGTATTGGGAAACACTGCATTCAGGCAGTAATTGCAAGTTAGGGTCTTTGTCCAACACGTTCAAAATGGGGGCTAATTCTTGCGCTTGCCTAGAAAGGTAAATCCTTTGTGAGGCGTTTATCATCCACGATTTAATAGCCAGTTTTAAGGTATCTTCAAAATCTTGCGGATTGGTAAATTCTCTGGCGGTTTTGCTTAGGTATATGCAATAAGTGATTGTTTCGTTGTTTATCAACTTGTGGGCCAAATAGGCATCTGGGGAATCCCTGTATGCAAAGTCCGGGTTTGTGGGCCGGGCCTGCACTGGGGAAATACTTAGCATAAATAAAGTAAAAAAGACAAAAGAAATGTATTTTTTGAGCATTTTAGCCTCCTTACTCTTAATACTAAAGCTTTAAACAGGCTAAAACCAGGGTCTAAAGACCTATTGTCTTTCTAGGACTCTACATGCGTTCTAAAGAAAAATGAACCGAAAGCTTTTTGACTGTTTTGTCTACATACTTTCCCGGGGCTATTATAGGCGCCCCGGGGAAAGGCAATAGGGCGCCGGGGTGATTTAAAATGTTTTGGTGCGGGTTTCCGTTAATACTTCTTCATCGTATATTTCCAGCGTGTAAGAGAGCAGTTGGCCGTTGTCGTCGTATTTTTCTTTTAAAATTTGTTTGTGCGCGGGGCCGGCGCCTAAGGTAAGCTGGGAAACGTGTTCCCCCACCGGCACGCGTTTTTCGGGATTATTGTTTACGTCCAGCATTTTCATATGTCCTTGTTGGCTTTGAAAACCGCCCACCCCTTTCGGCATGCGGGAGAAGTCAAATAAATAGTAAATCTTTTTGGCGTCTTCATCCGTATAGGTGCTTACGTATTTGCTGTCTTCCAGTAAATACACACCGTCTGTGGCGGTTTGCGGATAATAGGTGCGGGCCCGCTTATTGGCGCCCGCGCGGATGACGCGCTTTTTGGGGGCGGAAAGTTCCTCTTTGCCGCCGGAAAATTTAATACCGTCCCGGCAGAGGGAAGAAAAACGCTCGTGGTGTAAATTCAGCGCCTCATGAAGCAATAAAACGATGCCGTCTGCGTCGTCGCAGGTTAAATAGGTGGTAAAATTATCCATAATGCCGGCGCGGGGGTATACCGTGCCGTGGATTAAGTCTCCGTTGTCGGCCGAAGATCTTTGATCCGCCAACCCGAAAGCGTGCCCCAGCTCATGTTGTAATACATACATGATATTGCGGGGATTATAATTAACGGATTCATCCCATACTTTCATTAATTCGGCAAGCAAAGTGTTTATTTGTTTAACATCGTGGTTGGGGGTGGCTAACATTTGTTTGCGCAAAGAAATAAATTGCTGGGCTTTATCCCCAAACATTTTAACATTGGAGGGATTTATCCGGTAATATCTCCCCGGGATAACAATATACGGCTGGTTTTGGTAGGAAAAGAAGGCTTCCAAGTCTTTTTCTCCTTTTAAGTGGGCAAAGAAGGTGTCTTCCACAAATATGGACAAATCCGCCGTGGGCACTTTTTTGCCGGAGGGAGGAAAATCCAAATATTGCCAGCTTTCTTTGGGGTATTTGGAAAAATCGCACTCGGGCAGTAATTGCAAGTTGGGGTCTTTTTCCAGCACGGCTAAAACGGGGGCCAATTCTTTTTCTTGGCCGGCTTGGTGGATTAATTGGGAGGTATGCACCATCCACAATTTAAACGCCAGCTTAAAGGTGTCTTCAAAATCCTGCGGAGTGGTGATTTTCAGCGCGGGTTTGCCCAAATAGATGCAATAGGTAATGGGTTCATTGTTTATCAGTTTGGAAACTAAAAAAGAGTCTATATCCTGTTTATAGCCCATTAATGGCGCGACGGGGCGGGCTTGTGCCAAGTAAGCAGTGAAAATAAATAAAGCAAATAAGAAAAAAGAAATGTATTTTTTTAGCATAAGGGGCTCCTTTTTTTTATGATAATTTTTAGTTGTAAATAAAACCAGGGTCAAAAGACCCAATTTTTAACTAGGGCTTTTAAGTAAAGAAAGGAATCGGGTTCCCCTTGGCAACAACGGGGCCGAGCATGAATAAAAAAGCCGGCGGAATAATCCCGCGCGGCCTGCTTAGAAAACATTTTTAATGATTCCCTGCAAAATGGCTTGATAAGTCCAAAAAAATGCCGGCAGCAAATAAAACTGTCAGCATTTTTGTCAGCATGCACTATACAAAATCTACCCCCAATAGGAATCGAACCTATATCCCCTGCTTAGAAGGCAGGTGCTCTATCCATTGAGCTATGGGGGCATTAACATTTTCTTTACATATTCTACAAAAAAATAAACAAACATACAAAATGAAATTAAAGAGTTTAATGGGGTTTTCTTCCTTTTTTAAAGACAAAGAGAAAAAGACAAAGAGAATTTTTAGTTTTTATTTTGCGTATTTTTTAAACTTATTTATATTTTCTTAGACGGGGAGAGAGAAAAAAGGTCCTAGAAAAAAATTTTACGTTTAAAGAAATAGGTCTTTTTTTTACTGGCGTATCTGAAAAGAAATTTATTATATTAAAAAAATCTGAAATTATAAGCAAACTTATGAGGAGCAAGTCTTATGAAGAAAACGATATATGCAATATTGGCCCTTGCGTTGCTTGGAACGCCGGGCTTTGCGCAAGCGCCTAAACAGACGATAAAAACCATAGTAAACAAGGCCGCCAAAGTAGCCAAAAAGACCAGCGCAAAAGCGGCTGCTAAAAATGCGGTCAATAATGTATCCAGCAAGCAGCTTAAAGCCATTTTAAAGACGGATTTATATTCTTCTAAAGCGGCATACAATATACATCAGCAGGAAGTAATGGGCATTATGTTGAACAAAGAATTGGAACAAGCCCAAAAAATGGCTTTACTTAAAGCGCATAATGAACAAAACGCTTTGATTTTAAAAGAATGGACGGAAACCGTTACCGCTGACCGGATGCGCTGGGCCGCCGCTTTGGTGCGGGAGAGAAACGCTAAATTTTTACCGCCCAAAGATAAAGACATTCCGGGTTTAATCGCCTTTTCCCCGTTGGAAGACGCCCCGGATTTGCTCCCCGGGTTTTTCCGTGAATGGGCGCGTTTAATTCAGCTGTATCCAGCCACGCCGGAACAATATCAAGGTTTGATTTTAGGCTTACGCCAGCAGTTAATCCGTTTGGATGTGCGGTATAGAGAGTGGGAGGAAAAAGCGCTTAAATCCCAAAAAATGTTAACCGCGGCCGGCAAGCCGGAACCGGAGATTTATTTCGTTTCTCAGCTGGATAAGCTTTCGCGCGAATCCGCCCAGTGTGTAAGCGATTTGGTAGATTTATTAAATTTGTATCCGTCGCTTTACAACCAGTCCTTAAATCTGCTGGCCGCCAAATTAGACGCGCTTCCTTATACGTCTAAATTTTTGGAATACATCCGCCCGCAGATTTTAATTCCCAATCAGGTGGAAGCGGCGGCTGCCGCCGCGGAGGAAAGCGCGCCTGTTGAGAGCTCTCATAAAGTAGTTCGCGGTTTTGCTCAATATCAAGACCAGCCTGCCCCTTCTACCGCTTCGCAAGAGCCGGCGTCTTCGAGGAAAGGCCGCCCCGTGGTAAAGGGATTTTCTATAGAGAAAAAGTAGAAAAGTGGCAGTTGTCGGCGTAATATCAAACTAACAGGCTTTCGGAGTGTCCGAAAGCCTGTTTTATAACTACTGCTCACAATAAACCCCGGGCGTAAGCCCGAGGGATGGAGTGTGTATCCCCAAATCTTCATATTTAGTACCATCTCAATATGGAA
>CASFXV010000028.1 GCA_949298795.1 uncultured bacterium
TTCCATATTGAGATGGTACTAAATATGAAGATTTGGGGATACACACTCCATCCCTCGGGCTTACGCCCGGGGTTTATTGTGAGCAGTAGTTATAAAAACTCCCCGGTGAGGGGAGTTTGAAAACTTATTTTTCCGGTGCTTCTTCCGGTTTTTCTTCGGGATTATCCGGCTGATTTCCGGTAGGGCCTAATTGCGTGCCGGACTCGTCAGAACTTCCCTCCGGGTTAGAAGAATCAGCAGAGGGATCTCCGGCCGGAGGCGGATTAGAGGCATCCGAACCGCCGGTAGGAGCTTTGTCCCCAGGTTTAGCGGAAGGACGCGCCGGCCCCGGGCGATGATGCGGCACAGACGGGCCGGGACGTTTGCCTGGAACCGCAGCCGGAGGAGCGGGCGGCGGGGGCGGCGGAGGCGGAGGCATCATGCTCATTCCTCTAGAAGCAAATAACGGATCTCCCGCAAAGAAAACTTTCATGTCCCCATTAAATTTAATGGCGGCCACCGTTTTGCGCGCTACCCAGCGGGCACGTCTGGAAGAACGGGATTCCTTCTTAATGGTTCTTTCCAAATCAGCCACTTGCATTCTAAAAATCTTTAATGAGTGGCGTCTCATATTAATTTGATGAGCAAAAATCGCGCGGGCGCGGGCATTTAAAAATACCCAGCGGCGGCGGTAGACTCTTTGGTCATGCGCAATGCCTTCCTGCAGCTCTTTCAAATCTTTTTTAAAGGTGCGCAGATTTTCTTTCGCCATCGCCAACTGGTCTTTACGCAAGCGGGCCACTTGTTTAGACAAGTCCTTTTTAGCCTCTCCTGCTTTATAAGAACCGGGTTTGGCTTTTTTATATTTCCGCACAAAGCGTTTAATCTTTGCTTCATGGCGTTTAAAACGCACGTCCCAATCCGCATCCATCATCACGGGTTTAGCCGGAGAAGGCGGGGGAGGGGGCATCTTCGGGCCGGGAGCGGCAAAGGCGGGCCCAAACACCCCAACAGACAATACAAACAGAAATAACTTCTTCATTTGAGCGTCCCTCCTGTAAAAGCGTTAAACATAAATAAATACGCATCCTCTGCCACGGCGGATGACTATTTATTTTAGTTTCTAACTACAACATCTTTTTTACAAACTGACACGCAATCCCTCCTCTTTTACTCAATAAAGAGGAAGAGAAACTTCCGTATCAATAATATAATATAATAAAGATATGGCAAAATTTCTACTGTTTTTTACTAACTTAGCTTTTCCCTTCGCCGCTTTAGGCGTATTTTTCGGCTTTTTATTTTCCGCCAGACGTAAATTATTGGCTAATATCATACAGGAATTAAAAGAACGGTTCGCGCGGGAAACCCCTGCGGACCTGCCCCAAAACGCATTATGGATACATTGTGCCAGCGTGGGGGAAGTGATGTCTGTAAAAGAACTGATTATCCGCTTGAAAGAGTATTATAAAAAACCTATTTTGGTAACCACCTCTACCGCCGCCGGTAAAGAAACCGCCCAAAAAAATCCATCTATAGACAAGGCGGTACTGGCCCCGCTGGATTTTTATCCGTTCACGCGCTGTTTTATACGCAAAGCCAATCCTTACCGTTTATTTATAGTGGAAAGAGAAATTTGGCCCAATATGCTGGCCGCCGCACAAGAAGAGGAGCTCCCCTACGCGCTGGTCAACGCGCGCATTTCCCGCAAAAGCACCCGCGCATACAGTTACGTAACACCGCTTTTTGAATATATTTTACAAGGAGTTTCTTTTGCCGCGCTGCAATCTCACGACGACAAACGCCGTTATGAGCGCATCGGCCTGCCGGAAGAAAAGGCTTTCGTCTGCGGGAACGTAAAATATGATACTTTGTCCGATACTCCCTCTAAAGTGGCAGAAACCCAACAATTAATTAAAAACCTGGGCTGGGAGGGCAAAAAAATTTTTGTTTGCGGAAGCACCCACCCGCTAGAAGAAGAAATATTATTAAAAGCTGCGCCGGAACTCATTGAAAAAGACATTAAAATTATTTTCGCCCCGCGCCATTTGGAACGCCGGGCGGAAATAGAGCATAACCTGCGCCAAAGCGGCTTAAACTACGCTATGATGAGCAAAAAACCCGCTTCCTGCGATATTTTATGCGCGGACCAAATGGGCTTTTTACAGTCTTTATACACGTGCGCGGCCATTACGTTTGTGGGGGGATCCATCGTTCCGAAAGGTGCACATAATTTGCTGGAACCGGCCATTTTGGGCAAAGTGGTGTTATTTGGCAAAAGTTATCAGAACACGCCGGATACCGCCCACGCCCTGCTTACCCGCGGCGGCGGCATATTAGTGGACGAAACCAATTTGAAAGAAACTGTTTTAAGATTGCTGGGGGATAAAACCCAGCTGTTGGATATGAGTGAAAAAGCCCGCAAAACCGCACTGGGTTTTAAAGGAGCAACGGACAAAATTATGAAAGTGGTGGAAGATTATGAGCGAAAATCAGCCTAATATTTTAGTAGTCAGACTGTCATCTTTGGGGGACATTGTATTATCCTCCCCCGTATACAAAAATTTAAAAGCCAAATGGCCCAACTGCCGTATTACGCTTTTGGTAAAACCGCAATTTGCCCAAGTGCTGGCGGGCCACCCGGATATTGATGAAATTATGGTAGCCAAAAAAAGCCTGTGGGGAAACATACGCCAAATCCGGGCGGGGCATTTTACACACTTTTTAGACATCCACTCTACATTTAAAACCATGCTGATGGGATTATTCTGCAACGTGCCCAACCGCTTGCGCTACAACAAAAATTCCGTAGCGCGCAGAATGTATGTTAAGTTTCGCAAAAATTCCCCCGTGTTGGAAAAACACACGCTGGAACGTTATTTAGCCGTTCTAAGCGGTTGGAACGTACCCTTAAAATACACCCAGCCGCAGCTGGGGGATTGGGCTTACAAAAAAGCCAATATGGACGGCAAAAAAATAGGTACAATAGGTATTTTCCAAACCTCTTTTATAGGCGACAGCGTGCTTACTACCCCGCTTATCAAAAAAACCGCGCATTTATTTCCGGACAGCAAAATAGTGGTCATCACCCGCCCGCAGACCGAAGACATATTCCGCCCGATGAAAGAAGTTTCAAAAGTAATCTTAAACGATAAGAAAGGTTGGAATAAAATCTTTGGCGTATGGAAAACCGCCAAGGCCATAAAACAAGAACATATGGATATTTTGCTGGTGCCGCACCGCAGCTTTAGAAGCGCGTTGATTGCCTGGCTTTCCCGCGTGCCGATACGCATTGGCTTTACTTCCAGCGAAGGGTGGTTCTTGTACACCAAAACCGTTCCTTTCTCTTGGATGATACACGACGCGGAAAGAAACCTCTCCTTATTGCAAGGCATCGCCAAAGAACAATTTAAAGCCGAGCAATTAAGCCTGCGCTACGCCCCGTCCGCCGAGGAAAACGTAGCCCGTTTAATGAATGATTTTAACTTAAACGGAAAAACGTTGGTGGGTTTACACCCCGGCTCCGCCTGGCCCACCAAATGCTGGCCGATGGATTATTTTGTAAAGCTGATCAGCCGGTTAGAAACGGAACTGCATGTACAAACGGTAATTGTGGGGGGGGGAAAGAAAGACGCAGATTTGGGAGAAAAAATCTGCCAGCTTTCCCAAGGGCACTGCGCCAACTTATGCGGCAAAACCAGCTTGGCTGATTTAATGGCGTTAATGACGCATTTTAAATTGTTTATTACCAACGACTCCGGCCCCATGCACATAGCTACCGCATTTAACGTGCCCACGCTGGCCATTTTCGGCCCCACTACCAAAGAGTTGGGCTTCTTTCCATACGGGCAGGGACACCGGGTAATGGAAGTAAAAGGGCTGGAATGCCGCCCCTGCGCCTTGCACGGAGGGAAAAAATGCCCGCTGGGACATTTTAAATGCATGCGCGATATCCCGCCGGATGTAGTTTTCCAAAACGCCAAAGAAATGCTGGAATTAAGCGGCGTGATAAAGGCTTAACACAAAAAACCCCGGTCCAGACCGGGGTTTTTCACTGTTTATACAGCCAATTAAAATTCCAGGGGTTTTTCATCCAAAGCCTCTTTCATGCGGGCAAACAGGCTTTTGATTTCTTTTATTTTGGAATAGGGTAAGCGTATTCCTTTCTTCGTCCAGCCGGTATAGGTATCATCTTCCTGCCACTGGCGCAAATCCAACCCTTTAGCCCCTTGGAAGGTGCTTACCCGGGCCACGACGGACATTCCCGGCCGTTTGGCAAATTTACCCAAATCTTTATCCGGGCAGGGGGTATTATCCTCCGGCAAGGCTGCTATCAGCGGGGCCAAAGCGCGTACGATATCAGGCGTCATGGTAATACCGGCCCGCGTAGCGCCAAAAAATCCGTCCGTCTTTAAATATTTGCGGATAGACGCATAACGGTAATTGCGGTACGCGTCTATGGAAAACTTCACCTCACACCCGTCTTCCAAGGTTAAAACGCCCACATTGCAAAGTACGGTGAAACTGCTCTCGCTCATAAAAATTCCCCCCAAAATACGCCCTACACAACATAGCAAAATATGATATGATAAGCGTTAGTTATATTCTAGTGTTTGTTTAAGCTAAAAGCAAGCAGTTTTTGTATAATAATAGAGATATTTCTTTCCATTATAATTTTATTATCTTTTAAGGACGGCTATGAGCGATAAAAACCCTAAAGAATCATTAATAGGAACCGATATTTCCGGTTGTGAGATTCTGCAAAAAGTGGCCGAAGGCGGCATGGGTGCCGTATATAAAGCCCGCCATAAAGCATTAAACCGTATTGTTTGTGTTAAAATTTTAAGTCCGGCCTTGGCTAATGACAAAAAAGCCGTTGAACTTTTTTTAAGCGAAGCCCGCGCCGTGGCCGAATTGGACCACCCCAACATCGTAAACGTATACAACGTAGGCAAGGAAAGAGGTTATTATTTTATCGTCATGTCCTTTATTGAAGGGCAGACTCTTTCCATTATGTTAAAACGGCGCAAGGTGCTGCCCATTAATTTAGTGCTGGATTTGTTTGACGGCATTTTAAAAGGGTTAAACGTCGCCCATGAAAAAGGTATTATTCACCGCGATATTAAGCCTTCCAACATTTTAATCAATAATGAAATGCACCCCAAAATTGTGGATTTCGGTATTGCTAAAAAAGTAGACAAAGACAAAGGCACCACCAAAACCACCGAACTTGCCGGTACTGCTTATTTTATTGCCCCGGAACAGGCTTTGGGGCGGGATTTGGATACCCGGGCAGACTTGTATTCCATCGGCGCCAGCATGTATTATGTGCTGACGGGGCAATTTCCTTACAATGGCAAAAACACCATTGACATTATCCAAAAACACATCAATGACCCCGTACCGGACCCGGCCAAAATCCGCAAAGATTTACCGCCGTGGTTAGCCCAAGCTATTCAGAAATTAATGAGCAAAGACCCGGCCAAACGCTTTCAAACCGCCAAGGAAACCTATTTATTTTTCCAAAAAATGCGGGCGGAAGACCAGCTTCGTTTAAAATCCGGGGCTACCGGCTCAGTAATTGATTTGGAAACAGACTCTTCTCTTAAGATTGTAAAAGAATCCCCGGTGGTAACAACGGAAAGCATTAAGAAAAAACGGCACGAGGCGTTATTAAAAAACGCTAATACCGCCTCTAATAACAGCAAGCCGGTCTTGCTGCCCGGTTTAAATGAAAGCCCTGTTGTTGCGCCCAAACCAAAAGAACCGGTCCGGACGCACACGCCGCCTCCGCCCATACCGGCTGATTATCACACCAACAAATTTAATGCTGACAACCAGGACGTATCCCCTTTAGTTGTGGCCCAGACGCATAAATCCCATTTTAAATGGACCAATTTAATGGACTTTGCTTGGATTCCGGTGCTGATGGCGCTGTCTTTGGCCAGTTCTTATGTCTTTTTCCTGTTTGGGAAAATATGCTCCGTGCACGTCAGCCCCAACCTTGGTTTTATAGCTAATTTGGTAGCCCCGCTGACCGCTTCCCAAAGCGCGCCTTATCAATTACCCATAGCCGGCGTATGTTTAATCATGTTGGCGGCCATATTTGCGTCTTCGTCCATCAGGGCTTTTTCACGCAGCACCATGGGGCTTTTGGTAATAGCGTTTATTTCCTATATGGCCGGTTTGTTTACGCCGCAGGTGCCATATTGGGACATAAAAGGGATTGGCGATTTTATATTCTCGCCGGAATATTCTTTATGTTATTTTGTGGTAGCAGGCATGTGGGCGCTGTCTTTATGTTGGAGAGCCACTTTAACCAAGGCTGAAATGTTTTTAGGCTCGGCCCTAGTCATTTTAACCGTTGTATTGGCCTACACTGCCACGGGGCTGTCTATAGCCCCCTATACGGCGGGGGCCGTTACCAAATGGTTGGCTTTCCTCGGTTTATTATTCGCCTTAGGCGCCATTTACTATTTAGTGACGCAAAAGGGCGTCCATTCCAGTATTATGGCTCCCACTTTATGTTTATTTGCGGCCGTTGCCTGTGTGTGGACGTACAACGTTTCCGGTCTGGCAAATACAATGAATACAACACTAAAAGTGTTGGCTTCCAAAATAAACGCAGGGGAAATGTCCCGCCCGTCTACCCAAAAAGACGATGAGGTGGGATATGTTTCTGTATTCCAGTCAGAGGCGTTTGCTCATTTCAATACGTTTAAACGGATCAACCTACTATCTCCTGAAGAAAAATACAAATACCTAGACAAACAAATTACCGTTTTTACAAAAGACTCTATACCGGAATCCTACCGGCCGCTAATGATAGAAATGCTGTCAGCGTATTATTTGTCCGGCCCAAGCAGAATGACGCTGCTGGCGTGGGACTATGCCCTAGGTTATCCGATACAAAATTTCAACCAAAACGCACAAAACAATAACGCTTATTACTTTTTGTTAACGTTATTATATTGGTTTGGTATATTGGGTTGTGCGGCAAACATAGTATTTAGAGAGGACGAATGAGCACCTTTGATATAGAATTTGCAGCTGTTACAGATATTGGCAAAATCCGCGAAAAAAATGAGGACAGCGTCCTTATTTCCTCTGAACTGGGGCTGGGCGTGGTGGCTGACGGCATGGGGGGGCATTCCGCCGGAGAAATTGCCAGCAATATTGCCGTACACGTGCTGGAAGAAACTATCCGCAAAGTAAACAACGGGGCCTTAAAAATGCCGGATAATTTCCTTCCGAAGTTGGATAAAATAGAGCGCAAACTGCTTATGGCCGCCAACTTGGCTAATGCCGCCATTTACACCACGGCGCAAGCCTCGGTTGTCTATAAAATGATGGGAACCACCCTTACCGGCGTTACTTTTGACGGGGACAACGCGGTAGCCGTACATGTGGGGGATTCCCGCATCTATTTATACCGGGACAAAAAGCTCGTCCAAGTAACTACCGACCATTCCTTAGCGATGGAACACGTCCGCCGCGGGTTATTAACCAAAGCGGAGGCGGATAAGTCTAAAATACAAAACGTGCTTACCCGCGCGATGGGCATTAAGAAAAATGTAGAGTTTGACTTGCTTAAATTCCCTGTAAAAATAGGGGACGTCATGGTTTTATGCTCAGACGGCCTATACAAAGGCTTGACTGAAAAACAAATGCAGGAATTACTGGAAAAAGGGCAAAATACCCCATTAGTAAAACTCTGCAAACAGTTAGTGCGCGTATCTAATGATAACGACGGACAGGATAATATATCCACCGTGATGATAAAAATTCTTCCGGCAAAACCTTTAACATTAACCCAAAAAATCAAACGCTTTTTTGGAAAAAGTTAAAAAATCACCTATAAACTAAAAGATGTCTTAGACGACAACCCTCTTCTTTTTTAGCAATCAAAGAAGGGGGTTGACAATTATGTTGAATATATGATAAATTAGCATTAAGCCAAAGGGAGTGCTAAAAACAGTCCTCCGGCAAAAGCAGTTTTAAGAACTTAAAGGAGTGAGACAGAACTATGAAAGAAGTAAAAATTAAACCGTTGGGTGACCGCATTATCGTTAAACCCATCGAAAGAGAAACCATGAAGGGGGGAATCATCATTCCTGATACCGCCAAGGAAAAACCGATGGAGGGGGAAGTATTGGCGGTAGGCGCCGGTAAGCTGGACGATAAAGGCGGGCGCATTGCCATGGACGTAAAAGTGGGCGACCGCGTACTTTACGGCAAATATTCCGGAACCGAAGTAAAACTGGACGACGAAACCTATTTAATCATCCACCAAGACGAAGTTTTGGGGATTTTGGGGTAATTACAGGAGGAATTTAATTTATGGCTAAACAAGTAATTTACGGTGATCAGGCCCGCGCTAAAATGAAAGCGGGTATTGAAAAAGTAGCAAATGCAGTAAAAGTAACTTTGGGGCCCAAGGGCCGCAGCGTAGTATTGGAAAAAAAGTTTGGCTCTCCGCTGATTATTGACGACGGCGTGACTATCGCCAAAGACATTGAACTGGAAGACAAATTTGAAAACATGGGCGCCCAGCTCATCCGCGAAGTGGCCTCTAAGACCAACGACGTAGCGGGCGACGGCACCACCACAGCCACCGTCTTGGCGGACGCCATGCTGACCGAAGGCATCAAAAACATCACCGCCGGCGCCAACCCCACGTTGGTTAAAAAAGGCATTGAAATGGCCGTAGAAGCCACCAAAAAAGAATTGGAAAAAATGCACAAACCGGTAAAAACCAAAGAAGAAAAAGCCCAAATCGCCACTATTTCTTCCAATGACCGCGAAATTGGCAATATGATTGCCGAAGCCATTGAAAAAGTGGGGGCGGAAGGCGTTATTACCGTAGAGGAAGGCAAAACGGCCACCACACAGTTAGACGTAGTGGAAGGGATGCAGTTTGACCGCGGCTATATTTCCCCGTATTTTGTCACCGATTCTGAACGCATGGAATGCGTATTGGAAAACCCGTACATCATTATCACTGACAAGAAAATCTCCAGCATGAATGAGCTTTTGCCCGTATTGGAAAAAATTGTACAAAGCGGCAAACAATTCTTAATCATCGCCGAAGACGTAGACGGCGAAGCGCTGGCCACCTTGGTGGTGAACAAATTACGCGGCACCTTAAAAGGCTGCGCCGTAAAAGCCCCCGGCTTTGGCGACCGCCGCAAAGAAATGCTGGAAGACATCGCCATTTTAACCGGCGGAGACGTGCTGAGCGAAGAACGCGGCATTAAATTAGACAAAGCCGAACTGGCCATGTTAGGCCAAGCCGCCCGCGTGGTGATTGATAAAGAAAACACCACCATCGTCAGCGGGAAAGGCAGCAAAGAAGCCATTGCCGCCCGCTCTGAACAAATCCGCAAACAGATTGAAAATTCCAAGAGCGAATACGACAAAGAAAAATTGCAGGAACGTTTGGCTAAATTGTCCGGCGGGGTAGCCGTCATCAGCGTAGGTGCCGCCACCGAAACGGAACTGAAAGCCAAAAAAGCCAAAGTGGAAGACGCCAAAAACGCCACCAAAGCCGGTGTGGAAGAAGGTATTGTGCCCGGCGGCGGTGTAGCTTTGGCCCGCAGCCAAGCCGCTTTGGACGCATTAACAACCGATAACGAAGATGTACGCACCGGTATCAACATTGTGAAAAAAGCCTTGGTGGCTCCGCTTAAACAAATTGCCGTAAACGCCGGGTTAGACGGCGCCGTAGTGGCAGACAACGTCTTAAAAATGAAAGGCGCGGCGGACGGTTACAACGCCGATGACAACACCTACGGCGACTTGCTTAAAGCCGGAGTGGTGGACCCTGCCAAAGTGGTACGCACCGCGTTGGAAAACGCCGCCTCCATCACCGGTACGGTATTGCTGACGGAAGCCCTGGTGGCGGACGCCCCTGAAAAAGAAGGTGCTCACGCCCCGGCCGCTATGCCCGGTATGGGCGGAATGGGAATGATGTAATCTTTCCCGCTAAACAGTTTAAAACACCCGGATAAAAAATATCCGGGTGTTTTTATTTTAAATGTTCTTTACAAGAAAGAACCTTTTTGGTTAAAATAAAAAAGTAGCTCTTTAATCTAAATCTAAACAACGAGGTTTTGTCTATGGAAAAAAAATGGATTTTTGCTTTAGTAATTGCTATATTAGGAGCCCAGCCGCTATTTGCGCAAGAAAAATTCTCTTGGAAAAACATTTTAATCAGCCCCGCTTTCCGGGAAACCCAGACCGACGTTGAAAAAAAACTTAAACAAGCCGTTATCCGCAAACTGCAAGCCAAAGACACTACTCCGCATGAAGAAGACCAAATGCGGGCTTACCAAATCAATCCGCAAGCTATCTTGCATATCCAATTTGAGCCCCAATCCTATAAAGCCATAAACTATAACAAAGAATATGCTGAAAATTGCCGCGCCATGTTACTGGACAAGAAGGGCACGGTTTTACTTAACGACACCTGCCGCAAAGCCTTATTTCATACCAAAGAAAAGATTGCCTTCCAGGTGGATTTTAGCAGCATATTGCCCGGATACACCTTAAAAGTGAGCAATTACCCCAGAAGAAGCATCGTTTTTAAGGATAATTACGCTTTGGCTAATATTCCCTTAACGGAAAACCTAAAGGAACGCCTCCCTGCCATAAAAGCCCCCGTCTTTGTAGCTAAGCGGGACCGCTGGCTGATCAAGGGGGAAAAATACATTGTGCCGTTCTCGTTTGATAAAATTTTTGACAGCCGCCAGCCCCAGGACTTACGCAAACGCATGGGCAATTCTTTACCGGAAAACTTTTCCACCCAATTAGAAGGATTTTATTAACCCCTTGAAAGCCCATATTTATTTTCTATAATATATTATGGAAGCTATTTCATTAGGGAGATTTTAATATGAAAAAAATATTATTACTGCTTTTGGTATTTAGCGCCTGTACATTCTTAAACGCAGAGGTCAAATATCCGAAAACAAAATCGCAAACCAAATTGCCGGATATTAGCTCTGTAAGAAAAAAAGTACAGGAAAAGGCGGACAAATTAAATGCTTCGCGCAAAGTACCGGTGATTATCTCCGCCAAGGGATTGGAGCCCGTTAACGCGTTTGGCATTTTGCTGCGCGTAAACAGCAGCTATACCCAAGCGGATATCTTGTTAGATGAAGAAGCCAGCCGGGCTGTGGACATTATCGGCGAAGGAGATTATGAAGGGGTCTTGGCGCCGGTTTCCATTCATATAGACTTAAGCTCCTTTGGCAAAGGCTTTTTCTCTGATAATAAAAATGCCGCCAAGGATTTATACGCCTCGCATGAGGAAAATCAAGTTCCTTTATATGTGTATAGCATGAAAGTAAATCCCAATGGGAATTTCGCCAAATCCATTAAAGGGCTTGCTCCCGTGTCGGAACATGCGGCGCGCCATATGCTGTAAAGCAACACCCACTATTATTTACAAGCCCGCTTAAAAAGCGGGCTTTTTATTTACTTTAAAAGATATACATACACAGGCAAACCCCTTAAAAGCAGCCGTTATGCTTAACTATACTAACACCTTACCACCCTGGGATGGCACAGCTGCTGCGTTTTTCAATGTTCAGTTAGTCATTTCCGCCGTACATAAGGTTTTTGATTTTTACATAAAAATCAATATAATATAAATATGATGAAAATAAATATCCCAAACTGTTGCTTTAAAGCAGCCGGTATGTTATTATTAATGGGTTCTGTTTCTTTTGCCTATGCCGCTAATGGGGAAATATTCAGCGCCCTGGAACAAGCGGTACAAAAACAAACCCCTCAAGTAAAGAGTATCTCTGCCGCTGATGTACTAAAAGAGCATCGCAACCGTCTTGCCACGGTTACCTTATCCGCTGATTTGCCGGGCCGCTATTGGGCTGTAACCTGCCGTGCCGTGTTAACCGGTAAAACGTCTTTAACACTAGACAATCCCTGCACTGAATTGTTAGCCACCGCATTTACGGAAAACGCGCCTGCTTCTATTTTGGTGAACATGGGGGCGTTGGGTTCTTTTAAAGAGGGGAAATATAAAGGAGAAGACTTTTTCTATGCGGGAAAAGTGTACCCTGATAATTTTAAAGTATTAAAAAACGGTTACGCTGTTTACCAAGTTCCCGTAAAAGAACCTGAAGCCGTAAACACTTTATTAAAGCTAAGCCCCATCACGTTAGAGCCTGCGCAATTATCCGCGCTGTTTCACAAACTGCCTGCACCCACCAGCCAAGTTTCTTTTGAGCGGGGGGGAGGACAAATTAAATACAAAAAGGCGGACGTAGCCCCTTATCAAGCCTTTCTTACCCAGCTGGAAAAAGACATAGCCGGCCTGATGAAGCATTTTTACGTCTATGCTGATTTATCAGACTGCTCAGGCTATTTTGATAAACCTTTTCCAGCAAAAGGTTTTATAACCAGCCCCAAAGGCACTGTGGTGTTGGCTGAGAACGGAAACACTCCGGAAGGGTCCGCCGTGATATACATAGAAGACCTAAAACGTACCGGTGCGACAGATGAACAAATTTGCTTATACATTACTATGCCGGGTTTAGGGGAATATGAAGACGGAAAAACGTTTTACTCCGTTCAGCCGCCGCTGGCGCCAAAGGCATTTCAACTTGCCGGGAAAGAAGCGTTTAGCTTTACTATGCGTCTGCCGGCTCAAAAACCGGTGGCTCAAAAATTAAACAACCCTCAAATGAGAAAGCTGTTCAACCAGCATGTAATAACAGACTTGTGGCTCCAGCATTATCCGCCGCGCATACAAAGAGCCTTAGAGTTTATCCCCTAACTAAAAAAACCGCCTTTAAGGCGGTTTTTTTAGGCCCAAAGGCCTATAAACAAGTGGGCATAAGGACCCTTGTTGCCGCAATACAAAACCGATAAAATACATTTAAGAAGCAGTAATTTTAAAGGAGACCTTATGAAAAAATTGTTCATGCTGTGCTTAGCCGTAGCCGTATGCGCCCCCGTATCTTGGGCCCAAAAGAACTTAAATCACACCTTAGCCAAAAAAGCCGCCGCTGCGCGCAGCGCCGCCGCATATCAGAAAGCTCAAATCAGACTGACCGTTACCCACTATCAGCTGGAAGATTACGTCAACCCGGCCGTATCCAATCAAATACATTCCGGCACGCTGCAAGTACAAACCACCTGTTCGGCCCTGTTGTTAAACGCAAAAGGCGCGGTAGCTATTAAGAAAGATTGCCTGCCCTCCATTAATAACGCCGCCAAACACAATCAAATTATTTTGTTTGTGGATTTAAAAACATTAGGCAATTATGAAGAGTGGGAAGACACCGTAAAACCGGAAGACATCGGGTTTCCTTTGTACTATTCTACGGAAAACGCCTCCCGCAAAGATTTCGTAAGCCAAAATGATTTTATCTTATTTTCCTTGCCGGTACGTTCCAATGCGGTAAAAAGCGCTTTAAACAATCTGTTCCCCAAAGGAAAAGAAATTACCGCTGAAAAAGCCGCCGCTCTGTTACGCAATATGCCTGCGGCCAAAACAGTGAAAGCGTTACATATGTACTAAATAACGGGAGTGTTTTGTGAAGAAATCAATCTCTATTACTTTAGCAACTATTTGCTGTTTGGCCTGCACGGTTTCTGCCGCAGGCCAAACATTTTGTTCCCCGCGGCAGATAAAAGACACGCTGCGGCATAAAACGGCCCAAGCCCGGCAAAAACAGTTGCCTTGGCACATAGACCCAAAAGCCGTTGTGGACGTGTCTATCTCTTACGCTACCGGCAGATATCGCGGTATGGTGGAAATTGTGGAAGAAACCCACTGCAAAGCCTTGGCGTTAAACAAGAAAGGATTACTTTTGTTGGGGAAAGACTGCGCCCAAGCGCTGCAGGGCCCGGCACAAAATTTCCGCATTACCATTTCTTTGCCTTATAAAAACAAAGAAATTATGTACAAACATCAAGACTTCTTTGCCAAAAACTTTAAACGCAAAGGAGATTTTGCCCTCTACCAAATGCTTGCGCAAGTAGAATACCATTCACAAGCCCAGGCAACCCGCGGGATTACCGCCCCGCGCGTTTTAAGCGCGCCGGTAACAGAAATATTTAAAAATATAACCATTCCCACCCTGTTTGGCCTTACCCCGCAGGATGATACCTTTATCTTGGAAGATTTCTCCAAAATCTTCCCCGGGCAAAAACCGGATGAAACGCTGGCCTCTTGGCTGCAGAAAAAACTGCCTCCGGAAGAATTTAAGCTTCTTGTGGCCCGTTAACCGGCCCTGTTTGAATATGTTTAAAAACCTCTCTGCCGCCAAGAGAGGTTTTTTATTGGAAGCGGCCTTAATTTTTAATATAATACTTATATCTTAACGAGAGGGGGAATATATGGCAACAAACCCAGTATTTAACGAATCTGCCTTCCGCCGCGCGCAAGAAAGCGCCTCCGTCGGGCAGCAAATGACTTTGCAGGGAACCATCAACAAAACGTTTTTCCTGCTTTTACTATGTGTTGTAGGTGCGTTTTTAACGTGGGGCAGCGCGCAGGCGGCCGCTTTAATTACGCCGTGCGCCATCGGCGCGTTAGTAGTGGGGCTGATTATCAGCTTTAAGCCGCAAACGGCCCCGTTTTTGGCCCCGGTTTACGCTTTTGCGGAAGGCCTTTTGCTGGGGACCATATCCAGCGCGTTTAACCAGCAAATGCCCGGTATTGTCATGCAGGCCGTATCCGTTACCCTGCTGGTATTTTTTACCATGCTGGTACTGTACAGAACCGGCATCATCAAACCCACCCGCGGGCTGTTAATTGGCATTTTAAGCGCTACGATAGGCATCAGCTTGTTTTACGTCATTTCTCTGGTGCTGATGTTATTTGGCGTAAACGTAAGCTATTTTACCAGCGCCGCCCCGTGGGCCATTGCGGTAAACGTGCTTATCTGCGCCGTAGCCGCATTTAACTTTATTTTTGATTTTCACTTTAT
This sequence comes from uncultured bacterium, assembly GCA_949298795.1. Classification (GTDB taxonomy): domain Bacteria; phylum Elusimicrobiota; class Elusimicrobia; order Elusimicrobiales; family Elusimicrobiaceae; genus Avelusimicrobium. Next base: position 14,940 of record CASFXV010000028.1, read on the forward strand.
TGACCAAATGACCAGCACCTACAGTGCCCCCAAATACATGGAATGGTACGCCGGGTTTGGGCTGTTAGTCACGCTGATTTGGCTGTATATTGAAATCTTACGCCTGCTTGGCCGCACGCGCAATAATTAACGAGCGGTTTTAAATTTTGTAAAATAAAATAGTAAGCAGTATGGACGTGCAAACGCCCTTTGATTTATTTTAGGAAAGGAGCCAGTAAAAAGTATGAATTTTGACAGCATAAAAAAAATTCAGGACATGGACCTGAAAGACAAAAAAGTGCTGGTGCGTGTAGACTATAACGTACCGCTTAAAGACGGGAAAGTAGACAATAACAAACGCATTGTAGCTACTGAAAAAACCATCAAACATCTTTTAGACAATAACTGCCGCATCGTATTAATGGCGCACTTGGGCCGCCCGAAAGGCAAAGTTTGCCCGGAATTCAGCCTGGCCCCGGTTGCCGCTGAAGTGGAAAAACTCTTTGGCGTAAAAGTACACTTTGCCAAAGACTGCATTGGCCCGGAAGCCGATAAAGTGGTAGAAGCCGCCAAAAACGGTGAAATCGTACTGTTGGAAAACCTCCGCTTCCACCCGGAAGAAGAAAAGAACGACGCTGAATTTGCCAAACAATTGGCCAAACACGGTGAAATTTTTGTGCAGGAAGCCTTCGGCACCGTACACCGCGCCCACGCTTCCACCAGCGCCGTAGCCCAGTTCCTGCCCGGCTGCGCCGGTTATTTAGTACAGAAAGAAGTGGAATTTTTAGGCAAAGCGTTGGAAAACCCCGCCCGCCCGTTTGCGGCCGTAGTAGGGGGGGCCAAAGTGTCCGACAAAATCATGCTGCTTAACAACTTAATGGACAAAGTAAACGTCCTCGTTATCGGCGGCGGCATGGCGTATACCTTCTTAAAAGTACAAGGGGCCGAAATTGGCAAATCCCTCTTTGACGCCGAAAAAGAAGCCGAAGCCAAAGCCGTTTTGGCCAAAGCCCAGGAAAAAGGCGTAAAAATCTTGCTGCCGGTGGACCACATCTGCGGTAAAGAATTTGCCGAAACCACCGAACCCGTAGCCGTAGACAATGTAAACATTCCAGCTGATTTAATGGGGTTGGACATCGGGCCCAAAACCATTGCCCTGTTCCGCGAAGAACTGCTTAAATGCAAAACTATTTTCTGGAACGGGCCTATGGGTGTGTTTGAATTCCCGAATTTTGCCAAAGGCAGCTTTGCCATCGCCCAAGCCATGATTGACGCCACTAAAGCCGGCGCCACCACCATCATCGGCGGCGGGGACAGCGTCAACGTGCTGAAAAAAGGCAAATTCAACCAAAAAGAACTCTCCCACGTTTCCACCGGCGGCGGCGCCAGCATGGAATTTGTGGAAGGGAAAGAATTGCCCGGCTTAATGGCGTTAGCCAAATAAGACGGCAAATTCTTGTACAATTCATTTTGTACCACACAAACCGGGCCAGCGCAAGCAGGCCCG
>CASFXV010000029.1 GCA_949298795.1 uncultured bacterium
GGATAGAAGCTTCTTGAGCGGAATATAAAGGATAGGTGGGGCGTTGCCGGAATTGTTGAGCGGGGACATCTTGCCGCGGCATATGGTGAATGGCGGGCGCGGTGCGTTTCCCCTCCCCCGGTAGCGGTTTTTTACCTGTAAGGTTTAAGAAATAAGCCCGTTGCTCTTCTATAAAATCTTTAGGGCCTTGGGCTTCAAACTCTTCACCGGAAGGCAGTTTAAAGCGTATTTTTAATATTTTTGTATCTTCTGTTTCCATGATAGAAATCCCGCTCAGAAAAAAGTTATCCACCGGGTTTATCCCCGGAGCATGACATATAATATAAAATCAAATGACATATGTCAATATATGGCATTTAATGTCATTATATGTCAATACTTGTTAACAACCTCTGTTCTCAGACGGTAAAAAAGTGTTTTCCTGTGTGAAATTATTCAATTTTTAAAACAACTGTCTGGCAATTTGGGATAATATATGTCTTATAATCAGCTTTTTTCCTGCTTCTGCTTTAAAAACAATGCTATAAAATAGGGCGTACGGGCTTTAAAAGTCCCTCCCATTTTGTTTTTAAATTAAGACATGCTTGTTCTTTGTTTTTTTGCAAAAAAGGTGTTTGTTTTAAAAAACTGCCCATTTGTCTTAATATGTGCAAAACAAGAAGCTTTTTTGAAAATCAAGCGGGTGGATTTAAAATGCAAAATTGGAGTTGTTTTTGAAATAATAACAGTGCGTAATCATTTGATGAAAATAAAGTGATGTTTGGGGTGGGCTAAATTGCTAAAATAAGGTTATATCGTTAAGAAGGTTTGAAAATGTTTCTTTTTTCGGAAATTTTAATTAAATGGTATCACCAGCATAAGCGGGATTTACCCTGGCGCAATACCCGGGACCCTTATTTAATATGGATTTCTGAAATAATCCTCCAACAAACCCGTGTGGCCCAGGGGATAGATTATTACCGGCGTTTTATTGCCCGTTTCCCCTCTCCCTCCGCTTTGGCTTCCGCCCAAGAGGACGAAGTTTTAAAACTTTGGCAGGGGTTGGGGTATTATTCCCGTGCGCGTAATTTGCATGCGGCGGCTAAAAGTATGAAAAACGGCCTTTTCCCCTCTTCTTATAAAGAGGTTTTGGCCTTAAAGGGGGTGGGGCCGTATACGGCGGCGGCTGTTTGCTCGTTTGCTTACCGTATGCCTTATGCGGTGGTGGACGGAAATGTATACAGAGTGCTGGCCCGCGTGTTTGGGGTGACATCTTCTATAGATACGAGTGTACACCGGTTAACCCGGCGTGCGAGGTTTGCCCATTTGTATCGTTTTGTAAAGCCCGGGCGGGTAACTTGGTAGACAAGTTGCCCGTAAAATCAGGCAAGACGCCTGTTAAAAACCGCTTTTTTTATTACCTTTATATAGAGCAAGGCGGTACGGTTTGGTTATACAAACGCCCCGCCGGGGATATTTGGCAGGGGTTGTATGAACTTCCGCTGGCGGAAGGAACCAAGGCAAATTTGCCTGCCGGGGAGGTTTTTGCTTTATTTAAGGAAAAAGGTTTTATTTCTTTAGCCTTAACCCCCGGTTATGCGGCCGGGCCGGTAAAACATATTTTATCCCACCAAACCATATATGCGTATTTATATAAGGTAAACGTTTCCCCCCGCATGCCCGTGCCCGCCCCTTTTATTGCCGTGCCTAGAGAGAAAATAAAAGACTATCCTTTTTCCCGTCTGCTTCTTACTTTACTGGATAAAGCCGGGTGTATAAAGTAAATAGCAAATAATTTGTTATACTATTATATCGGCATTTTATTTTCAACTGTGGAGTAGGGTATGAATAACAAAGGTTTTACGTTGATAGAATTATTAGTGGTGGTACTTATTATTGGTATATTGGCTGCTATCGCCTTGCCGCAGTATGAGATTGCGGTGGAAAAATCCCGCTCAGCGGAGCCTTTGACGGTATTAAAAAGCATGCGTGATGCGCAGGAAATGTTCTTTTTAGCCAATAACCGCTATGCAACGGACCCCAGCGAATTGGATATAGAAATTCCTACCAGCGATAATTGGACGTATCAAGTTAACTCCGGCATGTCTGTAGCTGCTTACAGGAAAGGGGTTGCTAATTCCAAGAAGTATTTGTTTGCGTATCGCTGGGCTAATAATCAAGTAGGAACGCCTGCTTCTATTGTGTGCGGCTATGAAAGTGATGTTGCTAAAGATTTTGCATATAAAATTTGCCGTTCTTTGGGGGCGGATAGTTTTGAAGGAAGCGATAAACGGTGGATTATATATAAATAGTTGTATTGGTCTCTGTTACTAAAAAACCCCGCAGTGAATGCGGGGTTTTTCTGTTTTTAATCGGTTGGTTTAGAATTTATAGCCAACGGTAATGCCAAAAATATCGCTTTTGCCGTCGGTATATTTCATCGGAGCATTAGCAAACAAGGGAATGGCTTTGCCGGATAAGTCTTTGGCAAAAATGTGTGCATAGGCCAAGTCTACACTCCAAGCGTCTTTTTGGTATCCCACCCCTACGCTGGCGATATGGCGGTCGTCCACCGGTACAAGTGTATCCATTGCATTGGGGTTAATAGGGGATTTATCAAATACATATCCCGCGCGCAGCGCCCAAGTGGGGTTGAGTTTGTATTCCGTACCAAAGTTTAGGCGGTATACGTCTTTGTATTTTTTATGGTTATAAATAAAGGGATTTTCGGTCCTGTCTGTGTACTGGATTAAGATTTGGTCGTAAGCGCTCCAGAAAGTGCCCACAATGCCGGCTTCCAATGTCCATTGTTCCGTAGGTTTGAAAGACAACCCGGCGGAAATGCTGTCCGGCAGAGAAATAGCTCCTTCCGCATTGCCTCCATAGATATTTTGAGGCGGATAAGCCATATTGGCATGGATTCTGCCGCTTAAATTTTGTTTTACTTTACTGCGGTACATAGCGCCCAAGGCCCATTTTTCCGCCCACTCCGGTCTATAAATAAAAGAGAAGTTTCCCCCCCAGCTTACGCCGGAACCGCTGATATCGTAAGCCGTTGCATGGGCTGCGGCACCAGGTTGCAAAGTGGAGTTTTGGGAAAAGCCAATCACCATGGCTTCCAACCCCATGGCGATGGAAATTTCATCATTTGCTTTTACCGCAATGGTGGGAGTAAAGGAAAAAGTTTCCAACTTTACTTTATAAGCCAGCTGGCTGCCAGCCCAAGTTTCCCAATTATTATATTCCCCCCCCAGTCCATAGCGGGAAAAACCGCCTAAGCCCAGGGAAATTTGATCGCTCCATTTTTTGGTAATAAAAAAGTTGGGCAGATACCAAATATCATTTTTCAGCGAGCGGGAATCCCCGGCTACGCTGGTGGTGGCGTCCGCCGTTACCATGGTTAAACCCACTTGAAGCTGGGTTCCTTCCAGCTCGGTAATTAAGGCCGGGTTTACGGCTAGGGAAGCGGCTTCCGCCGTGTTGGCCATCGTAGCGCCGCCCATGGCGGTGCCGCGGGCGCTGTATTCATACAGCGCGAAACCCGCCCCGTAAGACGCGGCGGATACTGACATGAAAGAGACTGCCAGTAATAATGCGGTTAATTTTTTCATAGCGTTTTAAAATGGAAAATAGACATAAAAAACCCGCCGCTGGCAATACGGCGGCGGATTTTTTAATTATTTTTTAAGTTCGTTAATTTTGTCTTGGGCAAAAGAACCCCAATAGCTTTTGGTGTAATTTTCCAAGATTAATTTGTAGGTTTCCAAGGCTTCTTCTTTTTTGCCCGCCAATTCTTGGGACATCGCCAACGTAAAATAAGCCTGCGGCAAGGCGTAGCTGGTGGGATGTTTTTCAATAAAGTGCTGCATGACGTCAATAGAGTCTTGATATTTTTTCATTGCCTGGTACGCCGCGCCTAAAGATAAATCCGCCACCACGGCCACTTCTTTGTTTTTGGCGTTGGCGTGCAAGTCTTTATATATGTCGGCGGCTTGGGCGTAGTTTTCTTGCGCGTACAGCATGTCCGCTTTTAGCAGTTGGGCATATTGCGCCGCGTCTGAACCCGGATATTTTTTGTTTAAGGTGTCCACTAAATAAAAAGCTTGTTCCTGCCCGGCGGTAACCAGTGCAATCTGCGCGGTGTAATAATCCGCCCAGGAATTTTCCTGCACCCGTTTGGTGTGCGCTTGATAGGCTCCCCCCAATACGGCGGCTACCACCAGCACGCCTAGAGCCGTAAGTACCGCTTGTTTGCGGCGTTTGCAAAAAGAGCCAAATTTAATTAGGCCCGAAGTTAAAAAATCTTGATTTTCTTGTTGTTTGTTAGCCATATATTTCATTATAGTAAATGTAAGGTTTAAAAAAAACTTTCTTGCCGGTTATTTTAAATCTTCCGGCGTTAATTGGCGGCACTCAATGCCGTTTCTTTCCAAAAATACAATGCCTTCCTGGCTTCTGTCATACATGTTTAAATAGTAAACGTGCTTAATCCCCGCGCTTACAATCACTTTGGCGCAGTGCACGCAGGGGGACCACGTTACGTAAATGGAAGCCCCCGCCGTGGAAATACCGTTTTTGGCGGCAAAGGCGATGGCGTTTTGTTCGGCATGCAGCTCGTTGGAAATGGACCATTTGCCATGCAAGTCGTAAAAATCGCGGCTGGCAACAAAATCCGGGTATGAGGGATATTTGTCGGCAAATTCGCTCCGGTAAACTTTGGTAAAATGTTCTTCACAATGTTGTTGTCCGGTAGGGGTGCCGTTAAAACCAATGCTTATGACGCGGTTGTCTTTTACCAATACGGCCCCTACATTCAAACGGCAGCAGGTGGATTGTTCCGCCACCAGTTCCGCCATTTTAATAAAAAGTCTGTGTTTGTTTTTCATAGTGCGGTTATTCTACCATTTTTTAAATACAAAAAATACCGCCGCCACCAAGCATAAAAACCGGCCAGATGGTTCCATTTAAAGCTTTCTTTGAAATACAAGACGGAAAAACCGGTAAATACCGCCAAGGTAATGACTTCTTGCATTACTTTTAACTGGGTAACGGTAAAGAAATTACTGCCAATGCGGTTTGCGGGCACCTGAAGGCAGTACTCAAAAAACGCAATAGACCAGCTGGCCAAAATCACAATCCAGAGGGCTTTGCTTTTGTATTTCAAGTGGCCGTACCAGGCCACAGTCATAAACAGGTTAGAAGCCGTAAGAAGGGCGATTGTTTTCCACATATTTTATATTATAATAAATATCGTTATGGCAAAAAAAGTTTGGGCAATAGTTTTTATTGTGCTTGTAATGGGTATAATTGTACATTGGGGCGGAAATTTTTTTAATTCCAAAAACGCTCTGACCATTTTACCCATTCCCCCCGCCGTGTTTACGGATACTCAGCCCAGCCGGCAGGATGTCTCCACCCCCTCTCCTATGATACGGCAGATTCCGGATGTGGATTACAGTTGGCTGTTTCGTTCCTCTACGGGAAGACTCCGTGGAAAATTAACAAATTTGCCCCTGCCTGACGCTCCTCAGTCTGTTGCGGTGAAGGCTAAGCCGCTGCGCCCGCGGTATTCTAAGTTTCTCCGTTATGCTTATCAGCCGCCCCTCATAAAAAATGCGCTGGCGGCCTCGGAACGGTGTATGGTTTTTCCAAACAATTCCGATTGCCGCGGCCGAGCGATAGAAGAAAACATACGGGCGGATTATGTGGTTGACAATAATCGTATTAACCGTATCATTTATGATGTTTTCTCCCGGGAACAAATATCAGACACCATTATTTGGTTGGACCCGGTCAAAAAGCCGCGGGCAGAGTACATGTATACGCAAAATTATTTACCCAGCTCCGAGTGTTGCAGCTTGGCCCGTTGGATATTTGACCGCAAGGGAAACATTTCCCATATAGAACTGACAGACGAAAAAGGGCGTTTTGGCATAGTGAAATACGCCCCTAACGGCGCTATTACCCAAGACACTACCCCTTTGGGCGGCCCAATGCCTAAAGATTACACGCACCTCCCTCGTACGTATTGTGATATTCATTCTTTTGACAGTGAAATTTGCTCTTACTAAAATACATGTAATAAAAGAACGGCTTTTTGTGTTTTAAACAAGCAGGTCATTTTAGGGTTATTTTATTTTTTTCGTGCCGGTTTTCCGGTGTAATTTATATAATATGATGAAGATGAAAACACTTAAATTTTGCACGGTATTATGTACGGCGTGCGTGTTGGGCGCGCTGGATAACGCATGGGCGGAAGTGATTTCCCCCCAGCCCCGTACACAGGCGCAGGCAGAGGAGGTTTCTCCCGCGCGGCGCGGTGCTGACGGGAAACATATTGAAGGGTTAGATGAAGCTTTGACTTTGCAGCAATGCATTGATATTGCGTTGGAAAACAGCCCTTCCGCCATTGCCGCCCGTTTGGCGGTAGCCACGGCCGAGGTGGACGTCAGCCTTTCCAAAAGCCGCTTTTTGCCTACGGCCAGCGCCGGGGCCCAGCAAGGGTATGATATTACCAAAGTGCCCGGCTCTTCCCGTACGGACCACGGCACCACCAATTCTTATGTGGAGGCCTCGTTAACTATCAGCGGCATTACGGATTTGGCGCGTGATGTAAAAGTATCCAAATTAGCGTTAGAGCAAGCCAAATTGTCTTTGGAAAAGACGGAACAGGAAATTTATAAAGACATTAAAAGCAAATTTTACGCTTTGCTTTCCGCCCAGCGCGCCGTGGCCATACGTACCCAGGCCAGGGATTTGTACAAAGACCAGTATGAACGCACCAAAGCCTATTATGATAACGGCCTGCGCCCTAAAGTGGACGTTACCACCGCGGAAGTAAATTTGAACAACGAGGAATTAAGCCTTATCCGCGCTAAAAACTTGGTGTCCACTTCGTCTGCCCAGCTGGCCAATGCCATGGGCGTTCCCGCCGGGCATACGCTTACGCTGGACGATAAGATAGACGAAAGCCAATTTTCCATTACGCTTGATGAAGCCGTCCGCACCGCTTACGCCCGCCGGCCGGACGTGCTGTCTTCCCAGACGGGGCTGCAAATAAGCCGCATTAAATTAAGCCAGGCTAAAGCCGCTTATTGGCCTACGTTTTCTTTTTCAGCCAGTTTTGGCAAAAGCGGGGACGACTTTTATTTAGACAATGAAAATACTAAGCTGTTGGCTTCGGTGGAACTTCCTTTATTCAATGCGTTTCAAACGTATAACGGGGTAAAACAGGCCAAGCTGTCTTTGGCAAACGCCGTAAACAGCGACCGCAGCTTAATGAACGACGTTTTCTTGGAAGTGCAAAGCGCTTTTATCAAACTGCAAGAGGCGGAGGAAAGCGTTCCGATAGCTAAGCTAAACGTTCAAAAAGCCAAAGAAAATTTGGATTTGGCCCAAGGCCGCTATAACGAGGGTATCGGGGATATTATTGAATTAAAAGATGCGGAAGTTTCTTACACGGATGCGGAACTGAGTTATCTTACCGCCCGTTATGATTACGCCACCGCCGTGGCGGAGCTGAAACAAGCAATGGGGATGAAATAGTTATGAAAAAGATAAAAGGTATTTTTAAATTTCCGGCGGCATGCTGGAATTGGTTTAAACGGCTTGGCCTGTTTAAAAAGATAATTATTGTGGCGGTGTTGGCTGCCGCTGTTTGGTACGCGTGGACGTTGCTGTTCCCCGCCAAACAGCCGCCCCGCTTTCAAACGGTGCGCATAAAAAAGGGTGATATCGCTGACGTGGTGGAAGCTTCCGGCCCGCTGGCGCCTATTACCACCACGCAGGTAGGGGCGTTGGTTTCCGGTGAAATTTTAAAAATATATGTGGACTATAACACTCCCGTTAAGAAAGGGGATTTGCTGGCGCTGATTGACCCCACCCAAATTCAGGCCGATTATGACCAGGCCGAAGCCAGCTTGTCTTCCGCTAAAGAAAGTTTAGAATCTGCCAAAATGGCTTATAATTTAGCTACTTTAAACCGGGACAGATACCGTGACTTGTTTGCTAAAGATTATGTTTCCAAATCCAGCTTGGAAGAATATGAGCTGGCCTATGTAAATGCAAAAAGCTCGTTAAATTCGGCGGAATCGTCGGTTATTCAAGCCCAAGCCCGGTTGGACAGTGCCAAAAAAGACTTGGATAATACCCGCATTGTCGCCCCGTATGACGGCATCGTGCTGACAAAAATCGTAAGCGAGGGGCAATCCTTAACTTCCGGTTATGCCACGCCTGAAATGTTCACTTTGGCGCAGGATTTGACTAAAATGCAAATTGAGGCCAAAGTATCTGAGGCCGACGTGGTAAAAATCAAAGAAGGTCAAAAGGCGGAATTTACCTTAGACGGTTACCCGGACCAAAAATTTGAGGGTACCGTGCGCCAAGTGCGTACCAACTACTCTGCTTCTTCATCTTCTTCCAGCGGGTCTTCTTCCACTACTACCTATACGGTAGTGATTGAAGTGGATAATACGGACGGAAAATTTATGCCGGGTATGACGGCTACCATTACTATTAAAGCCCAAGATAAAAAAGACGCCCTGTTGGTGGCCAATGAGGCACTGCGTTTCTCCCCCTCCAGTAATGACCAAAAATATGAAACCACCGGCTTATGGGTGCTGGATGACCCCGAAGCGGAACCCAGACGCGTAGGCGTACGGGTAGGCATTGTGGGCACCACGCAGACCGAAATTACCGAAGGTGACGTGAAAGAAGGGGACCGCGTCATCGTGCGTGAAAGCGGCGCCGCGGCGCTTACCATGGCCAATACCGGCCGCCGCCCGGGCGGAAGGAGACGCTGATGCCGTTAATTGACACCCAAAATTTATTTAAAATTTACAAATTGGGCGATGTGGAAGTCCGCGCGCTCAATGATGTAAGCGTCAGTGTGGAACGCGGGGAATTTGTGGCGGTAATGGGCCCCAGCGGGTCCGGCAAGTCTACTTTTATGAATATTTTGGGTTGTTTGGATAAACCCACCAAGGGTAAATATATTTTAGACGGTATTGATGTAACCGCTACGGATTTATCCAAATTGGCCGGGGTAAGAAACCGCAAAATAGGCTTTGTATTTCAAGGGTTCAACTTAATTAAGCGTACTACGGCCTTGGAAAATGTAGAACTGCCCATGATTTATAACCATACCCCCATGCATTTGCGCAGGGAAAAAGCCATGGAGGCTTTAAAAGCCGTTGGGCTGGAAAAACGCGCTTACCACCTGCCTAACCAGCTTTCCGGCGGGCAGCAGCAGCGCGTGGCGATTGCCCGCTCTTTAGTGTGCGACGCCCCCATTATTTTTGCCGATGAGCCTACCGGCAACCTGGATACAAAAATGAGTATTGAGGTAATGGAACTGTTTACCCGTTTAAACAAAGAAATGGGCAAAACCATTATTCTAATCACGCACGAGCCGGACATTGCCGAATACGCCAGCCGCCTGATTAAGTTTAAAGACGGCCAAAAAATAAGTGACGAGAGAAAATAACTATGTTAGATATGCTTTATTCTATATTTCGCCTTTCGTTAAAAGCCATATCCGCCAATAAAATGCGCGCCGCTTTAACCAGTTTGGGTATTGTTATCGGCGTGGCGGCGGTAATTACCATGTTGGCGGTGGGCAGCGGGACGCAAAAAAGCATGGAGGAGCGCTTCTCCCGCTTTGGCACCAATATTTTGTATTTGCGCCAACCGTGGGATTTGGACGAAAGCATTTCTTCCCCCAAAGACGTTACCATGACGGACGTCTTAGCCATACGCAAGCTGCCCGGTGTGGAAGCGGCCGCCCCGTACATAAACTCCGGCTTTGAGGTAAAATACGGCTATACGTCCACTTCTTTGGACGTATTGGCTACCGATACCGATATTTTTAAAACGTATGACTGGGAGCTGGAAAGCGGGCGGTATTTTAATGAAAAAGAAGTGGATTCTTACGCGCAGGTAATGGTACTTGGCGCCACTGCGGCCCAAACCATTTTTAATGATATGGACCCGCTGGACCGTACCGTCGTTCTGGATAATATCCCTTTTAAAGTAGTGGGGCTGATGAAGAAAAGCGGACAAGGCGGTATGGGGTTTGACATGGACGAAGGGGCCCTTATCCCTTATACCACCGGAAAAGTGAAAATGAACGCCGGGTGGAACAGTACAGACCGCCGCGCGCTGGACCGGGTAATTATCCGCGTGAAAGATTTTAATACCATTGAAGACACCAAACTGGATATTATGAATACCGTGCGCAATACCCACCGTATACACCCCTTGGCGGCGGATGATTTCCAGCTGGACGATTTCGCCTCCTTTGTGGAAGAAGCCAAAAGCGCCAGCAAAACCATGGGGATTTTGCTGGGCGTGATTGGGGCGGTTTCCTTGTTGGTAGGCGGTATCGGCGTTATGAACATTATGCTGGTATCTGTCACGGAGCGCACGCGTGAAATCGGCATCCGTATGGCTATTGGCGCCACCAGCGCGGATATACGCCTTCAATTCTTGGCGGAAGCCGTCACCCTTTCCTGTATTGGCGGGTTAATCGGGGTGGTGCTGGGGGTGGGCGTGAGCCTGTTTGTGGGAGCGCATTCCACGTCTATTCCGGTGCAGCTAAGCTTTTTTTCCATAGTATTATCAGTGGGTTTTTCTGCCGCTACCGGGGTGTTTTTCGGGTTTTACCCGGCTTATAAAGCCTCCAAGCTAACCCCTATAGACGCTCTGCGTTACGAATAGCCGTTTGTTTTTTGGGTTTTACCGGGCCGTAACCTTGTTTTAATGGTTACGGCCTTTTTGTGTGATTTTAATCCTAAAGCGAGAGATGTTTTTTTGTGCGTGTAAGTGGGGTGATGTTCCCCCCTTTTCTTTAAATGATTTTTATCCCCAGGCAAGAGGCTTGCTGGCCCCTGCTTAGGAGGGCCTGCGTGCTTGGGGCAAAGCCAATCGTTTGATCTTGTTTATGGCGGATGAAAAACACCTTGTGGGTGCAATTTTTTATCAAGAGAGTAGAAACAATATTTGTTTTAAGCTGGAAAGATGAAGAGATAAAAAAACCTCCTTAAAAAGGAGGTTTTTTATTTGCATTTTTAATTTTGCTCTTGGGATGGGGAGTCTTCTTCTGGCGTTTTAGGTGCATTGGAATCTTCTTTTTTAATTTTTTTCTCCATTCTGAATAATAACCAGTTAGCCAGTACAGCCATAATCCCCGGAATAGCTATTAAGGCCAATGCCATACCGGCCTTTTCCCCCACGATACCGGTGTTTATGGCCCATTGCCCGATATTGGCTAGCCACAGCGGCCCAAACGCACAAGAAATGGCGGAGGCGATGATTAAAGACACCATTCTGGTCTGTGTTTTGGGGTTTCTGGCTGATGCGCCAAACAGTAAGGCAAACAAGGAAGAAATCCCTATTTGAGCCAATGTTAAAGCGATGCTAAACACATAGGCGTTGCTTTGTGCAAACGGAAAGGCAACGGCTATTCCCCCCAAGGTTAACAAAGAGCTCAGCGTCATTTTGTAGTTAGGGAAAGTGGACAATACCCAAGGGGATATCATTCTGCCCGTTAAAAATGCCGCGGCGTATTGCATCATGGTTAGAAAATAGCGGGTGCCGTCCGGTATGCCCATGGTAGGCAGCAAGAACATTAAACCGTTATGAATGGTTACCTCAATCACGTTCATCAAGAATGCGGCCGGGATTAAGTATTTAGCGGTAGGTTCTTCTTTAAATAAAGAAATATACCCGCTGTTTTTAAGTTTGCTCCACAGGCTTTTGTGAATTTTTTCCTGGGGCACGGCCGTTTCCGCTATAATTTCTTGTGCGGCGGCTTCTGGGGCCGGCCCTTCGCCTTTCATATTGGGCAAGTTAGCCAGTAAAAACACGGTTGCACCTAATGCCATTACCGGCAAGGGAATGACAAAAGCATAACTCCAGTCTTTATGTAACAGCGCCGCTGCCGCCCACGGGAACAAGTACGTCATAATAATACCGGCGGAGCGGAAAATCTGCATTTTGATGTTGCCTTTTTCCAGGGTGTTTAAGCGCTCTTTTTCCGGCACGGAAGCCATTTCCGGGGCTACGCGGGTTAAGTGTTCAAACACGGCCCCAATGGAGCTTTGGATAAAAATCATCCCCAAGCTGGCGGTGGCTATTGCCGCCAAAATGCGCTGAAAGTGGGCTTGGGTATCAACTTCCGGGGTAAAAGAGCCGTTCAGCCCGCATAAGAATATTCCCCCCAAAAGCCCGGTAATATTTAAAGCCAGGCCCAGTCCTAAAGTCCTTTTGGCCCCCAGGTGGTTGTGCAGCCAGGAACTTAACATAGCGCCCATAAAATAAGGCAGGTAGGTGGCAACAGTTACCCAGCTGTTGTCGTCCATGTTGAGGCCTAAGCTCATCCCCAGGTCTGTCATTACAGGAGAGGCCACTTCCAACCCCATTAAAAAACCCATAGAGTATATGGTATAGGTACTGCCTTTATAGGTTTGCGGAAAAATCTTTTTTAAGTTGGTTACCGCTTTTTTAGCCGCTTTAGCTATAGAAAATACCGGCAGTCCGCTGTATAAATAGCCAGAAGAGTTGTTCCCTTTAGCGGACGGACTTAAAAATTTCCAAGTAGTGGCCGCCGGTTGTAAGGCCAAAGCGGGGGCCAGCGTTGGGGCAATATTTCTAATGGGCGTAAAGATGACCGACTGAGGCAGTTTAAACCAACCGGGGGTTTCCATGCTTCTGGCCCCCCACTTTCCAAAGGAAAGCGGTTTCACTTTAGCGGGTTCCGCCATATAGAACGGAGCTCTTGCAATCGGTTTTGCCGTAACGGCCGAGGGCGTCCATTTAAAAGTACGCGCCGCTTGCGTGCCGCGCCCCAGGGTTTGTACCCATTCTGTTTGGGCGGCCGCTTTTAAGGGGGCGGCGCCGCGGGCGGCCATTAAGGCTTCCGGGCTGCCCATATTGAGTAATAAGCTTAAATTGAGCGCAAAAGCCCGGTCCCGCAGGAGTTTTACAAATTGGGAACCTTTCCCAAACGTCCATTTGTCTATTTTGGCGTCAAAAGCGGCCTGCCGTGCATAGCGTGCGTTGGCGGCGGCTTGTTCTGCCTTGTAAACATCGGTTTGTCTCCAGGCGGCGTCTCTTTGTACTTTTTGCTCCGTTTGGGCGATTAAATCTTTATCTATTTGGCGTGAGCGGGCTTGTTTCTGCTGGGCCGTGCGCACCGCCGCTTGCTGGCGGGCCTGCGCCATTTCCCGCGCTTTTATTTCCGCTTGCGTCAACGGTTTTTTTGCGGCGTTTAAGCGCGCGGCTTTGGCCTTGGCTAAAGCCGCTTCTTTATTAAAGGCGGACGGCGCGAAATCCGCCGGTTTGGTTGTGTATACAGCACCCCGCGCGGCCGTTTTGGCGGCGGCCGGCTTTAAGTTTTTAACAACCGGTTTAGGCAACAGGCTTTGAATATTTAAGGTATTGCGTACACTGCCCGCAATGACTTCAGAGGCGGACGCTACTCCATACTTCTGCAAGCGCCCTATTCTCACCACCCGGCTTAAATTCTTACCCAGGCTTAACCCGTTCACCGCTTGACCCGCTCTGGCTAACTTGAT
>CASFXV010000030.1 GCA_949298795.1 uncultured bacterium
CGCAAATGACAGGTAGTGGAAACTACTTAAAGTAGTAGCTAGTAGAGTGAGGGCTATGCCCGTATTGTGAAAAACCCCCGGCTACGCCGGGGGATATTTTTTTGTTGGAAAAAGCCAAATACTTTGGCAATGAAACCGTTTTAATACTTTCAGTTTTTATCAAGGCCTCAAAACAGTAAATATTTGTTAATTAAGAATACTCCACAAGGCTGTTTACTCTTTATTTATATCTGTTTTTTTCATCCGTTTATATATAGGGCTTGTTTTGTTTTTTTTTTTTGATATAGTGAGTTTTGCCTTTAGGAATATGGAGGGATACTGTTTATGATAAAAAATGCTGGATTTACGCTTATAGAGCTATTGGTTGTCGTTTTAATAATAGGTATTTTAGCCAGTCTTGCTTTGCCGCAATATCAAGTGGCTGTGGCCAAGGCGCGTTATTCCGAGTTAGTGACAATGGCACGAAGCATTAAAAACGCTCAGGAAGTTTATTACTTGGCTAATGGCAAATATGCCACCCGTTTTGATGAGCTGGATATAGAAATGCCGTCCGGTTACACGGGCGATGGGGGCTGGATTATTTATGAAGATAACGGAAATTCTTTTGTTCTATTACATAAAAATAACCGTGTAGCGGCGTATAATTATAAATATTTGTGTAATAATTATGAAATCAAGTTGGACCATTCTGGCGGTACAGACGAAGGGCGTTCCTGGTGTTATGTGGCAAAAGGTACGGATCATTCCTGCAATGAAGATATGGGGCGTAAAGTTTGCCAATCTTTGGGCTGGAAATATGAGAACGGCCTTTGGTATCAAAATTAATAATAGCCAGTAAAAAACGCCGTGTTATATAAAAACCCCGCTTTTACGCGGGGTTTTTAGTAAATTAGGTGTTGTATCCGCCAATGCGGCCCACATCTACGGGTATGGGGATTTCCGCCCCCAGCGGGCCTTCAAAATACATGGTTCCGGTAAGGTGGTAATCAATGGTGCCGCTGTTCATGCTTACCAGCCCCAACAGTTTGCTGCTAAAGGCGGACATAGGCACCGTGATGTGCGTTTTGGCGTTATAAGTGGCGTTGGGCGGAATGGTGGCTTCCTCTAGATTAATTTTGGAAACCGGGGTATCATTCATAGCCAACTCCCCCTCAAAGCGTTTTAATTTTGCCGGGTCTTTTCGGTTTAAATTAGTAACGGCAATTACAATATCAAAAGATAAAGAATTTACATTGTAGTCAGAAATTTCCACACTTCTTAGCGCGTATTTGCAATTAGCCAGCTTGTCCGTTTCGCTTTTTGCGGTGGCGCAGCCGGCAAGCAACGCAGCGGCAGACAACAATAAAAACAGTCTTTTCATTACTCCTCCTTAGGAAGCTTATTTAATAAATTGTATAATAAAATGAAACTGTTTTGGAGACTTTTTATATGAATGAGATTAAACAAGAATTATATGACCGTTTTGTTAGATACGTATCTATAGATACCACCAGCGACCCTACCCAAAAAACAACGCCTACGACGGCTTCTCAAATGATGTTTGCCAAAATGCTGGCTGATGAAATGCCTTCTTTGGGCTTTACCGAAGTGGAAATGGACGAATACGGTTTTGTTACCGCCACCATTGCCGCTAATACGGACACGCCGGCCCCGGTGGTTGGTTTTTTTGCCCATATGGATACGGTAAGTGATTTTAACGGCAGGGGCATTTGCCCAAAACTTCACCCGAATTATGACGGAGGGCGTTTGGTAATTAACGAGGAAAAAAAGATGTACCTTTCCCCAGATACGACCCCCAACTTAAAATTGTGCTTAGGGAATGATTTGGTCACTTCGGACGGAACCACTATTTTAGGCGGAGATGATAAAATTGGGATTTCCGTTATTATGACTTTTGCCCGTTATTTAAAAGACCACCCGGAAGTAAAACACGGCAAAATACGCGTGGCGTTTACGGTAGACGAGGAAACCGGCACCGGGATTGCTTTCTTTGACGTAAAGCGCTTTGGTGCAGACTTTGCCTATACCATAGACGGCGGTACGCTGGGTGAAATAGATTATGGTACTTTTAATGCAGATAAATTTGAAATTTCCATAGTAGGCAAAAACTGCCACCCCGGTTCGGCCAAAGATTTTATGGCTAACCCGGTGCGTATTGCGGCGGACATCGTGTCATCTTGGCCGGAAAACCGCCTGCCGGAAACAACCGATAAAGAAGACGGCTTTATTTTATTTATGGGCATGGAAGGCAATTTGGAGCAAGCCGTGCTGCGCGGTTTGGTGCGGGACCATGATTTAAATAAATTTGAAAGTTCCAAAAAAGAACTGCAGGAAATTATTAACCAAAAGCTGATAAAATATCCTAATGCCAAAATATCGGTTACGTTTACCAAACAATACCGCAATATGAAAGACGTGCTGGAAGCGCATCCCCAGGCGCTAAGCGTTCTTAAAAAGGCGCTGGTGGCGGCTGGAATAGATTATAAATTGGCCCAAGTGCGCGGCGGTACGGACGGGGCCCAGCTTACTTTTAGGGGGTTGCCTACTCCTAACATTTTTGCCGGGTATGAAAACCCCCACGGCCCTTATGAGTGGCTTAGCTTAGACTGGACGGAAAAAGTCTTTCACATCATGAAGCATATTGTAACAGAGTTGGTAAATAAATAAAGAAAGAAATAACCAATCTTTTACCCCCGTTAAACAACGGGGGTTTTTATTGTTGGTTTCCCAGCAGAATATAACACGGAAATGGATTGTAAATGCCCTAGTCTAACTTTAGCGCAATGAAAATTGAAAAACGCTACACAGCACAAGTATACGGATTTTTAGGCCAATTTGGCAAAAGGACGCGCCTAAAGGCTATCCCCCCCTGTGCGCGGGGGTGTGTTTGTTCCCTAGAAATAGATAATCAGCCCATATTGGGCCATTTTGTGCTTTTGAGTGCGGGTTTTAAAGACTGGGCAGGCAATAGAAAATATTCCAGGTTTTGGGTCCGTTTTCTGTGTTGGTATAGGATATGGGATAAACATCTGCCTGTTAGAATAATTGGCTCTCTTGATAGGTATTGTGTGATGTGATGTTTATGAAAAGGATTTATAAAAAAACCGCCCTAAATAAGGGCGGTTTTTTTATTAAAACATATCAGGCTAACGCACCGGGCGCTGAGCAGAAGCCGCTTGGCGCGGGGCCGGCGGTACGGCCTGGGCCGAGGCGCGTTGCTGGGCTTGCTGCATGGCCAGCTGTTGCTGTCTTAACGCTTGTTGTTGGGCGGCATTCATCTGCATGGCCTGTTGCTGGGGCATGGGTTGCTGCATGTTTGCAGCAGGCAGGCCGGCGCCTACACCAACAGACATTAACAAGTTTTTAGAGTCGGAAATCGTAGGCTCCAACGCTTTGGTTACCGTATTGTAGTTAAAGCGGTAAGAAATTTTGAAGCTTTGCGGGTTTTCCGGCGGAACTTTGGCCATTACGGAGTAATTATCCGGGTCCACCGCTGAGGAAATGCTCCACTCAATCATGTTCCCAGCGTTAGGATGGCGGGAAATAATTAATTGTTCCAACGTCATTCCATTGGGCAAAGCGTAGTTTTTTACTTCCGCTAACGCTCTGTCCGCCGGGGATATTTGCTGTGCTGCGGGTTGAGCCGCCTGCGCTTCTGCGGCCGGGAGCATTTCGTTCAGCTGTTCTTGCTCTTGTGCGGAAACGGCAGGCTTCGGGTTAATAAAGTTAATATTATCCGGGATTAACTGCAAGTAAGCTACCCCGGCATAAATGGCCCCGATAAGTACCAACAGCATGACCGCCATCACAAGTGTCTTTGTCTTTTTACCAGAAGAAGGAATATCGGCCGATTTTAAATCATGCTGCATGGTGACATCCTGCAGTTCCGTATCGCTTAAATCTAAACGTTGGGATTCTGCCGGATCTTTTACCATGGGCACGGTTTTAATGTCCAAGGCGGCGCCGCGTTTGGTTTTAATGGTATTTTCCAAAATAATTTGGGATACCGTTACATCCGCGCCAGGTACTGGTGTTTCCGGCGCCGGGGCCGACTGGGCCTGCTGTGCGTTATTGCTGTTTTTGCTGGGAACTACTTCTTCCACCACCAGTTCTTCCGCTTTTTTGGCAGGGGCGGCCTTGTCCTCTTTTAATGCCGCCTGGCTTTTGGCCATTGCTTCTTGGGCGGCGGCGGCAAAGTCAGACGCTTGGGCCGGAGGCACAAAGTCGGAAATTAAATAGGTGGAACCTTCTTTTAATTCAATTTCTGTCAAATCATTGGGTGTATATTCGGCCTGCGTAGTGGTTTTATCCAAATCATTGGCTGGGGGTAGCTGTTCCTCCAGCGTTTGGGGGCCTCCCTGGGCAACAGGTTGTTCTGCCGCCTCAGGCTGGGCCGCCACCGGCTCTAAAGAAGCCAAACCTTGGGGTTCTTGCGCAGGCTGCGGTTGGGTCTGAGGTTCCTCCACATTATTAGGTTGGGCCGCTTTCGGAACAGGAGATTCAAACAAAGCTTCTTCTTCTGCTGTAAAAGCGGAATCATCGGCAGCTTTCAAATCATCGGCAGAGAGCAGATTTGCGTTTTCTTCTTGTTCCTGTTTGGGGGCTTTCTTGTCCAAAGATACGGGCGGAACCGTTTTATCCAGTGCGGCGCCCGGTACTAATTCTTGAATGGTTTCAGTAACCGCATCTTCTTGTTGGGCTGCTGCCGGGTTTATCTCAAGCGGTTGCTGGCTGCCGGCCGGGGCCGGTTCAGCCCCCCCTAAGGAAGCTAACCCCGGTAACATGGCGGAAACAGTTTTTAAAGGCACTTCTTCTCCCATGTCACGGACAGATTCTTGTTTTTCCTCCTCAGCCTGCGTTTGCGGCAAATCTGCCATGGCGGGAGCCGCTTCTGCTTGCGCTTCTTGTTTGGAAGCGGGCTCTTGTTCCGCTCCCCCAATAGGAAGAACAGGCACTTCGTTCTCCGGTTGAGGCAAATCCTGCTTAATAGCGGCTTCCTGCTCCGGAGTAACTGGGGTCAAACCGTCTAAAGGTTGCGCCGGCGCCTCTTCTTTCGGGGCAGAGGCAGCTTCTTGTTTGGCCTTATTTTCTTTTTCAGCTTCGGCTAATGCTTCAGCAATAAAATCCTTGTGTTCACTGGGGGCAAATTGCTGCAACACCTCTTCTTTTTGTTGTTGGGTGGCGGCTGGTTCTTCCTGCGGCTTAGCAGCTTCTGCTAATTCCGGGGCTGATTGAGCACCTTGCGTTGGCGTTTCTTCTAGTTTGCGGGGACGCAGCAAGTCTTGAAAAGTGGATTCTTTTTCTTTTTCGGTTTGTTCTTCTTGTATTTTAGCCCCGTATAAAGAATCCAATGCGGAACGAAGGACCACTTCTTCTTCCCCTTTCCCGCCCAGCGGCAGCTCCGCCGGCGTGGAGGAGGTGTCTCCGGAAGATAAATCTATACCGTTTAAAAAGTTCTCATTTTTGTTTTCAGTTTGTTGATTGGCTTGCGCCACTAAAGACTCGGCTTGGGTAACCAAACTTTCCGTGACAGCGGCGGAATCATCCATTGGAATGTTTGCTTGGCTCATATCACGGTTTGTAAGGGTGATGGTGTTGGCGGCCATGTCTACTTCCGGCGCGGGGATGGACTGGGTATTTACCGTGTGCTGCGTATTAAAAGAGGGTGTTTGAGAATAGGAAGCGGCGGAAATAACATCTTCCATTTTTTGTTTTAAGCCTTCAATTTCCCGGGTAAGGGAGTCCAGTTTTTCCAAAATAAGTTTGGTGGCGTCCGCTGGTAACGAGGCGGCGTCTTGCGCTTGGTTTTGGGAAACAAAATGAGCCTCTTTGAGGGCTTGGGTGAGGTTAGGGTCCGTTGTGCCGGCGGAAGCAACGGCTGTGTTTAACTCTTCCGGCGTAGGCAAGGCCCGGGTTATGGTAGATTCCAACGGATCAAACTCAAACATAACGGAAGCCTTTACCCATTCTTGGTTGGCGCCGGCTTCAGTAGTTTCTGAGCAAATTAACGTGTCGGGAGTGAAGCCCTCTAACGTTACAAGTTTGTCCTCTTCAAAAGGACCTTCCACTTTATCATTTATATAGACCCAATATCTCATGTATATCACCCTTTCATAATAAAATAAACTGGCACGCTAACAGGATAGCAAATTATTGTTAAATTTAACAGTCCTTTTTAACGTGTTTGCGCAGGGAAAATAATTCTCACGCACGTAATATAGCAAAGTGCTCCGCTTATTTAGAGGAAGCCCTCGCTTGTTTATACATATTTAATAAATTATCCAATTCCTCCGGGCTGGTTTTTTTAGCCTGAATATTGGACATCATGTCCGCTATCAGTTCCAGCGAAGACCCGTCTTCCAGCATATCTAATACGAACTGAGAAATCTGCGCGTTGGAATTTCCGTTTAATTCCGCCACCAGCGTTTGCAGGGCAAAAAGGTGTTTTTCCCGGTCAGACTTCCAAAAAGTATAGGGGGCCAGCGCTTCTTCAAAAAACTGCAGGATTTCTTCGGCGGGTTTAGTGCCTAAATAATTTTTCATTACTTCAGGCGCTAACCCCTGGGTGACCGTTTTGGCCTTTAAATCGCGCAAATATTGGGCTTGTTCCTTGGCTTCACTTTGGCTTAGCGTACCCAATAATACCTTGCAGGCCAGCTCTTTATTTTCGCTTTCGTCACTGCAATACGGGAGCTGGCGTAAAATATCCGCCATTTCCCCCTCAATTTGTTCAAACGTTTTTTTGCCGCCAAATTTTTCCGCTATATCGTATTCATAGCCGCTGTATTTGGGGTTTTTGGACAGCCTGTCACGCAACACAATGCGGTCCCTGCGTTGGGCGGCTTTTTGTTGGGCGGCTTCAAAAGTTTGGGGAGTGCCGTCTAACAATACTTTTACGGCCAGCCCCAGGTTTTCTTCTTTTTGTTTCACGTGCGGCAATTTTTGAAGTACCGCTTCAAACGTATCTAAAATGTCTTTAGGCGTTTTGGCCTTTAAATACCGGCAGGCGATAATCATTAAATCTTCTTCCAGTATTCTTTTATTTAACATCTTGGATAAAAGCGTAATATCTTGCGCGTCTTTGGCTGTGATGGTGCACAGCATGACCCGGGCGCATAAAGAAGCGTTTAACAGGGAATCTTTATTGATTTTTTCCAATTGCGTAAACAATTTGTTAAATTCCGGCTGGAAAGAAATGGTTTCGTCTTGCGTGTATACGCGCAAAAGTTCGGCCGTCATGGTAACGGGCAGATGATATTTGTCCGCCATGTCTAAAATATAACGGCGGTTGTGTTTGGGGGTTTGGTTGTTGCTGGCCAGTAATTCCCGCGCGGCTTCCAACAGGGTGTTGACCGCCGCCAAAGCGGTTTGGGAATCGTCCAGCTCCCCCTCGCTGGAAACGGATTTTAAGGCCGAGGCAAACTCTACATCAAAATATTTGCGCGAAGAAAAAGAAGAATATACCTGCAAAAGTAAATCCGTATCTTCTTTTTCCAGTTCCAGCGCTTTGGAAAGCTCCATAATAGACATGGCGTTATTGTAAATGCGCAGCTGGCGCAGCGCGGCGGCAAGTGTAATTTCATCTAACAGAATTTTGGCTACCACCGTATCCGTTACCGGGGAGTCTGACCCTAACTGCGCGGCGATATTGGCTATATCCTGCTGAAGTTCTTCCAACGATTTTTTATTTTCCAGCGTGTAGACTAATTTGGCGGCGTAGTCATCGTCAATTACGGGCAGCATATTATAGATGGTGCCCAGCATTCCGCTGCGTTTATTTACTTTTTCGCTCATACCTTTCCTTTTGCGTTGGGTTGTTTATTCTAACAAGATTTTAGAAAAATAAGAATATGTTGTTCAAATTTATTTACCCAATCGTTATTTTTAATAAACGCCAAATTGGCTTTTATGCTTTCTATTGAGCATTTTACACAGGTTTTTAACAAATACTGCCCGCATAAAATGTCAGACATAATCACCGGGGCGATGTCGCTTTTTATTAAATCGGCTTCCCGCAGGCATTGTATGGCGGTGGTGGCGGTATCCGTAGGCACGCGGGCGGCCAGCAGCAGGGCGTCTTGCATGGCTTGCTCCCGGCTGGGGTTTTCTTTGGGGAGTTTTTTTGTAATCAAATACGCGGTATAGGCTTCCCCGTCTTTGCGGATATAGTTTTTCAGCTCTTCTTTTAAGGAACCCAGCTTTTTCAGGCTTTGTTCCAGTTTGGCCTTGGTTGCCGGCGGCGTATTCTTTTGTTTGGCGGTGGTGTGTATAGCCATCATAATGAGTCCGCAGCCCATGGCACCGCTCATGGCGGCGGCGGCTCCGCCGCCGGGGGTCGGTTCGCTATTGGCTAAGGCATCGGCAAATTTTGCAGCAGCTTTATCCCATTCCATATTATTTATCAAATCTCCTTACATAATGGTTCCGGATTCCAAATCCGAATATTTTTTAATACGCAGCATTTTCAGGCGGTCTTCGTCAATGCCGGTACGGCTGAAAAATACGTGTTCTATGGCGCTGGCGGGCATGATATAACTGCCGCGTTTTACGCCTTTGGGGTCCGTTTTTAGGCCAAGCCATACGCAAAAAGTGGTAAGGTCTTTAAAATCTTTTTCTTCCAGCTCGGCAGCGGCGCGCTGTATTTTGGCTTGGTCTCCAAATCCGCCGGTAATCACCGCGCTGTGAAAACCGCAGTTTTTGGCGGCTACGATATCGCGGTGCGTGTCGCCGACTACAAATACGTTTTCAGGCAGGATTTTGGTTTTAAATTTTTTCTCCGCCCGTTTTACGGCCGCTTGAAGCATTTCTTCCCGGGTGTGGCCGTCTTCCCCCCAGCCGCCGATTTCAAAATATTTGTTTAAGCCGGAAGGCTCCAGCTTAATACGGGCGCCCTGCTGCAAATTGCCGGTGCCCAGGGCTAAAATAACGTCCGGGTCTTTGGCTAAGAGTTTTAAAAATTTCTCTACGCCGGTTACCAAATCATAATGTTTGGCGCGTACGGCGGCGTGTACTTCCTGGGGCAAAAGTTCCAAATATTTGGCGGTCATTTTTTTCATTTCCGCGGCGGTGGGTTTTTTGCCTTTTTTCAATAAACCGTATACCAAGGTAAAATTGTCCGTATCCGTGCGGCCGGAAATAAGGGAATGTTCAAACTCCGGGCAGGAACCGTATAATTCCTCAAACGCTTTTTTAAGGGCGGTGCGGCCGGCACCCCCGGCGTTGACTAAAGTTCCGTCCAAATCAAATAAAACGAGTTTTTTCATTTGCGTTCTCCTTTAATAATGCCGGTTACAATATAGGCCCCGCCTATGGCAAGCGCCATGCCCAGCACTTTATAGATGTTAATTGTATCCTGCTTTAGCAGGACGGACAAAAGAAATGTACACACCGGGTAAGACAAAATAATAGCGGTTGCTTTACCCAAATCCATATTGCGTATGGCGGTGTACCAAAATGTATTGCCTATAAAATAATTGCATACCGCGCTGAAAGCCAGCGTACTGAATAATACGGGCCCCGGCACAAAGAGCTGCGGCCCCTGGATAACCCATAAAGAAGCCGTTAATATAGCCAGCACCGGAATGGCAAACATCGCGCGCGCGGCGGAAATAAGCACCGGCGGCATATCCGCGGGCAATTTTTTGGCAAAAATATGGCTAAGCTGAAACATCCATAAACAGCCTAAAATCAGCAAGTCCCCCTTTAACTGCATGGACACCCCCGCCTGCCACAATAATATCCCCACCCCCAGCACAATCACGGCGGAACCAAAAATCTGCTTTAAAGTAGGCTTTTCCCCCAGCAAAAAATAAGCCAGCAACAGGGAATAAACAATTTCAAACTGGTTTAAGATAGCCGCGTTGGTAGGGGTGGTGTAATTGAGGGCTATCATAAAAATAGTCATGGGCAGGGCGGTGCCAAAGGTGGCCATTAACAGGCACTGCCACCACACGCCGCGCTTAAAAAGCTGTTTCCAGCCGTTATTTTTAATTAAATACGGGCTAAAGCACAGCGTGGCCCCCGTACAGCTGACCAACATAAACAAGGCCGATGCCGCGTACGGCGTGGCGAATTTAGCCACCACTACGTTGGCGGCCGTAAAAAACCACGCCAGCCATATGGCAAGCACAGGCGCGACGTTAAACATAAAACCCCTTAAACATACTTTATATTTTACTTAATTTGACGGCTTAGTGCCCTTGTTTCTTAACCAAAAAACTTACCCAATACGCGCCGGACAGCGTAAGCAACAAGCCCAATATTTGGTACGGGGTGATGGTTTCCAGCCCCAGCAGGGCGGAGCCGGCTAATGAAAGCACCGGATAAGATAAATAAATAGCGGTTACCCGGCTTAAATCCAGCATGCGTATGGCTTTATACCACAATACCATAGCCAAACCGTATTTGAATACGCCGGTATACGTAAGCACGCTAAACATTTGCAAATTGGGTTTTAACACCAGCGTATCGCAGCAGGCCAGTACGCCCACAATAATCATCAGCGCGGGGATAGCGTATAAATTGCGCGCCATGCCGATAAGGCGGTAATCCAAATGTGCGGGCAGTTTTTTAGCCATAGTGGAGCCGGCCTGCAGCATCCAGGTAGAGCCTACTATTAACAAATCACCCGTCCAGCGCGGGGTGTAATGTTCTTTAATGAGTATAAATGCCACGCCCAGTACAATCAGCGCGCTGCCCGCCAACTGGGATTTGGTGGGGTATTCTTTCAAAAACAAAGCGGCAAACAACAGGGAATACAGCAACTCCGACTGCTGCAATATAGCCGCATTTCCCGGCGTGGTATAATGCAGGGCCAGCAGCGATATGCTAAACGGAAGCGCCGTGCCAAACGTGCCGATAAACAAAAATTTCCACCGGGTTTCTTTGGCCAGCAGTTCCCCCCATTTATGATTTTTGGTTATCCAAGGGGTAAAATACAGCACCCCTATCAACGTGCCTAAAAAGACCAGCAGTACCGGGCTGATAACCCCCACGGCGTATTTCCCCGCTATGGGGGATAGGCCGATAATGGCCCAGCAAAGCCAGGTTGCGGCTAAAGGATTCATGAATTTCTCCGACGGTAAAAACTAAAAGTATATTATAACATTTAAGGGGCGCACTACGCTTAAAACAAATAAAAAGCCCAAGCGGTTGTGCTTGGTCTATAAAATTGGGCACCGGGAGGAACTTCCCTTCCGGTCATTTTCCTGACGGAAAATGACTGCGGGCCGGACACGCGGTACTCGCCTTTCGTGTGGTTCAAACACGTACCATGCTGCGCCTTTCTGGTCCCTGTGCGGGCAAGCGGTTTGCCTGATTTCCAGCAATAAAAAACCCGGGCCAAAAGCCCGGGTATAAAAGAATGCGCAGAGAGGGACTCGAACCCTCAAGCCTTGCGGCATGCGCCCCTCAAACGCACGCGTATACCAATTCCGCCACCTGCGCGAAAAATTCATTTCCAACAAGGGATATAAAGAACTGTCTTCCTGTATATTTTAGCAAAAAAAATAACCCGGCGCAACAAACGCCGGGTAAAAATAACCCCGCAATTTACGCGGGGGTTAAATTATTTGGAAGCGGGCTGGGCCGGTTCAGCCGGGGCCGTGGCCGCCGCGGGAATTTGCACTTTATCCGTTACGGAAGAAGAGGCTTTTTTGTTGGTGGCCATGGTAAGCAAAATAGACGTGCAGAACAATAAAACGGCCAAAGCGGCGGTAAGTTTGTTGATAAAGTTAAAAGCGGTGGGGCTGGCAAAAATATTGTCCGCGCCGGAAGCGCCAAAAATGCCGGCGGCGGAACCTTTCCCGCTCTGCAAAAGGACCAAGAGGATCAGTAAAATACACGTTACAAAATGAATAATGGTGATGAGTGTTTGCATTCTGTTTAAAAATCTCCTGTAGAAATAACACTATTATTATACTATTTTTTTGTTGTTTTTTCTTCTTGTATAAAATAGACCGGGCCTGCTTGCGCTGGCCCGGTTTGTGTAAGTACAAAATGAATTGTACAAGAATTTGCCGTCTTATTTGGCTAACGCCATTAAGCCGGGCAATTCTTTTAATAAAAATAGACCGGGCCTGCTTGCGCTG
>CASFXV010000031.1 GCA_949298795.1 uncultured bacterium
ATTTATTATACAAAAGGAGTTTTTTTATCTTCCTTATCGGTGAAACCTTTACCGAACCCCCAGCCTAGCTGGGGGTTTTCACAACATACAAAAACCCGGTGTTGTTATAACACCGGGCTTTTTATTGTAATTTCAAAACACCTGCCCTTAAACCGAAAACCGCAGGCTGCTGCGCGCAAGAAAGCGGTGATTTTCAGGGATGGTTTGGCGGCCGGAAAATGAATAGCAACTGTTATTGTGAAACAAAAAAACACCCCCTGTTTATACAGGGGGCGCTTTATTTTTAACGTGTTACCAATTTTTATGTTTCCAAAACATCATAACCAGCCAAACCAAAATTAAACACACGCCCATTAACATCCAAAACGCGTCCGGATGGTCAGACAGCGGCAGCGCCACGTTCATGCCGTAAGCGCTTACCACAAAAGTGGGGACCATCATCCAAATAGTAATCACGTTTAATTTTTTAATCAGCAGGTTTAAATTGTTGTTTACCACCGAGGCCCGCGCGTCCAGCAGCTGCGCCAAAATGTTGGAGTATATATCCGCCTGGGTTTTGCACTGCATGTTTTCAATGATGATATCATCCAGCATTTCCTGGTCTTTTTCATCAAAACCTATGCGGGCGGACAGGTTGCGGGTTTTTTCAAACACAAAACCGTTGGAGGTAATCGCTTCGGCGTAATATACCAAGCTTTTTACCAAACTAAACAAATTAAGCAGATAGGTGTTATCCATGGCTTCGGTCATTTTGTCTTCAATCTCTTCCGAAATCATATGGATAATGCGCAAATGTTCCACATAGTGTGAAATGGAATTGTACACCAGTTTTAAAAACACTTCCTTAATGCTGCCTACGCTTTGGAAACGCTTACCCACAAACAGCGGGATATCTTCCGCCAGCACCACCACCAGTTTGTCCTCAAACAAAAACATGCCTACAGACGCCACTTTAAATTCCAGCTGGTCTTTGCCGGAATAATTTTTAGGGCGCTTGTAAATCATGACGATATGCTCGGGTTCAAATTCCAGGCGGGGTTGTTCGTCCGGGTCCAAGGCGCTGGCGAGGGTATGCTCGTCTATTTGAAACTTTTCCACCAAAAAACGCTGCTCGTCCAGCGTTGGGTTGGTATACACCCAAACCTGCGGGGCGGCTTCGTCCACTTCCACCAATTTACGGGCAACAAGGTTGTATTTTTTAAGCATGGGGAAATCTCCCGGATAAACAACTACCTATATGATAACACCTATTTTGCAAACTTGTAAAGCCAAAAAACAAAAATGCGTTATTTGGCTTTCAGCTCATCCGGCAAATACTGGGCCGTTATCTGCACCACCTGTTTGCGAAGCAGCCACAGCGCCAAAATATTGGGCACGCACATAATGGCAATGGCGGTATCCGCCAGTTCCCACACCAGTTTGGGGCTTAAAAACCCGCCCAGCGCCATGACGCACAGCCATAAAACGCGCACCGGATATTCCACCCGGCCCTTGATACAAAACTGGACGGCTTTTTCCGTATAATAGCTCCACCCCACCAATGTACTAAACGCAAATAAGGTTAAGGATACCAACAGCAGTTCTTTGCCAAAGGGAATAGACCCAAACGATACGGAAGCCAAATCCGCCCCGAAGTGGGTTCCTTCCTGCCAGTTCCCGGCTACTATCACCGCTAATCCGGAAAGCAGACAAATGACCAAAGTGTCCCAAAACACGGTAGAAGCGGACACCAACCCCTGGCGCACCGGGTTAGGCGTTTGAGCCGCGGCGGCGGCTATGGCGCCGCTTCCGCTGCCGGCCTCGTTAGACAATACCCCGCGGGACACCCCATAACGAATAGCCTCCCGCACGGTAATCCCCACCGCGCCGCCCAGCAGGGCGCTGCCGCTGAAAGCGCTGGTAAAAATGGTATAAAACGCCCAGGGTATCTTTTGCCAGTGCACAGCCAGCACCGCCACACATAAAACAATGTACACAATCGCCATAAAAGGCACCAGCCCCTTGCAAACAGCGGCTATTTTTTTCACCCCGCCCAAAATAACGGCCCCTGTTAACACTATTAATACGGAAGCGGAAGTAAACGCCCCCACCCCGTATACGGAACCGTAAATATCCACCAAAGAATTGGTTTGTATTAACGCGTCGGCAAAACCCATTAAAACAGTGGCCAAAGCAAAAACGGCGGCGGTCTTTTTCATATTCAGCGCATTTTTAAGTACATACATGGGCCCGCCCACATATTCCCCGGAGGGCGCTTTCTGACGGTATTGAACGGCCAAAACCGCTTCGGCGTATTTGGTGGCCATGCCTAAAAAGGCGGAAAGCATCATCCAAAACAAGGCGCCCGGCCCGCCGGTGGAAACAGCCGCCGCCACGCCTACAATGTTGCCGGTGCCCACCATAGCCGCCAGCGCGATAACCAATGACCCAAAATTGCTGATTACCCCGGCGGAACGGTCTTTTAGGGTACACAAGCGGATAGCATGGAACAAATGGCGCTGAATGAGTTTTAATTTCCAAGTATAATACACGCTGATACCCACAATCAGTATCAGCATGGGCGCGCCCCACAAAAACGCGTTAAACGCGGTTACAGCCTGTAACAGCCCGGTTGTAAAGGTTTGTTCCATATGCTCCTTCTTTTTTGTTATAGTAATAGTGTTGCGGTAAAGCAACAACTTTAAAATTTTACTATATATGACACTACTATTTCCTAAAAAAAAGAAAGCAGCCTTAAAAGAGATTTCCTCTCCCGCGGCCTATGTGAAACATATCCGCTGTGACATAAAACTGCCCAAAACAGCCGTTTTGTGCCCGATATCCTCCCTTACCAAATACGTGGAAAACCACTCCCAATACAAAAAATACAATTGCGAGGCGGACATCTACGTTCTGCAAAAGCCCAACCTGTGCTATGTAACCAATTTCGGTTCCGGCGCGCCGGGCATGGCCATGGCTTTGGAAGTTTTAATTGCATTGGGGGTAAAAAAATTCGTATTTATCGGTTTAGCGGGCTCTTTGCAGGAGGAGCTGGAACCGGGCGACATGATGCTTTGCCAACAAGCCTTGTGTGATGACGGCACCTCCCCCTGCTATACAGCCAAAGAAATTACCCGGCCCAACAAAACCCTGCTTAACGCCTTAGCCAAACAGCTGAGCGCATTGGGGCATAATTACCACCTGGGGCTGAACTGGACGACGGACGCTATCTTTCGTGAAACGCCGCAGGAAGTGCGCCATTACCAACAAAAAAACGTGCTTAGCGTAGAAATGGAAGTTGCCGCCTTTTACGCCATATGCGCCAAACGCAAAGCCCAAGGGGCCGCCGCGGTGGTCATCAGCGACGTGCTGGCCCGTTTAAAATGGGAACCCCACTTTGGGGAAAAAGTAATTTTCCGCAATTTGGAACAACTTTTTATAGCGGCGGGAGAAGCTTTAAAATAACCCAATAAAAAATAAAACCCCGGGCGTTTAGCCTGGGGTTTTTTATTTTTAAAAAGAGAATAATTAATAATGCGTTTTCTCGGGGTCTTCCGGCAGCGGGTTAATGGCGCTGAGGCGGCTCCAAAACTCATCAACAGACTGCAGACGCTCTTTCGGGTCTTCTTTTAAAGAGTCTTCTATCAAAGCGTCCACCGCCGGGGGAATGCCCGGAGCCAAGCGGGAAGCCGGGAAAATCTTTTTATTGGCGATGTCAAAGCCTTTTACCGTCCACGGCACTTGGCCGACCAACGCCTCATACAAACACAAAGCCAAAGAATACACGTCCGACTGTTTGCGCATAAAGCCTTTTTGCTGTTCCGGCGCCATATAGGCGGGCGTGCCGGCCACCGTGCGGGCGCCGGTATCATTATCCACCATCTTCTTGGCTACGCCGAAATCCATCACCTTGGCATGGTCGTTTTCCAAAATCATAATGTTGCCGGGTTTTAAATCACAATGGATAATGTCTTGCGAATGCGCATACTGCAGCCCCCGGCAAACGGACTCAAAAATCTTTTTAGCCTTGGAAAAAGCAATCCGCCCGTCAATATCCAGGCGGGTTTCCAATGTTTGCCCGTCCACATACTCAAACACCAAATACAGGCTGCTTTCCGATTCTATTACTGTATAAATTTCCACAATGCACGGGTGGCGCAGCAAAGCCACCATGCGGGCTTCGGACAAGAACTGCTCGCGTATATACGCACTGCGCACCAGCTCCGGGCGCACGCGTTTAATAGCCACTTTGCGTTTCAGCACTTTGTCATAAGCTTCATATACTTTACCCATGCCGCCTTCGCCAATTTGACGCAAGAAATCATATTGTTCTTTAATATCCGCTTCCCGGCGGGAATAGGCGTTTTTGGGGCGGCGGAAAACGTCTTCATAGCGCAAATACACAAACACAAGCACCGCAAAAATAATGGCTACAAAATACCAAGTTACCCAGGCAGGGGCTTTTTTGTGAACGGCAGGCGCTTCTTTGGCGGCCGTCGCTTGGACAAAGGTCTTTTCATCCAATTCTTTCTTTATCTTAGCCGCCAATTTAGAGTTGGGGTTTAAAGCCAGCGCCTTATCAATGTCTATGCGGCAGCGTTCATAACTGCCGCGCTGCAAATAAGCCCCCGCACGCAAGATATACGCCCGCGGATCCTGGGGGGCAACGGCAATGGCTTCCCCGGCGGAGTAAATAACATCATCGGTTTTGCCTAACCCGTCGTAAGCAATGGCTAAAAGCAAATAAAAACGTTTATCTAAATAATTCTTGGAGATAAGATCATTAATGCGGCGGATGACTTCAGAATACTTTCTGTTTTTCAACATCCCGTTTAAAATGGCCACTTCCGCGTCACGGGCGTTGCGGTCAAAAACGGGCGCTTTGGAAGAAAAATTGGTTTGTTCCGAAAAATTTCCGCCCACTACCAGCGCGGAAGATTTGCCTTGTTGGGCAAACCCGGCCGGCAAGAGCGCAAACATCAATAACAGGCTGATTAGCGATTTACGAAACATATTCATATTTTAGCACAAACTACGGGCATAAAACCAAATTTTTAACCTTCCTGTCTTTCCCCTTTGCGCCGGAAATCATATAATAATAAAGTATGAATAACGCTCCTATAGGAATTTTTGACTCCGGCCTGGGCGGCCTTACCATTTTAAAAGCCCTGCAAAAAGCCCTCCCGGCCGAAAAACTGATTTATTTCGGCGATACGGCAAACGTACCTTATGGTTCCAAATCACGTGAAACGGTTACCCGTTTTTCGCTGGATATTGCGCGGTTTTTGGAGCAAAAAGGCGTTAAACTGATTGTTGTAGCCTGTAATACCGCTTCCGCCTTGGCTTTGGCGCGCCTGCGTAAAACATGCCAAGTGCCGGTGCTGGGGGTAATAGAACCCGGGGCGCAAAAAGCCGTACGCTCAAGCCGCAGCGGGAAAATTGCCGTTTTAGGGACGGAAGCCACCGTAAAAAGCGGAGCCTACCGCCAGCAAATTTTAAAACTGGCTCCCCATGCCAAAGTAACCCAAATTCCGTGCCCGTTATTCGTGCCGCTGGTGGAGGAAGGCTGGTCCAAAAACCCGGTAACCCGCTTAATAGCCGCGCAATATCTAAAGCCGCTGGCTAAAACCCAGGCGGACACGGTTATTTTGGGCTGCACGCATTACCCGGTGCTAAAACCGGTGGTAGCAAAAGTATTAGGCGGGAAAGTTCAGCTGGTGGATTCCGCC
This sequence comes from uncultured bacterium, assembly GCA_949298795.1. Classification (GTDB taxonomy): domain Bacteria; phylum Elusimicrobiota; class Elusimicrobia; order Elusimicrobiales; family Elusimicrobiaceae; genus Avelusimicrobium. The sequence continues at coordinate 5,709 of CASFXV010000031.1, forward strand.
CAAACCGTAGCGCAAGAAGTAAAAAACTACTTAATCAATCATAACGAGCAAGCCCAAGGCAGGGGCTCCTTAACCATTTACGCCAGCGACGCGCCGGAACGTTTTAAACACCTGGCTAAACACATTTTGGGAACCCGGCTAAAAACCGTACGCCTTAAAAAACTAAACGCATGAAAATATATTCCGATCCCCGTCTTCTTTCCTTAGGCATTGTCCACGGCACGGTTTCGCGCCAGGCCGGCAACATGCGTGAAAAGGCCAACCAAGAAAATCTTTTTAACCAATTAAATATCCCCGCGGATAAAATTTTGCATTTGCACCAGGTACATGGGGATACCCTAGTAACCATATTAGACAACGCCGCCGCCCAAAAGCAACAAAACCAGCCCGCTTTCACCCAGGCAGACGGCTGGATTATCAGCCCGGCGGGCTGGGGCGCCAGCGTATTAACGGCTGACTGCGTTCCCGTTTTTTTATGGGACGAAAAAGCCGGCTTAAATGCCATTGTGCATGCCGGCTGGCGCGGAGTAGCCCAACTTTTGCCCCAAAAAACGGCCCGGCAAATGAAAGCCCTGGGAGCCAAAGGCAAATTATGCGCCTATTTAGGCCCGCATATACAAAAATGCTGTTTTGAAGTAAAAGAAGACACCGCCTGCCAGTTTGACCCGCAATGCGTTATCCGCCGAAACGGTAAACTGTTTGTGGATTTAAGCAAAGAAATCATCCGCCAGCTTTCCCAAGCCGGGCTGGACCCGAAAGACGTATACGCGCCCGATTGGTGCACCTGCGGCAATAAAGAACAATTTTTTTCCTACCGCCGGGACCACTTGCGCGACGTGCAAATATCCTTTATCTACAAACCGTAAACTCTCTTATTTATAAATGCTTAAGATGAGAACGGCCTCCCTTTTGGGGGGCCGCTTCCGCTTTGCGTCAGCTAACACAAATCCACGCTTTTCCTGTAAGCTAAATAAAAACCGGTGGCATATTAAATGCCGCCGGTTTTAACCTAACAATAGTGCAAACTAAGCGTTTATGATTTTTTGCCCTTCCTCTATAATGCGGGCCAGGTGTTTTTCACCCAAGAAAGACTCCGCATAAAACTTAAGGATGTTTTCCGTACCGGAAGGCCGCACCAAAAACCAAGAACTTTGCAAATACACTTTAATCCCGTCTGTATCGCGCACGCCGGTTACGCGTTCCCCGGCCACGGTATACAAGTTGGAAAAGTCTTCCTTCTTTAAAGCTTTGATTTTTTGCTTGGCGGCGTCATCGGTTGGCACGTCTATACGGGTATAGCAAGGGGTGCCGTACAAGCGGGTAAGCTCCTTATATTGATCCGCAATGTCCCCTTGTTTAGACATAATTTCAAGCAACAGACATACGGCTAAAATACCGTCTTTTTCCGTCGTCCAGCCGCTCAAAGACATACCAGCGCTTTCCTCCCCCGCCAGCACATATTTGCGGCGCACCAAACCGCGCACAAAATATTTAAAACCCACGTTTACTTCTTCCAGTTTAGCCTGATTGGCCAAAGCAATGCGGTCCAACAGCGCCGTGGTGCCTAAGGTGCGCCCGATGGTGTTTCCCTCGCGGCGGTTTTTAAGCAGGTAATCCGCCATTACGCACAAGGCGTGGTTAGGGGAAATAAGCCCGCCTTTTTTGGTGGCGCAGCCAAAACGGTCGGCGTCCGGGTCGCTGGCGCCGGCAAAATCATATTTGCCGCTTTCCACCAATTTAATTAATGGGGACATGGGATATTTGGAAGACGGATCCATGCGGATTTTTCCGTCATGGTCCAGCGGAATAAAGCTAAAAGACGGGTCTATGGTTTTGTCTACAATTTCCAAATTATCCAGGCCGTAGCGTTCTTTAATGGCTTCGTAAAATTTTAAGCTGGCTCCGCCCAACGGATGTATGGCGGCTTTTAAACCGGCTTTTTTAATGGCTTTGAAATCAATAATTTTTCCCAAGGCGGTCACATAAGGGTTTAATACGTCCGCCCCGCGCACCAGGCCCTGTTGGCGGGCTTCGTCCAAGCTAATTTCTTTAATTTGGGACGGGTCTTTTAAGCATTCATTGGCGTATTTTTCAATGCAGGAGGTCAGCTCCGCGTCCGCCGGGCCGCCGTTTGACGGATTATACTTAAGCCCCATATCCTGCGGGGGGTTATGGCTGGACGTACCGTTTAAAGAGGCGCAGGCGCGCCCGCTTAAAATTTCATAAGAAAAAACCGGGGTGGGAACCGCCATATCCGGCAAAATAACGGATATGCCGTTCCCGGCCAATACCTGCGCGCACAAAGCAGCCGTGTCTTGGGAAACCACGCGCGTATCCCCCCCTACCAAAATGGGGCCGGCAATATTGCGCTCTTTGTGCAAACGGGCAACCGCTTGGGCAATGGCCTTGGCGTGCAAGGCGCAAAAGCCGGTCCCCAGCGCTCCGCGGTGGCCCGAAGTGCCAAATTTAACCGGGGCGGGTTCCCCCTTGGGATGTAAGAAAGCCTCTTTTAAAGACGCAATATCTATTTTTTCCTTTGTAAGCGTTCCAGCAAGTTCACTAACCATAAAAAGCCTCCCCTGAAATATTTCAAATATATGGCCCGGTTGCATACCGGGCTCTCTTTTTCTATGATATTATATGTCGTTTATTTTATCAACAGGAGTTTGTGTATGAAAAGAATTTCCGCCGTACTGGCCGCCTTGGCTTTTGCTTTTCCGGCCGCCGCAAGCGATATTGGCGATGACTTTAGAAACCATATAACCGCCTCTTCCAACTTGTCCGCTTACAATAAAGATATTTCCACCATGATTGGCGTGGCAGACTTTCACACCGGCAAAGGGGCTACTTTCCCGGGGTTTGATATCGGGGTAACCGCCAACGCCATTAAACCCACCAATGACATTTCTAACGATGATTACCTGTATACCGGTTTTATCACCGCGGAAACCAAAATCCCGGTGTTAGACGTAGGCGTCATGGTGCGCGGAACCAACATGAACGGTTTTAAATCCTTAGGCGGCGGGTTGAAATATTCTTTTAAACTGCTGGAAGTATTTGATATTTCCACCATGGCTTTTTATGACAAAGGCTCTACCGACTGGTACGACGTGGACCACTACTCCGCCTCTGCCACCGCTTCTTTCAGCTTTTTGTTTCTGACCCCGTATGCGGGTATTGGTTACGATTACAGCGATATGGAAACCAAAGGGTTGCCTTATCATCTCTCTTCTTCCGATGATTCCGTACGCTATACCTTAGGGGCCAGCTTAACGCCTTTCCCGTTTGGATACATCTTTGGCGCTTATACCAAAACCGCCAATAACGAAGGCTTCCAGGCCGGTATCGGGCTGAACTTTTAATTATGTGCATGGATTATAAAGCAGAACTAAAAAACTTCTTTGCAGAACGTTGTTTATTTGACGAACCCATGGCCGCCCACACCACGTACCGCACCGGCGGCCATGCGGAAGCTTTTGTTCTGCCCAAAACCCATGAGGATTGGAGCTTTGTTCTAAAACTGGCCCAAACGGCCAAAGTGCCCCTGCGCGTATTGGGCTTTGGTTCCAACATTTTGGTAGGCAGCCGCGGCATTAAAGGGATTGTGTGTTCCACGGAGCTCATGAACAATGTGCTGTGCGAGGGGGACACCCTGCGCGCCGAAGCGGGCGCCCCCTTAGATAAAGCGTGCGAACTGTCCGCCAATGCGGGGCTGGCCGGCATGGAGAAACTTTCCGGCATTCCGGGCAGCATCGGCGGGGCCGTTTACATGAACGCCGGGGCTTTTGGGCAGGAAACTTTTGACTGCTTGGACTATTTTGACGTAATAGACCGCGAAGGCCGCCCCGCCACTTTGCTAAAAGAGGAATTAACCTATTCTTACCGCCATGTGGAAGGAATAGAAAAATTTATTATTCTTTCCGCCTCTTTTACTCTGCACAAGGCGGATTTTAAAACCTTGGTGCAAACGCGCAATTCCGTATTGCACAAACGCACGGAAAAACAACCGCTGGAATATCCTTCCGCCGGCAGCGTTTTTAAACGCCCGGAAGGGGATTACGCCTCCCGCTTAATTGATGACACCGGGCTAAGAGGCCTTAGCGTAGGCGGGGCCAAAGTGTCAGAAAAACACGCCGGGTTTATTGTAAACTTTAACCATGCCACGCCGGAAGACATTAAAACGTTAATGACGCAGGTGCGGCAGAAAGTAAAAGAAAAACACGGGGTGGAGCTGGAGTTGGAGCAAATTTTGTGGGGTGAATTTAACTGATTTTTTAGGTAAAATTTCCGCTAAAAAATTTTGTTTGACGCATACCCCGCAATTAAGCTAAAATATATGTGTACTAAGAAAGCAGTAAATGGAGCCGTGGTGTAGCCTGGTTAACACGCTGCCCTGTCAAGGCAGAGACCGCGAGTTCGAATCTCGTCGGCTCCGCCATTTACAAACAATACCCGCCTTACGGCGGGTTTTTTATTGCTTCTTAAGCCGTTTACTACCAAACGCCATAAAAAGTTGACCTCTTTTACAGCGTACAGCAAAAACATAGCAGCCCTACGGCCTTAAATACCAGCCCGCTATCCCGAACAGGCCGGAAGAAAAGCACCCAATGCACTTGCCGCAAAGAACCCATTTTTACAAATAAAAAACGGGCGGAAAAACCGCCCGTTTTAACACAAATTGCCAATACGTTATTTTAATATCCGCGCTGGCCTTCTAAAGACTCGTCATTCTCTATCCAGTCCTGCACGTTGATTACCCGGTATTCGTCCTGCGTATCCCGCACGTATACTTTTTCTATCCCGGCGTTAATAATCATGCGTTTACACATGGAGCAGCTGTTGGATTTGCAAATATACTCCCCGGTGGACACTTCCCGCCCGGCCAAATACATGCTGGCGCCCAGCATTTTGTCACGCGGGGCGCTGATGATGGCGTTGGCCTCCGCATGCACGCTGCGGCACAGCTCGTAACGTTCCCCGCGGGGAATATTTAATTTTTGGCGGATACAAAAGCCCAAATCACTGCAGTTTTTGCGCCCGCGCGGAGCGCCTACATAGCCGGTGGAAATGACTTCGTCATT
>CASFXV010000032.1 GCA_949298795.1 uncultured bacterium
TGAGATAAGCAATGATTTTCCTGGGTGTTCTGGTACCGTAACGTGGCAGGAGTTGGAGTTGGGTGCGGATGTAGACAAAAACACCACCTACACGGACGTATACTTGGTATGTAACGGTACGGCTACCGAAATTCCGCCGCAGGATTGCCAAGCGCCGAACGGGCAGACGTATACGGAAAGCTGCCCGAATGGACAGACGGGAACGATTACATATACCTGGCAGGGGGAACCTACCTGCAGTTATAAAGAAACGAATAACTGCCAAGAGGAAGAATGCCAGCCTACCAATGGGCAGAGCTATACGGAAGAGTGTCCGGATGGGCAGACAGGTAATATTACATATACTTGGAACCAGGCTACTTGTAAGTATGACAAAACCCAAGATACTTGTGTGAATGCATGTGTTTGGCAGGCGACTTCTTGGGTAGAGAAAACTTTCACTCCTGGGGATGACGATACCTGTTATGATACTCGACCTTACTCTGCTAAATATTTTGATGAGGCGAGTTTGGAACAACAGAAAGCGTTCGGTAGAGACTGTGTCGATTGGCGCATGACTCCTGGTTATACGGGCCAAGTACCTACGTCGAGAATATCGCAATATGTTGGTGTTGCTTGTCCTGGAGCAGCAAATGCAGGAATAGGATCTTGTCAGGGCTCTAATGATTATGATGTCTGTCAAAATATGGGAGGAGAGTTTTCTGTAAATTGGGACCACTTTGTTTATAAAAATCCTAAACAGTATCTAATTACAGATACTCGAGGGATAAATTGCAGTATGGGTGGCTCTAGTAACACCGTCTTTGGTTGTTTGTTACCTGATAATAAATTGGCCTATATCTGTTATACTGCTAGACAAAGAAGCCTGGCCTGTAAGACTGAATAACTCCACTTTACCAGACCTCCCCGTTGGCAACCCCAACGAGGACCAGCCCCCCGGACACGGGGGGCTGTCTGTTTTCTGTTTTAATAACCCGGCAATGTTTAAGTTGAGGGGTTGTTTATAAAAACATCTTACCTAAAAACCCTGGGCGTAAACCCGGGATTTTTATATTAAAAACGATAAAGAATTTTACCGCTTTGCTTTGTTTAACTTTGTTTCGCGCTGATAAAAACCTTGTAATCCGTCAAAAATGGGCTAGACTTATAATAATATGGGAGAAGCGCTTATGAATAAAAAAATACTCATTTTGTTAACAGCTTGTTTGTTGGGGTTTCCTATTCATGCGGCCCAAACCACAAACAGCATGAAAATGGTGACATATTTCCCCATTCCGTATGCCGCTTATGATACGGTGATGGCAAATAACGCCATAGATGTAGGCGGTTTAGATCAATGCGCAATGAGCATATCCAAAGGCAGCAGCAATTTAGCGGGCAGTGCCGCTTCTTTGTATTTATATGGGGACGCAAACGGAGCGGATTTGAATCGTGGCTTATTGAATGTTACCGCCGGCAAGCTGGATTTAAACAGCACGGTAGCCAATGCCCGCATTGTAAGCCAAAAAATACTGATTGGGCAGGATATGTCTGCCCAAGGCGGTTGGCTGGATATTGGCATTCCAAGCGGTAAAACGTCTTCTTTTGACGCTTTGCACATAAACAGCTTGACGAACACGGGAAACAGCTTGCGGGTAACGTCCCAAACCCAAGGAGCGAAGGTGGACGAATTCCATATGTTTAATGAAATAGAGAACGACTTTCCCTCCTGCGCCGGTACCGTTACCTGGAAAGAGCTGGAATTAGGGGCGGATGTAATATACGGACGTATATCTTGTGTGTGAGGACTAATTGTTTAAAGACTGGTTGTATGTGTAATTTTAGAGAAAAAATATCCCGGCTAAACCAGCCGGGATATTTGCGTAAAAAGCATTAGCGGGGGGAATGTTTTTTCTTGGGGGGAATGGTTTTATCAAAATGTTTTTTATTGATAAACATTTCTGATTTATCCGTAGCTTCATTTAATTCTTTTTCCAGTTCTTCGGCGGCGCGGGGCATGTCTTCTTCGCTATGCACATACACGGCTTTGCCGTAAGTGAGGGCGGTTTTCCCAAAGGGAAGCGGTACGCGCATGCGGTCCCAGGAGCCCACGGTAAATTTATGGCTTAGCGCCGTTCCCACCGGGATGATAGGCAAGCCGGTTTTTTTAGCCAAAAACAAAATGCCGGGCTGTACTTTGTAAATGGGGCCGCGGGGGCCGTCCGGCGTGAGCATGGGGCGGTAGCCGCTGCGCGCGGCTTGCAACAAATGGATTAAGGCCCTTGCTCCGCCGCGGGAGGTGGAGCCTCTTACCGCCAGCATGCCAAATTTAGGAAGAAGCCGGGCGATGTATTCCCCGTCGCTGCTTTGGCTGATAAGGGGGGCTATTTTTTGCCCTTTATACGGATAGAGCAAAAACAGCTGCTGGTTGTGCCATACGGCGTAAATAAGGCCTTTGCCTTCGTCTTCTATTTGTTTGGCTTCAGGTGTTTTGAACCAATAGATGCGGGTAGTCCACCCTAAAAAAACCGTATAACAATAGGCCAGGGTGGAACCTAAAAAATGTTTCCAGGAGTGGGCATAAGCCGGGGTTGCGGGCATAATTATTTTTTTCCTTTTTTCTTTTTCTTTTGCCACGGAATTAAAAAAACCGCGGTGGCTTTGGGGGTTAGTACCCCTTCTTGCAAAGATACGTCTATTTTAGCGGAATTTAATTTTTCCAGCAATACGGGCAGGGTTTTGTCGGCAAGCGCTTTATCCAGCCGTACGGCTTCCCGAAAGAGTTTCGGTTCCGCCGCTACGCCCAGCGCGGGGGCGTATACCAGCTGCATATCTAAAATATCGCATTCTTCTTTGGCGGCCTGCTCTTTGATTAAATCCGTCACAAATAAAATAGCGGTGCGTAAAAATTCATATAAAGCGGTATTGGCCAAAATAAGCCGCTGGGGGTTGTCTATTTGCGCCAAAAAGCGTTCCACTTTATCCCCAAGCGTTACGGCGCAGGCGCTGAACATTTCTTTGGGAACCAAGGTGGCCGCGTCCAGCTCCCAGTGGGCATCTTGGTTAAATTCGTAAACGGTGCCCGGGTCCAGCTCTTTGGCCAAGGCGGCAATAAAGCGGGCCAGGGCGGGTTCGTCTTCAAACCCGGCTTGTTTTAAGTCTTCCGCCGTGCGCAGCAATTTACGCAGAATTTCTTTTTGCCGCGTGGCTATTTTAAAACGTTTAATTTTTCTCATAGGTAAAACCGTTTTAGTAAAAGCTTTTTATAAAAACGTTTGCTAAAACCGTTTTATAAATGAAACCCGCGCCCCGGTTGAGGGGCGCGGGTTTGTGAATTTATTTTTGTTTATTTTTGCGCGCCCGTTTAATTTTGGTTACGGTCTTTTTAGGGGCGGCAGCCTCGGCGGGCGTATCTTGGTGCTGTTCTTTAATGGATATTTTGGCGGCCTCTTTTTTGGGGGAGGCGTAGCCGCGGTCCAAATCAGATAGTTGGCCTTTTTGCCATACATACACCAACGGCGTGCTCAGCGCGATGGTGGAATACACGCCGCTTATACAGCCCACTAACATGGCAAACGCGAAAGAGTTTAACACTTCCCCGCCCATGAAGTACAAAATAAACAAGGCGAATATTACCGTAAGAGAAGTAATAATCGTGCGGGAGAGCGTTTCATTGATAGACAGATTGATTAACTCTCTCATGCTCATTTTGGGGTGCAGGCGGATGTTTTCGCGCATGCGGTCAAAAATAACAATGGTGTCGTTAATAGAGAACCCGGCCACCGTTAAGAAGGCCGCCACGACCACCAGATCAATTTCCCGCTGGGTGAGCGAAAACGCCAACGCCATGACCCACAAATCATGAAACAAAGCCACCACGCCGGAAATACCCCACAGGATATTGCTGAAGCGAAACGCCACGTAAATGATGATGAACACCAAAGACAGCAAAATCGCCCACAGGGCGCGTTCGGTCATGTCGCTTCCTACGGCCGGCCCTACGGAGTTGGTTTGCTCCACCGTAAAAGGCACGTTAAGCGTTTGCAAGGCTTGCTCAATGCGGCCTTGCACTACGCCCACTTCGTTAGAGGTGCTTTTTTCACGGATGGCGAAAGTATCTTCCCCATAAGACTGTATGGAAGAGTTTTCACCCGTTTCATCCAGCGCGGCGCGGATGGCGGCCATGTCCATCGGTTTTTCAAACTTAACCTGTACCATGGTGCCGCCGGTAAAGTCTATCCCCAGGTTAAAACCTTTGGTGGCAAAGCATACGGCCCCCGCCAAAAGCAGCAAGGCGAACAGAACGAAATACACATTGCGGTATTTAAGGAAATCAATATTTGTTTTAGGTAATAAGTGCATCATAAGCTGATCTCCTTGGGGTTAGAGGTTAAAATTAGCTCGTAAATGGCGCGCGTTACAAACACGGCGGTGAACAAGCTGACCGTAAGACCGATAATCAGCGTTACGGCAAACCCTTTTACCGGGCCGGTGCCAAATTGCAGCAAACACGCCGCCACGATGATGGAGGTAATGTTAGAGTCAAAAATAGCGGACCAGGCCTTATCATACCCCAGGTGAATGACTTCATATATCGGTTTGCCCAGGCGGATTTCTTCGCGCATGCGTTCAATAATCAGCACGTTGGCGTCAATGGCCATAGCCAAAGACAAGATAATACCGGCGATACCGGGCAAGGTTAACGTGGCGGAGAAATAGCTCATCACCGCGGTTAACAAAATAAGGTTTAAAATAAGGGCCGTATCGGCGATGAAGCCGGCGCCTTTATAGTAAATAGCCATAAAGACCAAGATAAGCAGCAACCCGTAAAAAGAAGCCGTTAAGCCGGATTTGATGGAGTCTTCACCCAAAGTCGGCCCGATGGTTTTCTTTTCAATAATTTTTACGGGGGCGGGCAGCGCACCGGCTTTAAGCACGATGGTCAGCTGTCTGGCTTCGTCTAAGGTAAACGTGCCGGAGATGCGCCCGTCTTTGGTAATGCGGCTTTGCACGGTGGGGGCGGATTGTACGGTATTATCCAGTACAATAGCCAAGCGTTTGCCGATGTTGGCGCCCGTCAATTTCCCAAACTTTTTGCTGCCTTCGGCGTTAAAGCTGAAAGCCACTTCCGGGTAGCCGTTTTCGCCGTACATGGTTAAGCGGGCGTCGTCCAAATCGGCGCCGGTTACGGTAACCTCTTTGGTAACCACTAGGTAGCCGCCTTCTTTATTGCGCATGATTTGCACGTCGTCCGGAAGCAATTTGGCAATGGAAGGAATTAAAAGGCCGTTGTCGTCAAACGGGGTTTCGGTTTCTTCCAGTTTTTCTATGGCTTTGGAGTACGCGTCCGTATTTTCTTTTACGATGCGGAACTCCAACATAGCCGTTTTGCCGATGAGCTCTTCCGCGCGCTGCGGGTTGGCCACGCCGGGCAGCTGTACCATAATCCATTTATCGCCCTGGCGGGTGATTTGCGTTTCGGACAGGCCGTACTGGTCAATGCGGTTGCGGATAATTTCAATCGCGCGGGCCATGGCTTCGTTAAGGGGTTCTTTTTTGTCCAGTTTGGCTACTTCCAATTCCAAAAGCAGGCTGGAACCGCCTCTTAAGTCCAGACCCAGGTTGAGCATGCGTTTGGGACGCTCTCCCATAGAATCCAGCGTTTCCCGTTCTGCCAGCGGCTTAGAGTACCACTTGTAGTTCGGGTAAATCAGATAGAGGGAGCCCAACAATATGGCAATGATGAAGCCCCACTTCCAAGCTAGTCTGTTAGACATTATTTTGCATCTCCTTGTTGATTAACGGGTTGCATTTCGTTTACAAAGCCAACAACTGCCGTTTTTAAAACTGTCAGTTTTACATTTTCTGCAATTTTTACTTCTAACATATTATCTTTGAATCCGGCCACGGTGCCCACAATGCCGCCGGAGAGAATGACTTGCTCCCCTTTTTGCAATGCGTCCACCTTGGCTTGGCGTTCTTGTTCACGTTTCTTTTGCCCCCGGCCGGACCATAACATCAGCACGACCATTGCCAACAGAAACAAAAACAAAATCATATTTGCGCCGCCTTGCGCGGCTGCGGTTGTTTCCATTCACTTCCTCCTGAATAATAAAAAGTTACATATACATCTGCTATTTTAGCATATTTACGGCGGCCCGTCCCCCAGCGTTAAGGCTGGGGAAACGTGGTCAGCATTTCCAAAAGGGCCTTGTCTTTTTTCTCGCGGGAGTTTAACGGCGTTATTTTTACCCCTTGCGCGGTGGTTAGCACCACGTAATCTTCTTTTACGTCAAAAATAGTGCGGGGCTCATCGGCAAATAAGCTGTGTCCGAAGAACGCCTGCGGCGGCTCTATATTCAGCAAATCCAACAAGGTGGGGGCGATATCCAGCTGGGATACCAAGGCGTCCGGGTCTATTTTTTGCGTAATAGGCGTTTTGGTAAGAATGACAAAAGGCAAATCATCGTATTTGGCCGGATGGGGGGAAAACAAGGCGTTGGTGGGGGTGTCGGGATAGGCGGGGTGGTCCGCCGTTAGGATAATCAGGGTGTCTTCGTCCCAAAGCCCGCGGTTTTCTAAATCTTTCAGAAACAGCTTCACATCTTGCCCCAAACGGGCAAAGGCGCGGGGCATGGTAGGGGTATCGTAAAAGGGGTGGTCTATTTCTTGGTATTGTTCGTTTAAATAATCGGCGCGGCCCAGCGGAACGTGGGAATCCACCGTCAGCAGCGTTAAAAACACGGGCTGGTTTTTGTGTTCCTGCAGGTATTCGGCCGCGTATTGGAAAAGTTTGCGGTCCAGCAAACCCCACCAGTCTATAAAGGGGGCGTAGTCCGGGCGGGTTTCAAAAAAATTGCTGCCGATTACTTCCTGAAACCCGGCCTGTTCAAAAAGCAGGTTTTCGTCCATGTATTTTTCATTGGCGCCGCGCAAAAAAGCGGTGTGGTAGCCGCGGTCTTTAAGCATGCGCACAAAAGAGGTGGGATATCCGTTTTCGTACGCCAGTTTTACAAACGGGTGGGACGTAAAAATGACGGACAGCCCATATAAAGTGGAAAGCGTAACATGCTTTAACGCCGTGGCGGGATAGGTTTCAAACAGTTGGTCAATCTCTTGGCTGGCCTGAGGCGGAATTTTGGGGTTAAAGCGGTGCAGGTATTTAACGGAAAAAGACTCCGCCGCTATTAATATCACCCGTTTATAGTTTTTGCCTATGCCCGTGTTTTTGGCGTTCCATATATTATATTGCTTGGCCAGTTGCTGCGCTTGGGGGGAAGGTTTGCCTATATGGGCGGGCGGCTGTTTAGCCAAAACGGCGCGCAAGGTGTACACCGGGGAGGGGGAAAGCAGGTATTGGGCGTAAAAATCCTGCGGGGACGGCAGCAGCGCCAACGGATTGCTGATCCACAGCACAAACAGCCCGGCCGCACAATACACCAGCCGTCTGGCGGCCACCAAGCGTTTGGCGGGTACAAACCCGCGGGAAGAAAAAATACAAAACGCCACCAACAAAAGAAAGTATGTAATTACTCTCCAGTCAGTTAAGAAGGCGTAATCTCCTCCTTCCATGGTTTGCAGGTATTTTGCGCCAAAGCGTTCTTTAAAATACCATAAAAGCACCATATCTGCCGTTAAAGACAAATAATATAAAAAAGAAAGTCCCGCCATAAACCAGCGGTTTTTTATGCCGATTAATTGGCAAAGGGACAGTAATGTCCCTAAAAACAAGAATTCGCAAAATAATTTGGCTCCCAGCGCCGCGGCGGCGGTGCCGGGGGTGAGCGTTCCCAGCTGGTGCAGACCAAACAGGCACAAAGCCAGCGCGGGAATGGATAAGATAAGCAGGAATTTATAATCGTTTTTAAAAGAAGAAATAAAATGTTGTTTTAACTTCTGCATGGAAGTACGGCCCCTGTTACATTTGATATAATATTATATCTTATTGTGAGGCTTTGCCGCCTGGCCCGGTCTTTGTGGCCGGCAGGAGCAAAGTAAAACGAACATGGAAAAACAAGAATTAGAAACCATGCGTCATTCGTGCGCACACGTAATGGCGCAAGCTGTACAGCAGTTGTTCCCCGGTACGAAATTGGGTATCGGCCCCGCCATAGACAATGGCTTTTATTATGATTTTGACTGCCCGGCCCAATTCACTCCCGAAGACCTGAAAAAAATTGAAACCAAGATGAAAGAAATCATCAAGTCCCGCCAGCCGTTTGAACGTAAGGAAATGTCCAAAGCGGAGGCGAAAGAATTTTTCACCAAACGCGGTGAAACGTATAAATTGGAGCTTTTGGAAGAACTGGAAGACGGCACCATCACCGTCTACGTAAACGGGGATTATGCGGACTTGTGCCGCGGCCCGCATTTGGAACATACGGGCAAAATCACCAATTTTAAACTTTCCACTATTGCCGGCGCTTATTGGCGCGGGGACGAAAAACGCCCCATGCTTCAGCGCATTTACGGCTTATGCTTTGAAAACAAAGACGCGCTGAGCGCTTACGTAAAACAACAGGAAGAGGCCGCCAAGCGCGACCACCGCAAACTGGGCCCGGAACTGGGTTTGTTTACCATTAACGATAATGTAGGCCCGGGGCTGATTTTATTCCAGCCCAAAGGCGGTATGCTTCGCCGTATTTTGGAAGATTGGATTAAGGACGAAAACCTAAAACGCGGTTATGATTTGGTGGTCAGCCCCCATATTGCGCGTTTGCATTTGTTTGAGGTTAGCGGACATGCTGGTTTTTATTCCGAAAGCATGTTTCACCCGATGGAAGTAGACGGCGAGAAATACCAAATTAAACCCATGAACTGCCCTTTCCATGTGGAAATTTACCGTTCCCACCTGCGCAGCTACCGGGATTTGCCGCTTCGCTTTTCCGAACTGGGCACCGTGTACCGCTATGAACGTTCCGGCGCGCTGCACGGGCTTTTGCGCGTGCGCGGTTTTACACAGGACGACGCACACATTTTCTGCACGCCCGAACAGGTGGAAGACGAGGTAAAACAATGTTTTGAATTTGCCATGCATATTTTTAAAACATTTGGTTTTGAAAAATTCTCCGTGGAGCTTTCCACCCGCGACCCTGAACACCCGGAACATTTCACCGGCGACGTAAAAGACTGGGACCGGGCCGAAAACGCCCTGAAACACGTATTGGAAAGCAACCAAATCCCTTACACCACCCACGCGGGGGAAGCGGCTTTCTACGGGCCTAAAATTGATATTAAGGTAATGGACGCCATCGGCCGCCTGTGGCAGCTTTCCACCATTCAGTTTGACTTTAACCTGCCCCAGCGCTTTAACTTGGAGTATGTTTCCTCCACCGGGCGTGAACGCCCCATCATGGTGCACCGCGCCATGTTTGGCAGCATAGAGCGTTTTATCGGGGTAATTATTGAGCACTACGCCGGGTGGTTCCCGCTGTGGCTGGCCCCGGTGCAAATGAAACTTCTCACCTTGACGGACGCTCAAATCCCCGCCGCCCAGGCAATTGCCGCCAAAATGCGTGCGGCCGGCCTGCGCGTGGAAGTGGACTCCCGCCCCGAAAAGCTGGGCCTTAAAATCCGAGAGGCCCACCTGGAACGCATTGCCTACACGGGCATAGTGGGGGCCAAAGAGGCTCAAAACGGCACGTTAACCGTGCGCTTAAAAGACGGTAAAAACTTGGAAGCCTTGCCGATAGATGACGTAATAGCCAAAATGAAAGAAGAAGTGCAAACGCACAGTTTGGTTAATTTATTGGCGTAGGGATAAGTTTACAAAACGCTCCGGGCTGGAAAACCGGAGCGTTTTTTATTATACTGTAAATATATTTTACGACGAAAGGAGAAATCATGAACAAGGGTTTTACCTTAATTGAACTTATGGTGGTTGTTTTCATTATAGGTATTTTGGCCGTTATTGCGCTGCCGCAGTATCAGACGGCTTTGTTAAAATCCCGCTTGGGGGCGGCTATCCCGGTGGCTACAGCCATTAAGCTGGGGGCGGAAATGGACTATGCCGAAAACCGCACCGTAACCGATTCCACCAAAGACTTAGCCATTAATCCTCCCGCTAACTGCGGTACGGATAGTGTCGGGAAGGTAGTTTGCCCTAACATGTTTATTGATTTGTTAACTACCGGTGTGGTGGGCAACGGGACCAATGCGGACGTATTGGTGCTGGTTCCCACTAAAAACACGGCTGAAGTGGGGTACAGAGTATTTTTAAATATTCCTCCCAATGAAGTGGCCGGAGTTGCCGGAAAACGTGAGTGCTGGGCGGAAAAAAATAACCGCCGCGCGGAAAACGTATGTAAAAGTTTAAGCGGAAAATTGGCTCCTACCGGTTCGGCTTCATATTCAAAATCTTGGGATGTATACGGCATGTAATTTATAAATCCCTCTTTTAGAGAGGGATTTTTTATAACTACTGCTCACAATAAACCCCGGGCGTAAGCCCGAGGGATGGAGTGTGTATCCCCAAATCTTCATATTTAGTACCATCTCAATATGGAA
>CASFXV010000033.1 GCA_949298795.1 uncultured bacterium
GGATCATGCTTGGCGCCTTTGCAGACGCAGCACATATTCTGTACTTCAGGGGTGCATTTTTCGCAGCTCATGAGAGTCTCCTATATAAAATTAAATCTTTCAATATATTTTACCAAATCCAAAGGAGCAAAACAGCATTTTGCCCCCGGTTTTTCAGGTTATTGCCCATATAAAAACAAATAAAAGCCCCAAACACTCAAACGCCTGGGGCTAACAACATCTGTCAAGAAACAAAAACCTTAAAATAGCGCAAAAATCTACTGTTTACTCTTTAAACAAATAAAGCTGATGGGCACCCCAAGAGCCAGCAGTCTCTTGGGAGCCCGTTATTTTTTGGCAAAATGTGGAATATCCCGTGTGAGGAGCACAATATTTCCTACCATTAAAATCCATTTTATAGTAAGCAATTGCTGTTCCATCCTTCTGACTTATGCTGACCGCTACATAACTGGGAGAACGGTTATTTAGATCCGAAGAAGAAGGGATTCCTGTCGCCACAAATAAACAAACCCTTTTTTTATGGTCGCACATTCCTTGCACTGCCCCATTGGACGCAGTTATGGCTGGAGTCATTCCTGGCGGAGGCTCTATATCCAATGAATATAAATCCCAGCTATATTTGCCATTAGCCATTTTGTATGCCTGCTGGGCATTATAAAAAGAACTAGCTAATTGTATAGCCTCCGTATAACGGCTTTTAAGAACCACATATTGATACTGCGGCAAAGCCACCGCCGCCAATATGCCTATTATCAAAACTACTACCAAAAGCTCAATGAGCGTAAAACCGCCAAATCGGCTTGCTGTAAGGTTTTTCATTCTTTGCCTCTTTTTTTGATTAAATTTAATTTCTAATCAAATTTATCAAAAAAAAAAAACAATGCAAGACCCTCTATATTTTTAATAGAAAAAAACCCCAAACAGGCTATTTTTGCACACCTTGCGTCCCTAGCATCAATTAATGTTTTTATGTTTAAAGATAAAATTGCCCATAAAAAAACCCGGGCCGCTAAGCCCGGGGCGCGCAAAAAGCAATAAAGGCTATTGCGTTTCGTAACTGTCCATAATTTCCCCAAAGTACATGGTATGGTAGTCCCCGGGTTCTTTTTCGTACCAAAGCTCTTTAATGGCTTTATCTAAATTTTCCGAAGACATAGTGGTTTTATACAATACCCTGCACTCATAATGAAACCCGGGTATCCCTAAATGCGGCACCGCTATTTTGCGAGAGGGAACCGCCCTTAACCCGCATTCGGCCAGTTTATCCAATTTACGGCCGGATTTGGTGCCGCAGATGGAAATAGCTTCCGGCAAGTCCACATACGGCAGCGTAACGGTAAACTCACCCGTTTTTTCCAACAGTTCATGCGTAAAGCGGTTTTGGCGCACCAAAGCGGTAAACACCGGCAGGCGCCACATATAACCGATACTGCCCCACCCAATTACCATGGTATTTACTTTTCCGTCCGCGTAGGTGGTTAAAAACGCCCCTTTGGAAAGTATATCCAGCTTGCGGCTGGCCTCAACATTATAAGCTAGTTCTTTCATAACCCTTTTCCTCTGTATCTATTTAGTTTATTATACTTTTACCAACTTTCAAGGGCAAGAACCACGCCCCCTGCCCGGCACTTTTTACCCCAAACAAAAACCCCCGGCCATAAGACCGGGGGTTTTAAAAAAATACGGTTAGTTATTTTTTGCAGCTAGCGCAGGAAGCTTCTTTCTTCCAGGTGAGGCCCACAAAGAACATGGCAATTACGCAGCAAATGCCGCAGGTTAAATAAATACCATACCAGCCCCAGTTGTGCAAAATAACGCCGCCGCCCCAACCGGAGAGGAAGGCGCCTAAATAACCAAACATACCGGTAAAACCGCAAGCAGCGGAAACGGATTCCTGCACGGTAATGCGGGAAGTCTGCACACCGCCCACCAAGTTTTGGGGGCCGTCCACAAAGAAACCTACCGCAGCCAAGAAGAAAGCCGTCAGCCAGTAGCTGCCCGTGCCGGTAAAGTGATAAGCACCCCACAAGCTGAAAATCAGCAAGGTCAAGAAACCAATGTTGATGGGCGTGCAGCGGCCGTTAAAGAAGCGGTCCGCCATCCAGCCGGAGGAAATACCGCCCAAGGTGCCGATAAGCGGCATAATGGTGAGCAAGCCGGCGGAAGTAGCTTCTTCGATACCGCGGTCCACCATAAACTTGGCGCTCCAGTCCAGCGTGGCGAAGCGGATGAAGTAAATGAAAATATACGCAATAGCCAAAGACCACAAGAACGGGTTGGCAAACACGTATTTCTTTAAAATCTGCCAGGTGGAAAGACCGCTTTCTTTCTTAACCGGCAGTACGTCGTTCATATAATCTTCGATCGGGGGCAAGCCTACGGCAGCCGGTTTGTCGGTCAAGATTTTGAACATGCACAAGGAGAATATCACACCGATTAAACCCGGTACATAAAACACCATCTGCCAGGTACCGTATTTTAAACAGGCCCAGGCCAACACGCCTACGGCCGCCGTGCCTACCGTGTGGGAAGAGGACCACAGCGTCCATTTGGTGGCTCTTTCTTTAGGGGCAAACCAGTACACCAAGCCTTTGGCTACAGGCGGGAAACCGGCAGACTGAAACACACCGTTTAAACCCCAGAAAAAAGCCATTAAATAAAAAGAAGGCAAGAACGGGAAGAACAAGCTTACGATAGCGGAACCCAGCAAACCCGTAGACATAAAAGCGCGGATGTTGCATTTATCAGCCAACATACCGCTTACGAATTTACCGATACCGTACGTAACGTACAGGGTGGAACCTAAAATACCGTATTGAATAGTGGTTAAACCGCCTTCATCCATCAAAGACGGAGCCACGAAGGAAATATTTTTGCGGCAGAAATAAAAGAAGATGTATCCAAAATACATGCCGAAAAACATGCGGATACGCCAACTTTTATATAATTTTTTGATTAGTTGCTCGTCCGTAATGCGGGGAGCGTCCGGCAACGGCTTCATAAAGTTAATCAACTTTGCGAACATACATTCTCCTAATTTTGAGTGCAAAAAGATGCTCTTACTTTTACTTCCCGGCGCTGGCTTCCCGCCTGGGCGCTCCCTCGATTAGAAAGTTCCGTAAGAGTATTCTTTTATAACGGCAGATTGAAGCAAGATTTGCTTACCCCATTATTATAACAAAAAAACCTTTATATAAATAAGTTTTTATTAATATTTTTTAATTTAGTGTTTTTTTCCTCCCTGCGGGCACAAAAAAGCACCGGGCGTTTTTCTACTAAAGCCCGGTGCGTAAAACAGCTGTTTTAACCGTCTATTTGCGGTGCAAGTTCACAAAAGCCGCCGCTTCTATGCCGGCCTTGGCGCCGGAACCCGCCGCAATAATGGCCTGGCGGTAATATTTGTCTGCGCAGTCCCCGGCGGCAAAAATGCCGGGCAAGGTGGTGTGGGCGCGTTCGTCCGCCAGCACCAGCCCGTTATCGGCAAGAGCCACCAAAGAGTTTTTTAAAAATTCCGTTTGGGGAACCGCCCCCACCGCCACAAACAAACCGCTGCACGGGATTTGGCTTATCTCCCCCGTTTTGACGTTTTTTACTTTTACGCCTTCTACGCTATCCTCCCCTAAAATTTCCTCCACCACGCTGTTAAGCACCAAATTTATTTTGGGGTTTGCTTTGGCTTGATCTACGGTTACTTGGTCCGCGCGGAAAGCGTCCCGGCGGTGGATTAAATTTACCTTGGTGCAAAACTGGGCCAAGAACAAGGCGTCTTCAAACGCGGTGTTTCCTCCGCCCACAATGCACACTTCTTTGCCGCGCATAAAAAAACCGTCGCACGTGGCACAGGCGGAAAGGCCGTGCCCTTTGTATTTGTCTTCCCCTTCCAGCCCCAGCCAGCGGGCTTTGGCCCCGGCGGCGATTACAATGGCGTGCGCCTCATACTGCGTGCCAGAGGCCATGGTAACCGTATAGGGGGATTTTTCTCCTTCTATGGAGGAGACTTCGTCGGAAAGTATTTCCACCCCCAGCCGTTTGCACTGCTTGTGCATGCGGTCCATCAAATCAAAACCGCCGATAGGGTCTATAAAACCGGCGTAATTTTCAATTTCGCTGGTTTGCAAAAGCTGCCCGCCGGGCACCGCCCCCCCGGCAATCACCGTTTTCACGCCGGAACGCACCGCGTAAACCGCCGCGGAACACCCGGCCGGGCCGGCGCCGATAACTAACAATTCTGTTTTATTCATAAAACCGTAAACTCCTTATATAATCGCTCAAAAAATTCCACCGGGAACCCCACCACGTTGGTGCGGCTGCCCACAATTTTTTCTATAAAATGGTCGTCCTTGTCCTGCACGGCGTAAGCGCCGGCCTTATCCAAATGTTTGCTGGCCATTTTTTTTAATTCTTCCTGCGGCAGTAGGCGGGCTTTGCATTTGGACACTTCCACCCCGTACAACATTTTTTTAGCGTCTAAATTCAAAATGCATACCCCGGTATAAACGGACTGCCAGGCCCCGTTAAGCAAACGCAAAATGCGCAGGGCGTCTTTTTCGTCTTTGGGTTTGCCTATCACGCGTCCTTTGCAAAAAACCAATGTGTCGGCTCCTATCACCGTAGCCCCGGGATATTTTTTGCCTACGTCAAACGCTTTTTTAACGGCTAAATCCCTCACCTTATGGCCCGGACGTTTGTAAGCGGTTTTTTCCGGGCTTTGGGAAGGGATAATCTCAAACGTAAACCCCAGGCTTTTCAACAGCTCAATACGCCGGGGAGATTTGGAAGCCAGTATCAGCATATTATTTTTTTACAAATTTAGACACAATCAAATAACCAAACACCAACCCCAATACGCCGCATACGGTTACCCGAATAGCCAGTGGGTGAATGCCAATGGTATACAAACGCGTTAAAGCGGAAGCCATTTCAAGCGGCAAAAAAGAGGCCAGTTTTTCCAACCCAATCCCTAATACACCGCCCAACACAAGCGTTAAAGCAACAAAAATAAGTCCTTTCATACTGCAAGCTCCTTTAATAATTTAGTGTAAAGTAATGGTATCTTTTTTAATAGGGACGGGGGCCGTCATTTTGCCGTCTTCCTCGTCCGTTAAACTGTAGCGCAGGCGGAAGAAACCCACCCCCGCCAATACCGCCATGGCCCCCACAATAAGCCACGGGCCGGGCAAATAATGCGGGGCCACGTAATCCCCCAGCAAACCGGCCCCAAAAAAACCTACCGCGGAACCCAAATTATAAAAAACCATCAGCATTCCCAAATACCGCCCGCGCGTCTCGCGCGAAGCAATATTGGAGGCCAGCGTCTGTTCCCCCGGGGAAACCACCATTTCCCCCACCCCGGCCAAAAACACGCCTATGGCAATAAGCAGGAAACTGTCAAAAAACCCCACCGAACCAAACCCCGCCGCATACAACAGACACCCAATCAGCATGCCAGTGGAAAGCCGCACTTTGGCCGCCAACTTGCTGGCCCAGTACTGCAAAAACACAATCACCAGCCCGTTTATGGTAAAAAACCAGCCTATATAATATTCCGGCATGTGTAAATAGCGGTTACAGTGGATAGACAGCCCCACCACCAGCTGAGAGTTTACCGCCGTTATCAATACCACGTAAAAGCAAATTTTCGCAAGGCGCGTATCTTTTAAAGAAAGCAGCGTGGACACAAAACTGGGTTTGCGGGATTTGCACGGCACGTGATTATCCTGCACCAGCCGACTTAAATAGAGGATGCTTATCGCGTACAATAAACCCGTAAAATAAAACGCCATGCTGTAAGAATAACGCACCAAAAAACCGCCCACCGCCGGCCCCAAAGCCCAGCCGATATTTAAGCCTATACGGATAATGCCAAAAGCCTGCACGCGCTCCTGCGGGGAAGTATTATCCGTTACCCACGCGTTGGAAGCCGGGCGGAAAAACGCCCCCAAAAACGTGGTTAAAAAATAACACAACAGCATCCAGCCTACTTGGACTTTAAACTCAATACACAACCCCAGCCCCAGCATGGCCACAATTTGGTTAAACAGGCCCCACATCATCACGGTTTTACGGCCAAAAACGTCCGCCAGTTCCCCGCTGATTGCGCTGGATACGCAACGCGAGAGCCCCGCCAGCGCAATAACCAGCCCCGCCATACTGGCGGACAGCCCGCGCTGGGATATCAGATAAATGGTAAAAAAAGGAAGGGACAGGCCGTATCCAAATAAAAGCAGGCCATTGGCTACGGCCACGATAATCATGCCGCGCCGGGTTTGGTTTTTCATATATATATATTATAGTAAATAGCCGGGTTTATATGTTTTGTAGCAAAATAAAAAAGGCGCCCAAATGAGCGCCTTTTTCAAAAAGAGCGGACGCAAAAAATTATTCTACCACCGCGCCTATAATATAATACTTCCCGGCCGTCATGGTTGTATCTTCCGGCCCCAGCGATTTGCAAATACCCGTAGCCATGGTGGTATCGCCCGTCATTCCAGCCACTTGGCACCAATGTTTGCCTAAGTAGAAATCCTGCGCTCCTGGCGTTTTTTGAGCCATATGAAACTCAATTGTGGGATAACCAGCACGTACGGGATGGGCAAAACAAGTGCGGGCGCTGGAACAGTCATAAGTATAATATTTGCCGGTAGGTACTTGAATATCCAATTCCGCCAAATTACCCGTATATTTATCGTAAGCCATATAGTATAATTCCTGCGCGTCCGTAATGGCTTTTAACGCCACCAACGCCTCCGTTACGTGCGCTTTGGCAACGGCGCGCTCATATTGCGGCAAAGCAACAGAACCCAAAATACCAATAATCACCACCACTACCAACAGTTCAATTAAAGTAAAACCTTTTTTCATGCTTTCCTCCCCAAACAAGTTATTCATATTTTAGCCTATATACAGGCAAAATTCAAATAATTTACACATAAAAAAAGCAAGCCAAAGCTTGCTTTTTAAAATAAGATAAACCCTACGGAATAGAATCCATAATTTTGCGAAGTTCTTCTTCGCTTTTATCCCGCACTTCCACCGTTTTTTCTTTGCCTTTGGCCCCTTTAACAATAATGATGCTTTCGTCTTTTACGGCAAAGAAATCCGCCAGGAAGGATTTCATAATCGCGTTTGCGGCGTCGTCATCCACTTTTTTGTTTTTAATTTTCATGCGAAGCACGCTGCCTATGCGGCTGACGACTTCATTATTTCCCGCCGTGGGGATAACACGAACCTTTATAATCATAAATCCTCCAAATTCCTGGCAAAAATATCACTTCCAACACGCGGCAGAGTGGAACCTTCCTCCACCGCTACGGCAAAATCTGCACTCATACCCAAAGAAAGCCACCGCTCTTTTCCGCAAGGAAAATCCTCTTCAAAAGCGTGGCGCACTGCGCGAAACAGGCCTCTTAATTCCTGCGGGTCCTGCACCTGCGGGGCGATTGCCATATACCCGCACACCGTAAGCCCGGGCAAAGAAGCTATCTGTTTGACTAATTCGCGCGCCTGCGCAAGAGGCAGGCCGGACTGGGTGTCTTTATCCGTCAGCTTCACCTGCACCAAAACACGCAAGTTTTTCCCTTTCTTTACAGAGAAGCGGCTTAATGTTTCAGCTAAAGAGAGGCTGTCTACGGAATCTATAAAATCAAATAACTCAACCGCTTTGGCGGCTTTATTTTTTTGCAAATGCCCGATAAAATGTTTTACTACGGAATATTTTGCAAAAACGGGGTTTGTCCACCGCAAATAGGCCTGTTGCACGCGGGATTCCCCTATATGCCGCAAACGGCCGGCGGAAAGCAGCGTTAAAACGTCTTTATCTTGGGCGTATTTGGTAACAGCCATTAAAGATACCGCCTCCCCAGGGAAAGCGGCTTTTTGGCTGGCCAGAGAAATTATTTTTTCCACCCGGTCTAAATTATCCGTTAAAATTTTTTCTCTGCACATAAAAAACCCTTGACATATTATATCAAAATTTACTTTAATCAACAAATTTTATTAACCTGAAAGAACTATACTCACTCATAAAATACAGCCCCGGCGTTAAAGCCGGGGCTGTATTGTTTTACAAATGAAACTCCCCGGGCTTACGCCCGGGGTTTCTTTCTATACGAACAATTTCATTGTTCGCCCCAAATCTTCTTTTCCCTGCATATCTATATATTTTC
>CASFXV010000034.1 GCA_949298795.1 uncultured bacterium
AAATATATAGATATGCAGGGAAAAGAAGATTTGGGGCGAACAATGAAATTGTTCGTATAGAAAGAAACCCCGGGCGTAAGCCCGGGGAGTTTCATTTTAAAGAGGAAAGTTTTTTGTGTTTTTATAGAGCTTTTTCCCCTCCCGTATGTCTTACGGTGAGATTTCTAGCGGCAAAAGAAAAAGCCCCGGATATTTCCGGGGCTTTTTTCTTTATAAGAATTTGCTTACATTTGGCCTTGTGCCGCCTGATCATACGGGATAGGTGCATACGGGTCATAGGCGGCCGCCGCATCTACCGCGTTTTGGGCCGCGCCCATCGTTTGGTCATACATATTTTGGGCGGCGTTGATTTGGTCTTGGGCAAAGCCGGCGGTTTGGGAATAGGCGTTTTGCAAAGCGGCGGTTTGGTCCGCGGCGCTCTGGGCTACATCTTGCTGGAAAGCCTGGGCTTGTTCTTGCACCGCTTGTACTTTTTGGGTGGCTTGGGTTTTGGCTTTAGCTACTTTAGCTTTGGCTTTAGTTGCTTTTGCTTTGGCGGCTTTGCGGGCCTTGGCTTGTTGGGCGGCGGCTTTTTCTTCAGCCGCTTGGATTTCTGCTGCAATATCCGCCGCCGTTACGGAGGCGGCGTCGGATACTTTTTCCGCTTTTTCAGTTAATACGGAAGGCTGCAGTTTAGACTTGGTTTCTTCTAATTTTTCTTCCACAACATTATTAAGAGCTTCTTCTTTTTGGGCTTTTACCGCTGCTATTTGACGTTTCAAATCAGTAAGATTTTGTTCCGTTTTAGCAATTTCTTGCTGCATTTCTTCACGCATTTGGCTGTCTATCTCGTTCCCTACAGTTTCGGCTTGTTCTTTTAATGCCGCTATCAGGACTTCCTGTTCAGCTAATTGCGCTTCCAGTTCGGCAAGTTCACTGTCTTGCAGATATTGATTGGCTTGAGTTTGAATGCCCTGAGAAATCTCTTGCTGTACGCCAGATGCCGCATCCGCCAGCGTGCCTTCTAATTCTTCAGCGGAAATTTCTTTTGCTTCTGATATATCCGCCCCCATTTTAGATAATGCCGCCACCGCGTTCTCATTTTTGGCATTTGCTGCCAACATCATGGCTGTATTGCCTTTATTATCACGAATAGCCAAATCAGAAGATTTAGCTAAAAGAGAAGTAATCTCCCCGCTTGAGTCTTGTATGCTGTACATAAGAGCAGTATTGCCCAAATCATCTACTGCGTTGAAGTCAGTTTTTTTTTCACCGTCTAAAATTTCAACAAACTCAAGCTTGTTTTGGCGTACGGCATGCATCAATACCGTTTTTCCGGTAGCGTCTTTCGCGTTTACATCTGCCCCTAAGGAAATTAACTTGCTAAAGGTATATGGCTGATTGGTTTGCATGGCATAAAACAGAGGGGTTCTTCCGCCGGCATCGCGCACGTTGATATTGGCTCCTTTGCTTACCAAGTAGGATACCACGCTGTCTTGCCCTTCCGCCGCGGCTGCCGCTAAGGGCGAAATGCCATTGACGGGATTTTTATAATTAATCATGGCGCCGTTTGCCACCAATTCTTTTACGTTTCCCAATGCCCCCGCCTGCGCCGCATAG
This sequence comes from uncultured bacterium, assembly GCA_949298795.1. Taxonomy (GTDB): domain Bacteria; phylum Elusimicrobiota; class Elusimicrobia; order Elusimicrobiales; family Elusimicrobiaceae; genus Avelusimicrobium. Next base: position 1,600 of record CASFXV010000034.1, read on the forward strand.
ATTAACGGAGTATTGCCGGTTATGTCCGGCAGGTTGGTGGCTTTAGAGTTTAATTTAATTAAACTGCGGATTAATTTGGGGTTATTCTTCCCAGCCGAATGCAAGAGAGCTGTTTTTCCCAAATCGTCTTTAGCTGTTACGTTAGCGCCGTGAGCAATTAAATAAGATACTACTTCATTATTACCGGAGGCGGCCGCGGCAATCAGCGGGGTTACGCCATAGCTGGATACGTCATTTACGTTAGCATTCCCTTCTTCTACCAACATTTTAATAATGTCCATGTTGCCCTTTTCCGCGGCAATAGCCAAAGGCGTAATACCGGCGTAATTTCTTTCGTTCACGTTTACGTTGGCAAATAACAAAATACGCACGCGGTCCGCATCGCCTACTTTAACGGCGCGGACTAAAGAGGTATCATACACAAATTTGGTTTTGGCCCGTTCCCGTTTGCCCAAAGTGGTGCTGGCGTAGTCCTTTTTTTCGGCGCCAAACACCGTTCCTCGGTAAATATCTCCTGGAACATTTTCAGTAACTTTGGCGGCCAACGCTTCGGTGCCGGACGGCTGGGCCGCGGAGTCATTCTGTAACCCTATGGTACTTCTATTCGCCTGACAAAAAGCCGGAGCGGACAGAAGAGTTAAAACAAAAAGCATATATATTTTTTTCATTATATTAATCCTCCGGTACATATATTATACAAATAGGAAAGGTTTTTTTTACAAAATTATTCAAAATAATAAAAAATTAAGCAAAGGTAACCCGTAACCATTAGCTTAAAATAAATAATTATTTTTTCAAGATTTTTAATAAAAAACTTGCTTTTTTTTGTTAAGCTTGTTATGATATTTAATATAGATTTGATTTATATTTTAAACAGATTTTATCCCCCAGAACCTTCGATTTACCCCCCGAACGGTTCTGAAAAAAGCACCGGGCACATCCCCCGGTGCTTTTATTTGCATAAAAAAACCGCGGCCCAAACAGACCGCGGTTTTTGTGTAAATGCAATTTTTATTTGGCAATAGCGCTTACCGGGCAGGTAGAAGCGCAGGCGCCGCATTCAATGCAGGCGGATTCATTAATCGCTCTTTTGCCGTTTTGTTCGGAAATAGCGCCAACGGGGCAAGCGGATTCGCAGGCACCGCAGTTAATGCAAACATCCGGATTTACTTTATAAGCCATGGTTTTTGTTCTCCTATGAAATTACAGATCTGTAAGTCTTGCCTATTTATTATACAAAAAATACCGGCGGGCGGGTAAAGCGATGTGTCTTTTCCCTAATAGCGGTTAATTATGCTATGATTATTAAAAGGTTATTTTTATAGGAGGTTTTATGCGTTTAAATAAACAAGGTTTTACTTTAATTGAGTTATTGGTAGTGGTGCTGATTATAGGTATTTTGACCGCTGTAGGGGTTCCGCAGTATTTAAGAGCGGTGGAAAAGGCCCGTTCCGCCGAAGCTTTACAGCTGATGGGGGTCTTAAAGGATTCTATGGCTATTTGCTATTCTACCTATCAAAACCAATTTGACACCAAATGCACTTTTACCAATTTGGAGGCGAATATTTCCGGCGCTACGGCGGAGTTAATCACTACGGAAAGCTATAATGTAACCCGTTTGCCGGGGGATGCCACTTCATATTATGGGGTAAAGTTTGAGCGCAATAACCCTAATAAAGATTATTCCATTGTGGGTAAAAAACGCCGCAGTGACGGTACTTTTGTACGCAACTGTATACCCAATACGGACAAAGGCCAAGAACTTTGCCGTGTGGTAGCCGGGCGCAACTACGCGGCTACAGACGGTTTTTAGCCTATTTACACATCAAAAACAGTTGCTCCGGCCTGTCAAAAAGACGGGCCGGAGTTTTTCTTGCTAACTAAACCGTGTAATGCTATAATAAAAGTAAGGATAAACTAACTTTAAATAAATAATTATGGAAAAAGATTTTACTAGAAGCCTTCAACAATTAAAAACAGGCAATACGGCCCAAATTAAATCTATTAATTTAGACGCTAGAACCGCTGAAAAACTGGCGGCCATGGGGCTTGTAAAGGGCCAGTTCGTTACCCGTCTGCCCGGCAGAAGCCCGGTGGTGGTAAGCGTATCCGGCACGGAAGTCGCCATCGGCCGTGAAACGGCCAAAAAAATTTTGGTGACGGCTAAAAAACATACTTTTTTGTTAGCCGGAAACCCCAATGTGGGCAAAAGCTTAATTTTTTCCCGCTTAACGGGCATTGGCATTATTTCTTCCAACTTTCCAGGCACTACGGTCGGTTTAAATTACGGGCAAACGGTGTTTGACGGGGATTCTTACGATATTATAGACATTCCCGGTTTATACCGTTTGGAAGAAGAGTGGACGATAGAAGGCAAAAAACGCAATTTATTTAAAGAGCTGGAATATGATTTTATTGTATGCGTGGCGGATTCTTCCCACTTGGAGCGCAATCTGTATTTTTTGTTGGAAATCATGCAGCTTAAAAAGCCGGTTATCCTGCTGTTAAATAAGTTTGACGAAGCCCAGCGCAAAGGCATACAAATTGATGTAAAAGAGCTGGAAAAAATATTGGGTATACCCGTTATTCCCGCGGTGGCAACCACGGGGGAAGGGTTGAAGGAATTATCTTACCAGGCGGCGCGTTTGGCCAGCCAAAAAACCCCGCCCACGCCGTTTCACGTTCCCCCCACCTCCGAGGGGAAGTGGCACGCCATTGGCCACATTATCGGCAAAGTGCAAACGGTGAAACACAAACACCCTTCTTTTTGGGAACACCTGCAAAATTGGGCCACCACCCCGCTTACGGGTATTCCGCTGGCGTTTATTGTGTTGGTTGCTTCTTTCTTTTTAGTGCGTTTTGTGGGTGAGCATATTATTGATTTTGTTTCCCCCTACTATGATAATTACTATTTCCCGTTTATGCAGCATTTGTTTGCCGGCTTGGGGGATAACCACTGGCTGACCCATATTTTAGTGGGAGACGGCGGCGAACAATATTTTGGCATTCTTACAGACGGGTTAAAAATTGCGTTGGTGGATGTGATGTCCTACGTATTGGCTTTTTATGCTTTATTGGGGTTTTTGGGGGATCTGGGTTATTTGCCCCGCTTGGCGGTATTGTTGGACAGCCTGCTCCATAAAATAGGCCTGCATGGGTATGGGGCTATCCCCATTATGCTGGGGTTTGGGTGTAAAGTGCCCGCCGTAATGGGCGTGCGCGTGCTGGAAACCCGGCGGGAACGTATCATTGCGCTGGCGCTTATTTTGGTGCTGGTGCCTTGTATTTCCCAAACGGCTATGGTCATATCCGTGCTGGCGCCGTACGGGGTAAAATATTTGCTTTTGGTATTTGGTATTTTGTTTGCCAGCGGTATTTTAGCCGGAACGGTGCTTAATAAAATAATGCGTGGGGAAACGCCGGAACTGTTTATGGAAATTCCCTCTTGGCAGGTGCCTCAGCTGCGGCCGCTGGCGCGCAAACTGTGGATACGCATGAAGGAGTATTTGTCTGACGCGCTTCCGCTTATTTTAACCGGCGTATTTATTGTGGATTTAATGCAGCTTTCCGGACTGACGGCCTGGCTGACGAGGGTGTTTCGCTTCCCGGTGGAGCATTTGCTTTCCCTGCCGGGAGAAATAACCCCTGTTTTATTGTTGGGGGTTTTGCGCAAAGATATATCTATCGCGTTGCTGGAGCCGTATCATTTGTCTGCAGAGCAGTTGGTGGTATGCTGTGTGTTTATGACCATGTACCTGCCCTGCGTGGCTACGTTTTTTGTTATGTTGCGCGAGAGCGGCATCAAAGACACTTTGCGCGTGGTAACCCTTACGTTTGCTTTAGCCACGGCGGCGGCGTGGGTGTTAAGTTTGGTTTTGCTGTAAACTAAATTTATCATTTTTTGAAAACCGCCTGTTTACAGGCGGTTTTTTGTATGTTGTGAAAACCCCCAGCTAGGCTGGGGGTTCGGTAAAGGTTTCACCGATAAGGAAGATAAAAAAACTCCTTTTGTATAATAAATTGCCT
>CASFXV010000035.1 GCA_949298795.1 uncultured bacterium
AAGTTCCATATTGAGATGGTACTAAATATGAAGATTTGGGGATACACACTCCATCCCTCGGGCTTACGCCCGGGGTTTATTGTGAGCAGTAGTTATAAATCCGCCGGGTTTATATAAACCCGGCGGATTTTAGTTTTTGTTCAAAAAACTTATTTCTGCTGCGTACGGCACCAATCCAAAAAGATACGCCAGCGGCGGTTAAGCAGGTCGGCTTCTTCTTGGGGAATAGCGGGTTTTATTTCTTCACACGTTTTAAATAAAGGCCAAGAAGACGTATCAATATTTAACGCCTGCGCCGCCAGCCACACAGTGCCCATGGCGGTGGACTCGGTTTCCGGGCATTTAAGAAGCCGCGTTTGTAAAATATCCGCCTGGAATTTCAGCAGACTTTGTATATTTGCCAGCCCGCCGGATACTTTAATATCGCCAATGGATACCCCATAATTTTTTATGTAGTAGGCAATATCCGCCAGCAAAAAGGCCACCCCGCGCAATACCCCGGCCGCTACGTCCGCCTTCTTTGTTTGGGGAGTAAAGCCGGAAAATACGGGGGAAACCGTAAAATCCCAATAAGGGGCCCCCAAGCCGCCCAAAGCGGGCAAGAACCAAACGGGGTTTTGGGCTTGGGAGTATAAAAGATCCAGCTCTTCCAAATCCACGTCAAACCCCAGCTCTTTTAACCAAGTAAATATCACGCCGGACGCATTAACCGGGCCCTCTAAAATAAAATCGCACTTTCCGTCCGTGCCGGAAGCCGCCACCGAAGTCAAAATACCCGGTATTTGCTTTAACTCCCGCCCGGTATTATGCAAAAAGAACGCGCCCGTTCCGTAATTAATGCTGCTGCTGCCTTCTTTAAGCCCCATACCGGCTAAAGAAGCTTGCTGGTCACCTACGCAGACCACAATGGGAACGCGGCGTTCTTTGTATTCATACATGCCGTAATCCGCCTGAGAGGGGCGGATTTGGGGCAGAAAATCCCGCTTGATACCAAAGGCGTTTAACAAATCTTCATCCCAATCTCCGGTATGGATATTAAAAAGCAGGGTGCGCTGGGCAAGGGTGGGGTCTATTGCAAACACTTCCCCTTTGGTTAAACGCCAAATTAAATAGGTAGCTACCGGGCCGACGGCAAGCTCCCCTTTTTGGGCCGCCTTTTGCACGGCGGGAATATTTTTTAAACACCACGCTATTTTAGCGGCGGAATAAAAGGGCGTTTTATAAAGCCCGGTCAGTTTATGAATATCCTGTTGGGGGAAAGAAACCGAATCCGCCTCCTGGGAGGCGCGCCCGTCTTGCCAGCTTAACGCGGGGGCCAAAGGCTCACTGGTGCGGCGGTTCCATAAAACCACCGTGGAGCGCTGGGAAGATACCGCAATCGCGCTGACTTCTTCCTCTTCCAGCTTATCCAATAATTCATTTAATACTACCAACTGGCTTTCCAACAGTTTAGCCGCATCATACTGGGCATACCCCTCGCGCGGATGCTCGGCGCAAATTACTTCCGTACGTTTATATAATACCGCACCGGACGCGTCCACCGCAAAAGCGCGCGTGCCGGAACTGCCCTGGTCTATAGCTAAAATAACGTTTTTATTCATGTTCAAACCACCTGTTTTCTTTTAAAAGCGTGTAAGCGGCCTTGTCTAAGGCTTGTAATTTTTCCGCTTCAGAGGAGGCATCAAAATCATCCTGCAAAGTTTCTACACCAATAATTTGTCTGCCGTCGTGGCGAATCGCCCCTTTGGGGGTAATCAAACCTATATTTGCCCCTTCAGAAACAAAAGCGAAGCGTTGTGCCTCCCGAGAGTTATCAAATATATTACGCCCAAAAGCAGTATACGGTACATTAATCCCGGTTAATGCGTAAATGGTGGGGGCTAAATCCAGCTGGGAAACCGTAATATTGCGCCGTATAGCCGGTAATATTTTAGGTGCGTACATTACCAACGGAATGCGGAATTGATCATATAAAGAATCAGTCTTTGCTCCGGTGGTATGGTCCGCCACAAAAATAAAGATGGTATTATCAAACCAGCCGTCTTCTTTGGCTTTATTTAAAAACTCCCCAATAGACCAATCCGCATAAGCCAAGGCGTTTTTAAAACCGCTGTCCCAATCGTCACCGGAATATTTGTTAAACTGCGGTAAAGTACTGGCAAAAGGTTCCTGTGTAATGCCGGTAAACACAGTGGCAAAAAAATTCTTTTCCTCCCGGTTCTTAATTTTATCTGCCGCAAATAGCAAGGCTTCATAATCGTAACCTAAAGGAGCCTTGTCTTTATAGGACAACAACTCCGGCAAATCTTCTCCGCCAAAGGAATCTTTCATTCCCAGAAAAGACGCCAGCGCGCCTAAATGCCACTCACTGCTTTTGGCCGCTTGAACAAAAAGCGTGTAATAACCGGCGTCTGAAAAATTTTTCGGCACAGGAGATAAAGAAGCCATTTCCACTCCATAGCCAAACACCGGCAAACCGGGCACTGGGGGGACCCCCGCCAATATGGAGGCAAACCCCAAAATACTATGCTTACCGGAGGCATAAGCGTTGTTAAAGGTAACGCCATTGGCCACAATTTCATCAAACACCGGGGTAACGCCATAACTTCCGCCGGAAAGAGAATCCACAAACCGCGGATGCCAGCCTTTTAAAAGGACAATCACAATATTAATATCCTTTAAGGAGGAAGGTGCTTCTTTGCTGCGCATTAAAGGGTAATGGGCATCCGAGGCGGTTTCATCAGGAGAAAAAAGCAACTCCCTCGCTATTAAAACAGCCTGTTCAGGCGGGTAAGGATTATCGGTTTCCACATGTCCCTTATAACCTACATGGTAGGCGGTAAAGACCCCGTTGGTGGTTAACGCAGCGGCAGCGGCACTGTGAGCATAATTATATACGTCAGCAGCCCCTAACGCTTTGCCCGCCCCAAAATGCCCGCGAACACCTAACAGCATAAGAACAATAATCAGCAATAGCTTACCCCCTTCCGCCAAAGGGGAGCCAAAGTCCGGTGCAAAACGGGTTTTTATTTTATAACGGATAAACAATACGGCTACAACAAATACGGCCAATAACCCTATTAACGGCCATAACAGGGGCCCCGATATATACGAAACAATCGTGTCCCAATTATGAAAAAATTGCACTATTTCCTGCGTCATATGGCGGGTAACAGAAGGGAAATAAACCAAATCCGCCGCCAATACGCCCGCCAATACCAACATAACCAAAGAAATAATATACAACAGCCACTTGGCCCACCGGCGGGAATTAACCGGCAGATTTAACAATAAAATAAACGGCCCTAAAAATAAAGCAATACAAGACAAATCAAACCGAAGCCCATTTAAAAAAGCGCTTCTTACCTCTTGCGGAGATAAAACCGCAAATACCGGGCGGCAGGTCTCATATAAAGCAAGACGCGCCGCAGTAAACATGAGCACGGCCAATAACACAATGTAAATGGACCAACGAAAACGAAAGTCCGTCTTTTGCGGTTTTTTAATCCACATAATCTTACTCCGTTTTTTTAAGTTCTAAATCCGTTTGTTGGGTTTGGCTGCCCAAAGCGGCAATTTTTGCTTTGTCTTGGGCGGGCACATCTTCATCCTGCAATAAAGCCTCCACCGTGCTTTGCGTGGGCACCAGCGTTTTTTGAAGCAATTTAAGCGAACGCAACAAATCCACCACTTTTTGCTTGTCCGCAAAACACATACGGGAGGCCGTTTTAAGCTCCGCCTGGTAATTCACCCCAAAATGCCGGGTGAACTGCTGCTTCTGCATTAGAGAGATAATCTCTTTTTTCAAACGCTCATATTCTTCCAGTGCCGCCCCGCAGCGGTCTATTTTATCGCTTAGTTCTTCTTGCTCGGTTTTAGGGGCCGCTTTTTGATCGGCGACGTTTGGCATAGAAGACGCAAAACCCGCGCTATGAGTATTGGCGGAGGGGGAATAATCTTTCCCGGTAAATACAGGGCAAATATCATGATAATCGCACCAGCGGCATTGGCTTTCGCCGGGGGTGGGAGCAAACTTGCCCGCGCGGATATCATCCGCCACGGCCAAAACCCCCTGCCAAAATTCAAAAATCTGTTTATCGTCAGCCCGTTCAAAATACATTTCTTTTAAAGTGGGTAAGTGGTAAAAACAAAGCTTTTCCACCTTAACTTCTTTTACGGCCGGGTCTGTTTGCTGTACCAAAGATTTAATAACCGGGCTCATCTCCGCCACTTTTTGGTACATAAACAGCTGGTCCGGCGCGCGTTCCACCGTTTTGCCGGTTTTATAGTCTAAAATCATCACCTTGCCGTCACCCAAGTAATCAATGCGGTCCAAAATGCTGATTAGGTTTAAACCGTCCGTTTCTAAAGTGGATTTCATTTCTACGGAAAGAGGATGGACAAAAGCGGCCTGGTGCTTTTGATAATAAGACGTTATAATGCGGCGGCCTTCCTCATACCCTTCTTTTTCTTTAAGTAAAGAAGCGTAGCCCTTTTTTTCATACGAAGTGGAGTTCCAATCCTTAGTAAAAAAATCAAGCGCCTGCTCTAGGGAGGGGAAAACCGGATTTTTTACATCGTAAATATATTCCATCACGCTGTGCAAAGCGGAACCAAAAGCAAAATAATATTTTGGTTTTTCCGGCAGCATATGCACATAACGGAATTTGTACTTTTGCGGGCATTCTTTGTACATGCCCAATTTAGAATAAGAAAAAGACAAATTTTTAGCCATCTGATACCCCGTCTGTATTGTTACTAGAATTCTAGCATTTTTCCTCTAAAAGGCCTACTTTTTTTTATCCTAATTTTATAGCCGGTAAAAACGCAGGGGAAAACCCTTCTTTTCCCATCATGAAAAACAACCCCGCACACCCGCATGCCAAATGAGTGCCATCTAATGAAACTCCCCGGGCTTACGCCCGGGGTTTCTTTCTATACGAACAATTTCATTGTTCGCCCCAAATCTTCTTTTCCCTGCATATCTATATATTTTCG
>CASFXV010000036.1 GCA_949298795.1 uncultured bacterium
TTTATAAGTTCCCATATAGGTTTCTATACAATAATTTCCGCCTTTTATAACACCTGAAGGCAAATAAGAATTTGCATTCTGAAAAACAATACGGTAACCAAAATATCCTTCGGGAAATAAAAATTGAACCCCAAAAGGGGTTGTGTTGTTCATTGCCAAGCCCACATAGATTCTTCTATCCTCAGTAGCATAAATAGTACCCCCAAAAGAAGAGACAGTAGTTGCAACGGGGGTTAAAGACGAAGGAAGTTCTACATCCAAATCACTTAAATCGGTGGCATACTGCCCGTTTGCCAAAAAATAACTCTCTTGCGCCTCCGCCAAGGATTTAATCAGCGGAATCATCGCCCCGTAACGGCTTTTTAATACCGCCCTCTCATATTGTGGCAAAGCCACCGCCGCCAAGATACCTATTATCAAAACTACCACCAAAAGTTCAATGAGCGTAAAGCCGCCTAATCCCCCGCATATGCGTTTTTTCATCTTAAGTTTCCTTTTTTGATAAATTTAATTTCTAATCAAAATCAAAAAAAAAAAACAATACAAGCCCCGTAAAAAAGGTCAGGCAACATGGCTTGCTTAAAAATATTTTGGAAAACGTAAAAAATTATCAACAAAAAGCCCCACTTTTAAGTGGGGCTTTTTATTAGGTAAATTATTTCTTTTTCTTACGGCCAAACAGTTTGGAAAACGCCTTTTTTACCAAACTTTTTAAGCCCTTTTTAGCGCTTTCTTTTTTGTTTTTCCGGGCGGCCAGTTCACGCTGTTTTTTAAGCGCGCGCTTGGAAGCCCCCACCCGCGTAACATGATGCCCGCCAAAACGGTTTTCCGTTTGGGAAGAACGCCCCGGCTGCTGGCGGCGCGGTTTATGCGGGGTTTGCTTTTTGGAGGAAGAAACCACCAAGGTATCCGTAGCCAAAATAACGCGCGGTTTGTAATTTTCCTGGCGGGAAGGGGCTTCGGCCCGTTCTTCCTCCCGGCGGTGCCCGCCGGATAAACGCCCGCGGGAACGCCCGCGCCCCTCCTCCTGCGCCACAAATTTGGGAGTAGGCAGCGGGTCTATGGTTTTTTCCACCAGTTTAACGGGGGTGGAAAATTGGGCCACTTCGCTGATTTCACGCCATTTGTCTTCGTCTCCGGCTATAAAAGATACGGCGCACCCGACGGACCCCGCGCGGCCCGTACGGCCAATGCGGTGGATGTAGTCTTCCGGGCATTGGGGCAAATCATAATTAATTACATGTCCGATGTGGGGCACGTCAATCCCGCGGGCGGCTACGTCCGTAGCCACCAAGACGGGCAGTATGCCGTCCCGGAAAGAGTCCATTACCTGCTGGCGGCGGTTTTGGCGCAAATCCCCATGCAGGGCGTTGGCTTTAATGCCATACATTTTAAGCTGTTTAGCCAAGCGGTCCGCCCCGTGTTTGGTGCGCACAAAAACCAAAATAGATCCTTTGCGGGTTTTTAATTCGTGAATAAGCTGGGGCAGTTTTTCCCGCACGCCCAAGCAGATAATTTCCTGGCTGACCAAATCCACCGTGGACGTAACAGACCCTATCTGCACGCGCACCGGGTCCTTTAAATATTGGGCCGCCAAAGAAGTAATTTCTTTGGGCATCGTGGCGGAAAAGAGCAGGGTTTGTTTGCCGTTTTCGGGCAGGATATAGGCGATGGTTTGGATATCGTCCCGAAAGCCCATATCCAGCATGCGGTCCGTCTCGTCCAGCACAAAATAGCGCACGTCGCTTAAATCAATGGTTTTGCGTTTCATGTGGTCAATCACGCGGCCGGGCGTGGCGATAATAAAGCGCGGGCGCTTGGCCAATTTGGTTATTTGGCGGTCTATATTATCCCCGCCGATAACCAACACCGCTGTAAAGCGGGGGTCTTTTTCCACCAAATCACGCAAAGCTTCATAGGTTTGCTGGGCCAATTCCCGCGTGGGGGAAAGCACCAGCGCGCTGCCCCCCTCTTCTTTTTCCATACGGGTTAAAATAGGCAGTAAAAACGCGAAAGTTTTACCGGTACCCGTTTGGGCGGTGCCCAGCACGTCGCGCCCGTTGAGGGCGGGCTCAATGGCCTGCGCCTGTATGGGCGTAGGCGTGGTAATGCCCAAGCGGTGCAACGCTTTTTGCAAAAACTCGGGCAAGATGCGAAAGTCTTTCATTCTGTAAATATCCTTATATATTAATCTGCGTGCAGGAGGGCTTGGCATTGTTCGTTTAAAGAAAGCCATTCCTCCTCACGTTTATTTAGTTCGTCCGTCAGCAGGGCAAGCTCTATGCTGCCGTCTGCCGAGTACTGCGCCACTAACTGTTGTTCCAGCTGGGCTTTGCGGGCGGATAATTTTTCTATCACTTTATCCAGTTCCCGTATTTGTTTTTTAAGCGGGGCCGCTTCCGCGCGGCGTTTGGCCGCGTCTTTGCGCTGGCGTTCTTTGCCGGATATTTTATCACTGGCGCCATTGGCCCCTTTATTGCCGTTAAGCAGTTGGTTTTTGTAGTCTTCCAAATCACCGGTAAAGTTTTGGCAGGTGCCGCCGCGCACAATCCACAAAGTATCACACGCCAGTTCTATGACGTGCAAATCGTGCGTGATAAGCACCACGGCGCCTTCATACTCGTTCAGGGCTTCCAACAGCGCCTGGCGGGATTGTATATCCAGGTGGTTGGTGGGCTCGTCCAAAATAAGCAGGTGGGGGGCGTCTTTGGTAATAAGCGCCAAAAGCAGGCGGGATTTCTCCCCCCCGGACAGTTTGCCAATTTCCGTATCGGACTTGGCTTTATTTAAGCCAAACGCGCCCAGCTGCGCGCGGATTTGCGTTTCACTGGCGCCGGGCATCACTTCGGCCAATTGCTCAAAGGGTGTTTTGTCTACGTCCAGCTCTTCCGTTTGGTGCTGGGAGAAATAGGCGATTTTCATTTTTTTTGCCGTCGTCATGCGCCCGCTCATGAGTAACAACCGGTGGGAAAGCACCTTTGCCAGCGTGGATTTACCGTTCCCATTTGCACCCAAAAGGGCAATGCGGTCATCCTGCTCTATACGCAGGTTTAAGTTGGAAAGAACCGGCTTATCGTCATAGCCCGCTACCCCGTTTTCAATGGAAATTAAAGACTGGGTAAGCCGGGTGGGAGACGGAAACTGAAAATGCACTTCCGGGTCTTTGGGGATAGGGGGCACCTCCCCCATTTTTTCAATCATCTTAATACGGCTTTGGGCCTGCTTGGCCTTGGTGGCTTTATAACGGAAACGGTCCACAAAAGACTGCAAATGCGCCACCACGCGTTCGTGCTTGGCGGCGGCTAAACGCGCGCCTTCTATGGCGGCGGCGCGGGTGCGTTCAAACTGGTCATAATTGCCGTTATACAGCTTTAGTTTGGCGTCTTCCACGTGGATAATTTTATCGCACAGCAGGTTTAAAATATGCCGGTCATGGCTGATGATAAAAATGGTTTTGTCCAAACGGCTTAAATAGTTTTCCAGCCAGACGGACGTTTCCAAATCCAGGTGGTTGGTGGGCTCGTCCAGCAGTAAACACGTGCTGGGGGCGTATAAAGTGGCAGCCAAACAGGCGCGCACCTGCCACCCGCCGGAAAATTCTTTTAAAGGGCGGTCAAAATCTTTATTTTCAAACCCAAGCCCGCTTAAAATGGCGCTGGCGCGCGCGGTGGCGCTGTGCGCGCCTAAATTTTCCATGCGCTCAAACACTTCCGCCAGGCGTTCCCCGGTAATGGCGGGGTTTTGGGATTCTTTTTCCAGGGCGGTCAGTTCTTTATCGGCCGCCAATACAAAAGGGAGAAGTTGTTGGGAAGGGTCCGCTATATCCTGCGCTACGGTTACTATTTGGGTGCCGCGGGTAATGTCTATCTTTCCGCCATCGGGGGAGAATGCCCCCATAATCAGCTTAAAAAGGGTACTTTTTCCGCATCCGTTTTGACCTACCAGGCCTACTTTTTGCCCATCTTGTATCATTACGGAAGTATCTTCAAACAAAGCGCGGACGCCAAAATGGAAGGAAAGGTTTTTTATGTCTATCATAACGCAGTATATATATTTTACTAAATTATAAGGAGTGTGGGCGGCACACATGGCACTATAAACGAGAACGGCCTCCCTTTTGGGGAGGCCGTTTCCTCTTTGCATTAGCTAGAGCAAGGAGGTCTCGTGAAAATATATTAATTAGGGCAACACTCCACTCTGCGAACCAAGGCGGGACATTTTGTTACGGGTTTTTCACATGATAAGGCTCGCAACTGATAAATCTTCTGGCCCGTATTTGCAGTTCCTCCACCATCATAACGGCCCGTATCAAAATAGGCACCGCATTTCCCAGGAGAGCGTCCATACATATTGACATATTTACAAACCTCACTGGGAGGCGGAGCCCCTCCACCATGATGATTGGAATAATCAAAAATAGCCCAATCGCAAGTTGCTAAAGAAGTGACAATTTGGCCCGCATTAGAACCAAGATTGGCTTCCGTCCACACCAACCACTTCCCATCTTGCGTGACTGTACAACCTTGATCTGAAGTAGCCGCAAAATAATCTTGGCAAACTTTTTTGTTTTTCTTGTCCTCTTCAGAACAAGAAAAACCACCATAATGAATTTTTCCATTACAAGAATCTTGCGTTGACATTACTGGTAAAGCAGATCTATCAAAAAAGAGAGAGGAAAAAGAACTGTTTCCATAGTAAGGAACACATTCGGATTCTGCCGGGCATTCTTTATCCCAGTTACCCGCCGTCCATACATTGTTTACACAACTATAGGCTTTCGTGCGTACCGTCTTTCCGTCTGAACACGTTTCCGTGATGTCGTCCGGCTTG
>CASFXV010000037.1 GCA_949298795.1 uncultured bacterium
ATTGAGATGGTACTAAATATGAAGATTTGGGGATACACACTCCATCCCTCGGGCTTACGCCCGGGGTTTATTGTGAGCAGTAGTTATAAAAAAACCCCGCATAACGCGGGGTTTTTTGAAAGAAAAGAGTTATTTACGCCTGAATGGATACCCCTCCAAACTCTTTTACGCCCTGCACAATACTGCGCCCGCTGGGCTGTTGGTATGCGCTGAGGCCGAACTCCGGCAGGACGGAAAACAAGTGGTCAAAGATGTCGCTTTGCAAAGCTTCGTAATCGGTCCAAATGGTCGTATTTAAAAAGCAGTATACTTCCAGCGGCACGCCGCCCGTGGTTTGAGGCAGCTGGCGCACCATTAACGTAAAATCCGGGGAGTCCGATACCACATACGGGCGGCTTTGCAAATACAGCTGCGCGTATTGGCGAAACGTACCGATATTGGTTAAATGCCGTCCGTTTAAAAAGTTTTCTTTTACTTTACGCTCTGCGTTAAAGGCTTTTATTTCGGCCTCTTTATCCTGCAGATAGTCCGTCAGCAGCTGGATTTTTTTGAGCCGTTCCAACATAGGCGCGTCCACAAACTTAATGGTGTCCACGTCCAACAAAATGCTGCGCTGGATACGCCGCGCTTTGGCTTCGTACATACCGCTCCAATTTTTAAAAGGCTTGGAAATCAAATCATACGTGGGAACGCTGACAATCGTCATATCAAAATTCTGCACCCGCACGCTGGTTAACGAAATGTCTATAATATTTCCGTCCGCGCCGGCTGAGTCTACAGTAATCCAGTCCCCTATTTTAATCAACTTGTTAGTGGTAAGCTGGATACTGGCGGCAAACCCTAAAATGGGGTCTTTGAATATTAAGGAGAAGACCGCCGCCAAAGCGGATAAACCGGTAATAATATACATCGGCCTGCGCCCCAATACCAAGGACAATACAAACAAAGATGTCAGCAGGAAAACAATAATTTTTATCGCTTGCACAAGCCCTTTTATGGGAATATTCGGGTTATGCCCATATAAATGGTTTAAAGTGTTTAAACCGGCGTTAATCAGCCAGGAAAAGCTAAGAATAATAAATAAACCGGTTAATTTGGCCATAATGGTAGAAAGCCACGCCACGTTTTTGGTAATAAACACCGGGTACAAATGCATGGCCACAATGGCGGCCGCCACCACCCCAAACGCGGTAAAAAATTTATGGGCCTGCATGCCTTTGGCCCAGCGTTCCACACGAAAGCGTAGCAGCAAGTCTGACACATAGCGGTTAAAAAACCAAGCAAAAAATTTTGCCACTACATACAAAAGAACAATAAACACCGCGGCGGAAATAATTTGCGCAACAGGCATGTTCCAATGGTCAGGTATAAAAGGAATTTTTTCTACATAGCTTAAGATAAAGTTCATAGCAACTCCTTGCCGGCTAAAAAGTTATTATAATTAAGTGTATGAAAAAAATCTTGTTTGGCGCAACTTGCATTTTACTGGCGGCCGGCTGTTATACCCCGCTCAACAATTCCGGCGTAGCCACCACGAAACCTTGGCTGGAAATATCCGCCAAGCGCACAGATTTTGACGGCAAACAATATGATTCCTGCTACCGTTTTGATTTGCATTTTTTCCCGCAGGAAGCCGCCGGACGGCTGGATTTGGTGGAAAGCTGCATATCCGCCTGTTGCTGGCGGACGGAAAAACCGTCCGTTACCCTGGACTTTAACAAAAATTTTAAAAAAGACCTGGCCCGCTACGGCAAGGCCTATTATTACACCCCCGGTCAGCTTACGCTTAGCGTTTCCCATTCCAATTTAGTTAACACCACCCGGGTATCCACCAACCCCAAAGGAATTATCTCAAATAAGGGGCGGGTAAAATTAAAATACAAATTAGTGGAAGACCCCGCCCGCTTGGCCCAGCTGGCGCAAGATGAAGCCCAAGCCCGCGTGCGCAAAGAAACCAAAGAAAAGCTGGAAAAAGCCAAACAAGAAGCCGCCGCCCGCCAAGCGGAGCGCAAAAATAATACAGAAGAAGCCAAAACCATTTTGCAACGCACCCAAGGGGACACCATAGACCATTATTTTTACTCCATTAACAAAACCTACACCAAACAAGACTGGACGTTCTGGCTGGGTGAACGCCAACTAACCGCCTCCCCCACTAAAGACGAAAACATTTACACCGTAACCTGCAAAGCCTTTGTGAAATTGGGGGAATTTCCCCAATACCTGCGCAAAAATACCGTGCCCTGCGGGGTATGGAAGGTAAACCTGCGGCAGAAAACCGCATCCCCTGCCAACAAACTGGCGCGGCAAATAACAGCCTTGCAATAACGGCTGCTGTTTTATAAACAAACCCGTTTTCATAAAACAAGAACATCTGCAAGCACAACAAAATAAATATCCCCCGGCGTAGCCGGGGGTTTTTCACAATACGGGCATAGCCCTCACTCTACTAGCTACTACTTTAAGTAGTTTCCACTACCTGTCAT